>DATMDQ010000092.1:0-30873 GCA_035557715.1 Gemmatimonadales bacterium
ATCGAGAATACCTTCGTTCCTCAGACCCGGCCCGGACATCGGGCACTCGACGAGTACGAGCTGATCGGGCATTACGAGAACTGGCGCGGCGACCTGGCCCTGGCCCGCGACCTCGGCCTCCGCATGGTCCGCTGGGGTGTACCCTGGTACCGGGTCGAGCCCTCTCAGCCGGGCGACTACGACTGGGGTTGGACTGACCAGGTGATTCCCTACATGGTCGAGGAGCTGGGGATCACGCCGATCATCGATCTGATGCACTACGGCTGCCCCTTCTGGCTCCGCCGTGAATTCGCCAGCGCCGAGTATCCCGCCGCAGTCTCTAGGTATGCCGAAGCGTTTGCCCGCAGATACGAGAGACTGGTGCAGTGGTATACGCCGCTGAACGAGCCGATCGTCACCGCACTCTATTGTGGGCAGCGGGGACTCTGGCCTCCGTATCTGCGGAGCGAGAGCGGCTACGTGCATATCCTGCTCCAGGCCATCGAGGGGATCATCGTGACTTCGGCCGTCCTCAAGTCGGTGAACCCGGACATGGTGCTGGTGCACGTGGAGGCGACGGGACTCAGCCGCACCGCCCGGGCGGACCTCCACGCCGTGGCACAGGAGGAGCAGTCCCGCACTTTCCTCCCCTTCGATCTCCTGACCGGCCGGGTCACACCGTCGCACCCGCTGTTCTCCTGGCTGGTGCGGAGCGGCGCCTCGCCCGACCGTCTGGCGTCCATCGCGGAGCGGCCAGTGCCGTTTAGCCTGATGGGACTCAACTTCTATCCCCAATGGTCCACCACGCAGCTCTATATCGACCGGAAGGGGCGTCTGGCGTACCAGCCGGTTGAGCAGGATGGCGCCGGCTTCACCAGTCTGATCGAGAGCTATTACAACCGGTATCAACTGCCGATTATGGTTACGGAAACCAGCGCCAAGGGCGACGAAAATATTCGCGCCCGCTGGCTGGAAGCATCGGTGGCTGCCATTCGCTCGCTTCGGAGCCGCGGCATCCCGGTGCTGGGCTACACCTGGTTTCCATTGTTTACCATGATCGACTGGCGCTACCGGTTCGGAAGGGGCCCGCTGCACGAGTACCGCCTCGAGCTGGGCTTGTACTCGCTGGATGGAGACGCGCAGCGCTGGAGGCCGACGCCTCTGGTGGAGCAGTTCCGAAGCTACGTAGCCGACTCGGAGAGCGCGGTTGGGAACCTGGGAATGGAAGAATCTTCAACCACCTCCAGCTTGTGACTGGTGACTCGCGGCTCTTTCGCTCCTACTGGATGGGCGGATTCGAGTCGTCCTGCCAGATCAATGGCCAGGGTATCCGGCTCGACCTCGTCGCCGCCACCCAGCACGATCAGCGTGTCGACGAAGACTATGCCCAGCTGCGGGAGATCGGCCTCGCGACCGCCCGCGAAGGCATGCGGTGGCACCTGATCGACCGGGGCCGGCGGATGGACTTCTCATCGGTGCTGCCCATGATAGAGGCCGCCGAACGGCACGGCATCCAGCTGCTGTGGAACCTCTGCCACTACGGGTGGCCGGAGGATGTGAGCCTCTATACCACCGGCTTCGTCGAGCGCTTCGCCCGCTTCTGCGGCGCCGCTGCCCGCCTACTCTCGGATCACAGCGACGCGGTTCCTTACTACGTGCCGATCAACGAGATCTCATTCTTCGCCTGGGCGGCGGGCGAGGTGGGATACATCTATCCTCACGGGCACGGCCGGGGCCACGAGATCAAGAAGCAGCTGGTGCGGGCGACGATTGCCGGCATGGAAGCGATCTGGGAGGTGGACCCCAGGGCACGCATGATTCAGGTGGACCCTTTGATCCACGTGATCCCGCCCCGGGGCCGGCCCGACCTGGCCCGCGCCGCCGCCGACCAGCGAGCCAGGCAGTTCGAGGCCTGGGACATGCTTGCTGGCGGGCTGGATCCGGCACTGGGCGGACACCCGCGCTACCTCGACATCATCGGGGTCAACTTCTATCACGCCAACGAGTGGGAGTACCCCGACCAGCGTCTGCGCTGGGAGGACACCCCGCGCGACCGGCGCTGGGTGCCGCTCCGGTATCTGCTATCGGAAGTCTATGATCGCTACGATCGTCCGATGATCTTGTCCGAAACCAGTCACTTCGGCTCGGGACGGGGTCGCTGGATTCGAGAGGTGGCGGACGAAGTGCAGCACGCCCGGGCGATGGGCGTGCCGATGGAAGGAATCTGCATCTATCCCATCATCGATCGGCCGGACTGGGACGACCAGGGGCATTGGCACAACAGCGGGCTCTGGGATCTCCGACTCGACGCGACGAACCAGCTCGAGCGGGTGCTATGCGAGGAGTACGCGGGCGAGCTTCGGATGGCAATGACGCAAGGCCCGCCCTGACAGGCGGGCCTTTATCATGATTACAACGAGGCCGGCCTCATGGGCCGGCCGAACGTCGAAGCAGGGTGACATCCGTGCCTCCGGGCTCCGGCTCCCCATCCGGCGCCTTCGCTATCCGCGCGATCATGTCCCGCATCATGAGCGTGGCAACGGGGTGGCTACCGAGATGATCGCGCAGGCGGTAGGTGCAGATCATCACCCGCCCGCGATCAATCGGACGCTCGGCCACCAGCGCCACGATATGATGGGCCCACCCCACGAATAATCCGGAGTGCACGTTGGCCGCGAAGTCCCGCGGCGTCAGCCCCACGATCACCGTCTCCGGCGTGAGGTCGGCGAAGGCGAAGTCCACCGTGCCGCCAGTCGGGATCCCCTGGAAGATCTTGTCCTGGCGGATCCAACTCATGCTGCTGGCCCAGTCGCCCTGCCAGCTTCGGCCCTGGCGCTGCGCGATGCTGATCGAGCCCAGATGCGCCTGCTGCGACTCGGGCTCCTCCGCCAGCCAAAGCACCCGCCCACCGTTCTGTACGTACCAGCGCAGCTCGTCCGTCATCGTCTCCACCACCACCATATCGGCCGATTCTTGATCGGTAATCTCGTACCCCATACCGGCCAGGCGCGCCGCGAGGCGGGGCAGCCCGGGTACCGCGAGTCTGATGTGCCGTTCCGGCGACTCCAGGCGAGGGAAGAAGTACAGCTCGTGATGGTTGTTGGTGACCAGCTCGCCCGCCGCGTTGAGGAGCCGCATCTCCAGCCTTGCCCGCATGGCCTCCTTGAGCTGCGGCACATCGAAGACCACGGTACCGAGATTGGTGAGCTGCGCCCGCTCGGGGCTGATCCCGGTGAGCTCGCCCCGGATCCCAGGCCACTGGTCCAGCTGCCACTCGAGCCGCGAGTTCCGGAGATCCGCGGAGGAGAAGTGGGACAGCCCCAGCCTCACCTCGCAGCGCTCTCCCTCCCAGAAGGCGATCCGCTCCCAATCGGTGGGTACAATCGCGTCAGGACAGTTTACCTGCCCGATCACGTCATAGTACGCCTTGGGATTGCGGCACATATCGAGCAGGCCGTTGCTCTCCCAGTGCACGTCGGTGAACTCGGTGATCACGTAGCCGACAATGCTGGGATGCCGCCGCATCTGCTCGATCTGATACTTGAGGGCGGTGAACTGCATGCGCTGGCTGGCGGCGGACAGGTCTGAGAGCGTGGGGAATACCTTGTCGAGATGGTACGCCTTGTACCGCTGCTCGATGCCGTGAGGATAGACTACCCCCTCGCCCCACTCGATACCGGTCTCGAACCACCAGGGCTCCCGGCCGTAGTGCTCCCGCAGTTTGGCGACATCCGGCAGTCCCCAGTTGCCGAACTCGGACACCACCATCGGCTCACTTCCCCGGCGCTTCACCTCGGCGGCCGGGACGCGGGGCACCGTGTTCCAGGGGTCGCGGATGTACTCCCGCCACGACTCGATGCTCTCATATTCGTGGGCGAAGGTCCACGGCGGCCGGCTGGCAAAGGTCTGGACCCAGTCCTTCCACTTTCGGTAGTGGTCCGGCATCGCGTAGTAGTTGTGAAAGTCCTCGATGTCGGTGATCACGTGGAAATTGGTAAAACAGGGCGAGTTCCCCACCACCAGCCGATTCGGATCGAACGCCTTGAGCTGGTTATACATATCCGCGAGCCAGGCCCGATGCCCCGCGTTCACCGCCAGGTCCACACCCCAGTTCTCGTTGACGATGGTCCAGATGATGATTGAGGGATGATTCCAGTCCCGTTCCACCATGCCGAACAGAGTCTCCTCGGCCCGGCGCTTCGCCGTTTCGGTCAGATCCTGCCAGTTGGGGAGCTCGGTCCAGATCAGAATTCCCGCCCGGTCCGCCGCGTCGTAGTAGCGGGGGTCGGTGATCTTGATGTGGGTCCGGAGGAGGTTGAGCCCCATGTGCTTCGCCTTGGCGAACTGGGCATCGAGCTCCTCATCGCTAAACGGGGTGTAGATCAGGTCGGGGTAGTAGTCCTGATCCAGGGCGCCCCGGAGGTAGAGCACTTGGCCGTTGAGCAGGAGGTGCCCACTGGACGAGGTGGCGATAGTCCGCATCCCGAACTGGGAGGAGACGGTATCGAGGGGCTCGGCCCGGTCGTCGGTGCTGTCGAGCAGCACCGCCTGGAGCTGATAGAGGTGCGGTGTGGTGGTGTCCCAGAGCAGAGGCTCGGGGACCGGGATGGTCAACTCTTCGCTATCGACACCCGCCGGCAGTACCATGCGGTGCCGCCGGATTTGTCCCAGGGGATCGGTGACGTTGAGCCACAGCCCCAACGGGTTGTGACTCGCCTGCCTGAGCGTGACCCGGACACCGGCCTGCTGCTCCGCCACATTCGGGGTGATCCTGAGATTGGTGAGATGGACCGCCGAGCGATGCTCGAGATAGACGCTCTGCCAGATGCCGCCGATCGGTCCGTACCAGCTCTGCTTGCCGTGGGGGATCTCGGCGAAAGTGAATTGGGGAGGGAAGTCGGCGTCATTGCCGGGGTCGATGACCCGGACCACAAGCTCGTTGTCGCCCAGGCGAAGCGCCCCGGTAACGTCCAGCTCGAAGGGCAGGTATCCACCCTCGTGTTCGCCCAGCTGCTCGCCATTGAGCCACACGGTGGTGTGGTAGTCTACGGCGCCGAAGTGAAGGATCGCGGTCGGGCGGTCGGGCGGGCGGGCAGACGACTCGTTACCAGTGGACGTTGATTCCGGACCTCCTGACCGCCTGACGGCCTGACCGCCCCCGTCGATGACGCGGCGATACCACGCCACCCCACTGTAGTCCCGGAGGTCGTCGAACTGCGCCTGCCATGGGCCCGGGACCTGGATCGTCCGGGCGTCTTCTTTGCGGAGAGTCTGACTGGTCAGCTGCTGCTGCGGATCCGGATAGAACTCCCACTCCCCATCAAGGCTGGTACGCGTACGACTCACGACGGGCTCCAAAACCAATGCGGAAGAAACCGGCTCAGCGGTGTAAGAGAGATCCGTCGGTGGGCTTTTGCAAGCGTCAGTGAGAGACAACCCTGGTTCCGCGGAGGGCGCGGCGGCGCTCGAGCCAGCTGCCGGCCGCCGCGCCGATCAGCCCGGCGACCAGCGCGGTCACGGTCCCGACCGTGATCGCGTAGGCAAAGACGCGCGGCTCGGTGAAGTCCTGGTCCAGCGACCCCGGACCCGCCAGCCAGGAGGCGAGCGGACCTACCGTGGCATCCAGGAAGCCCACGCTCATGGCGGCCAGCACACCCGCGGCCAGGCTAACGCGCCAAGCACCCACGAAGCCCACCAGGACGTACACCAGCAGCGACACGACTCCGAGCGGCGAATAAGGGAAGCCGAGCGGCTTGCCCGTCAGCGCGCCAACCACGTCGATCCCGACCAGCAATGCGGCGGCAGCCACAACGACCGGCGTGACCCGTCGCACCTGTCTCCTCTCAATCATTGTCGGCTCCGGGAGGGGTATTGCTATGGGCTATGGGCTATGGGCTGTTGATTGGCCGTCGGTTTTACTAACCTTGCCAACTACATGCTAATAGCAAATCGCCCATAGCGCACCGCCCATAGCCCAGAGCCAGCAGCGACGCTTACTTTTCCTCTCGTCCGCCACCCCAACACCCGGGAGTTGCTGCCTATGGAGCCTCTATTCCTCGCCATCGGTCTGGCCGCTGGAGTACTCTCGGGACTCTTCGGCATCGGAGGCGGGATCCTGATCGTGCCTGCTCTGATCTTCTTTGCCAAGTTCCCCACCAAGCTGGCGCTCGGCACCTCGCTCGGCGCTCTGCTGCTCCCGGTCGGACTGCTCGGCGCCCTTACCTACCATAAGACCGGCAACCTCGACATCCGGGCATCGCTCCTGATAGCTCTGGGGCTCTTCTTTGGCGCCTGGGGCGGAGCCAGGCTGGCGCAGGTGCTGCCCGCCGCCAGCCTCCAGCGAATGTTCGCCGTGTTCATCGCCCTCATGGCAGTGCGGCTCTGGATCGAGGCGGGGAAGGGCGGATGAGTACCGACAGCAGCCCGGGCCAGGTCCAGCTCACCTCGCCCGCGTTCGCCTACGGGGAGAAGATTCCGTTCCGGTTCACCTGCGAGGGCGACGACGTCTCGCCGCCACTCGAGTGGTCCGGCGCGCCGGTCGAGACCCGCAGCTTTGCCCTCATCTGCGAAGACCCCGACGCGCCCCGCGGAACCTGGGTGCACTGGCTGCTGTACAACGTGCCGGCCGGCGCCGTGGAGCTGAAGCAGGCGGTCCCGACCCTGCCGGAGACTCCATCGGGCGCCCGGCACGGGTGCAACACCGCGGGCGACATGGCGTACGCCGGCCCCTGCCCTCCGCCCGGCAAGCCTCACCGATACTTCTTCCGGCTCTACGCGCTCGACATTATGTTGAATCTTCCGCCCGGCGCCAGCCGAGAGGAGTTGGAACAGGCAATGGAGCAGCACATCCTGGGACAGGGGACGCTGATGGGGAAGTACGAACACAGGCGGTAAGCAGGGCGGCGGGGCAGCGGGGCAGCGGGGCAGCGGGGCAGCGGGGCAGTATAGCACGCGCTGTCATTCCGAGCGCAGCCAGGAATCGGCCGGCCTAAACACTGCCACAACGATCTCGAACACATGACGCGCGAGTGCTGACCCGCTAAGACTGCCCCGCCGCCCCGCTGCCCCGCCTATTTTTCCAGCATGTCCCTCCTCCACCTCACCCCGAAGGGTCTCTACTGCGAAGCCGGCGACTTTTTCGTCGATCCCTGGGAACCGGTAGACCGAGCGGTCATCACCCACGCGCACAGCGATCATGCCACCTGGGGCTCCTACTCGTATCTGACCTCCGTGCCGGGCGTGAATGTGCTGCGCGCGCGGCTGGAGATGGGGGCAAGGATCCGGGGAGTCGAGTATGGCGAGACCGTCGCCCTCAACGCCACCACGGTCTCGCTCCATCCCGCGGGACACATCCTGGGCTCGTCCCAGGTACGGATCGAGCACCGCGGCGAGGTGTGGGTGGTCTCGGGCGACTACAAGACCGATCCCGATCCCACCTGCACACCGTTCGAGCCGGTTCTGTGCCACACCTTCGTGACCGAGTCCACCTTCGGGCTGCCGATCTATCGCTGGCCCAGCCAGGCCGACGTGTTTGCCGAGATCAACGCGTGGTGGCGGGCCAACGCCGCAGCCGGCAGGACCAGCCTCCTCCTGGGCTACGCCCTCGGCAAGGCGCAGCGGCTCCTCGCCGGCCTCGACCCCGACATCGGACCGATCCTGACCCATGGCGCGGTCGAGCGGATGACCGGAGTGTATCGCCAGGATGGCATCGAGCTGCCGCCAACCCAATACGCCGGCGCGGCCGGGAGCCGAGCCGATGCCACCGGGGCCATCGTCATCGCCCCACCCTACGCCGATGCCTCCCTCTGGTCTCGCCGGTTTGGCAATCACTCCACCGGGTTTGCCTCCGGCTGGATGATGGTGCGGGGAGCGCGTCGCCAGCGCTCCGGGCTTGATCGAGGCTTCGCTCTCTCGGATCACGTGGATTGGCCCAGTCTCCTGGCGGCCATCGAGGCGACCGGAGCAGGCGAGGTGTGGGTGACACACGGCTACACCGGCCCCGTGGTGCGCTGGCTCCAGGAGCGGGGGGTGGACGCTAAGGCAGTGGCGACCAGGTTCGAGGGTGAGAGGGCAGAAGTAACTGAAACATCACAAGACGAGTTGAGCGATTCTGCTGCCCCGCTGCCCCCCAGCCCCGCTGCCTCGTCTCCATGAAGGCGTTCGCGCACCTGTACACCGCCCTCGACGAGACCACGGCCACCAAGGAGAAGGTCGCGGCGCTGGCCGACTACTTCAGGAGCGCCCCACCGGCCGACGCCGCCTGGGCCGTCCACTTCCTGAACGGCCGGAGGCCCAAGCGTCTGATCTCCTCTGGAAAACTGCGTGCCTGGGCTGCCGAGGAAGCCGGTGTTCCTGCCTGGCTCTTCGAGGAGAGCTACCAGGCGGTCGGCGACCTGGCCGAGACCATCACCTTGCTCCTGCCGGCGGGTGGCGAGTCCAGCGAGCTGCCGCTTTCGCACTGGGTGGAGGAGCGGCTGCTTCGCCTCCGGGGGGAGGATGACGACGTGCAGCGTGAGGACATGGTCGCCTCCTGGCGCGAGCTCGACAGCCGGGAGCGGTTCGTCTGGAACAAGCTGATCACCGGCAGCTTCCGGGTAGGAGCATCCCAGCAGCTGGTGACTCGCGCCCTGACCGAGGTGAGCGGGGTGCCCGAAGGCGTCATCGCGCACCGGCTGATGGGAGCCTGGGATCCCACGCCCGAATTCTTTGAGCGGCTCATTGCGCCCGACACCAGCGACGCCGATGTGAGCCGTCCGTACCCGTTCTTTCTGGCCCATCCGCTGGAGGGAGAGCCCGGCACCCTGGGGGACGCCGGCGAGTGGATCGCGGAGTGGAAGTGGGACGGCATCCGGGCTCAGCTCATTCGCCGGGCCGGCAGGACTTTTCTCTGGTCGCGGGGGGAGGAGCTGCTGGCCGGCCGGTTCCCGGAGGTGGAGGAGACCGGCGGGCTTCTGCCCGATGGAACCGTAATAGACGGGGAGCTGATCCCCTGGCTGGACGGAGCGCCGCTGCCCTTTGCCCAGCTGCAACGCCGCATCGGGCGCAAGAACCTGGGCGCGAAGATTCTGGACGAGGTTCCCGTGGTGCTGGTCGCTTACGACCTACTGGAGGCGGCCGGAGTCGACATCCGCGCCCTGCCGCTCTCTGAGCGCCGGCTCAGACTCGCCGCCCTGGTCGAATCGGTGCCGTCCGGCCGGCTGCTGCTCTCCACCGCGGTGCCGGCCCCTAATTGGCTCGCCGCCACCAACGCTCGGCGGGAGGCGCGTGAGGTCGGCGCCGAGGGGCTCATGCTCAAGCGGCTTTCCTCCAGCTACGGGGTCGGACGCCGACGGGGCGACTGGTGGAAGTGGAAGGTGGATCCGCTCACGGTGGACGCGGTGCTGATCTACGCCCAGCCCGGCAGCGGCAAGCGGGCCGGACTCTTTACCGACTACACCTTCGGTATCTGGGAGGGAAGCCACCTGGTGCCCTTCGCCAAGGCCTATACCGGGCTGACTGACGAAGAGATCCGGAAAGTGGACGCCTTTGTCCGACGGAACACGCTGGAGAAGTTCGGTCCGGTGCGCACGGTGAAACCGGAGCTGGTCTTCGAGCTCCATTTCGAGGGCATCCAGCGCTCCAGCCGGCACAAGAGCGGAATCGCAGTCCGGTTCCCGCGGATGGCGCGGTGGAGAACGGACAAGAAGGCGGAGGAAGCGGATACAATAGAAACGGTTCGGGCCCTGTTGTCGCCCTGAGCTTCGGCCCCTTCGCGGAGCCTGCCCTGAGCGCAGTCGAAGGGCTCAGGGTGACATTGTTACTGTCCCGCTGCCCCGCTGCCCCGCCTATTTTGCTGAGATGAAATTCATCTGCCTCACCTGCGGCGTGCAGCACGCCGACTCCCCTGCTCCGCCGGAGCGCTGCGCCGTCTGCGAGGACGAGCGGCAGTTCGTCGGGCGGGAGGGCCAGCGTTGGACCACGCTCAAGGAAATGCAGACCAGCTCCAGAAATCAGCTCGACGTCGAGGGACCGGAGCTCATCAGCATCAGCACCGAGCCCAAGTTCGCCATCGGGCAGCGCGCCCTGCATGTCCGCGCCTCGGGCGGCAACATCCTGTGGGACTGCATCTCCCTGATCGACGACCGTAGCGTCAATGCGATTCAGGCGCTGGGCGGAGTGTCGGCCATCGCCATCTCCCATCCACACTACTACTCCTCGATGATCGAATGGAGCCGAGCCCTGGGGGATGTGCCGGTCTACCTCCACGCCGCGGACGGAGAATGGGTGATGCGCCCGCACCCCGCCATCGTATTCTGGCACGGCGAGACCCACGCGCTTGCTCCCGGTCTGACCTTGATCCGCTGCGGCGGCCACTTTCCCGGCGGTACGGTGCTGCACTGGGCCGAAGGGTCGGGCGGCAAAGGCGCGCTCCTCACTGGGGACGTGATCCAGGTGGGGCAGGACCGTAAGAGCGTAAGCTTCATGTACAGCTATCCGAACTACATCCCGCTCAACGCGCAGGCGGTGCGTCGAATCGTGGATGCGCTCGAGCCGTACCCCTTCGATCAGATGTACGGGGCCTGGTTCGGTCAGAACATCCTGCATGACGCGAAGCAGGTGTTGCACTCGTCAGCGGATCGCTACATCGTCGCCATCACAGATCAATGAGCCGCTTATCTTCCAGGGTACCCTGCCAGCAATAAGCGCGAGGCAGGTCCAGGCCGTAAGCGGGCAGCTCGATAACGGCAACACACGATTTGGATGCGGAAGCGGTAGGGGAACTCGATGAGTGATGTGATTTTGACGTTGGCCGGTGAGCAGGTGAGTCTGATGAGTGAGCGGGCGCTCTACTGGCCCGGCACCAGCACGCTGGTGGTAGCCGACCTGCACTGGGGGAAGGCCTCTACCTTTGCCGCGGCCGGAATCCCCATCCCCATCGGCACCACCAGCGACGACCTGGCCCGGCTCGACAGCGCGCTCAGGCGGACCGGAGCCCGCCGGATGGTGGTGCTGGGCGATCTCTTCCACGCCAAGGCCGGCCGGATCGCATCCCATACGCTTGCTGAACTCAGGCGGTGGCGGAGTCTGGCCGGCACCTTCGAGATTCTCCTCGTCCGCAGCAACCACGACCGGCACGCCGGGGACCCGCCGAAGGACCTCCAGATCAACTGCGTCAACGCGCCGGCGTTCGTACCGCCGTTCGTTTTCCGCCACGAGCCGGTACAGGAGGAGGGCGCGTACGGCCTGGCGGGACACGTCCACCCCGCAATCACCCTGGTGGGGCGCGGGCTTCAGCGCGAAACCCTGCCCTGCTTTCTGGTAGGCCAGCACCGCATGATCCTGCCGGCCTTCGGCAGCTTCACCGGATTCGGGGTGATACATCCGGGTCCGGGTGAGCGTACGTTCGTGACAGCGGAGGAGGAGGTGATGGAGGTGACGGAGCCGGTGGATCTGGGACCGACCGCCTATCCGACGCTGCTGCACGAGATGTCGGAGACGGATCGGCGGTGAGATCATTGCCCGGTCACCACCTTCAAAAGCCTCTGCACTGACATCACGATCACCTCGGGTCGTTTCTCGGGCACGCCGTGATCTGACCCCTCTGCCACGACCAGGTGCCGCTGCATGCCGGCGGTGGCAAGGGCTTCGTGGCTCCGGCGCCAGGCCCGGTCGATGTCCTCCCGTCCCCACCACGGCTTCCCCGCCGTGATCACCACGATCGGCTGCCGCAGCCCAGGCTCCAGCCGGCTTACCTCCCGAATGAGATCAGGGAAGGTCGCCACCATGCGGACGACCGTTCGTTCTCGCTCATTTGACGGGTGGGGAATCGCAGGAACCGTCGAGAAGATGAAATCGCCGGTGGCCTCGATGAAGCGGGTGTTCATCGGATCCACCAGCACCAGCCCGGCAACGCGCTTCGGATAGCTCCCCGCATTCAGCACGGCCAGCATTGCGCCGTACGAATGGCCTACCATGATCGTCCTCTGCGGCACCTTGAGCAGATCCAACGCGGACTGCAGATCACGGACTTCATCGATCGGCCGACTGTCAGGCGATAGTGATCCACTGCCCCCGAGTCCCGCGCGATCGTATGCCACGACCGTGGCGCCGATCTCGTCCGCCAACCGCTTCGGCACATCGGCCCACGACGCGAGGTCGGCCCCACCGCCCGCCTCGAGCAGAACCGTCACCGGTTTTGTGCCCCGGTACAGGACGAAGTGAAGGTCGTGGCCACCAACGCGGACGAGCGTATCGACCGGCGGGTGCACTCCGACCGACTGGGGCGGGGGTTGGCTGGCGGCTGACAGAGCGAGCAGGGACCAGAGACTGGCGGCGGTGATCATGGGTTGTGTACGGTCGAGAGCCATTCGAGGTTTCGCCGCCACGGCGAAGGCCCCATATTCAACCGACCGCCTACAATCTGCAGGAGTCGTCCATGGGTCCATTTCGGTCGGCTCTGCCGCTCGGCCTCGTCCTGCTACTCGGCTGCGGCAGCGAGCCACCGGATGAGATCACCGGCACCTACGCGCTCGTGGGGGTGGAAGGAGAGCCGCTGCCCTACCTGGAGAGCTCGGACGCCGAGTGCGATCAGTTCATCTCCGAAGGCGAGCTCGCGCTGAATCCCGGAGGTACCTACAACCTGGAGTTCTCCGGACCGTACGACTGTAGTCGAGGGGGTGGGCAGACTGGCACACTCGGCCGCCTCTACAATGGGAACTTCACCCAATCGGGGACAAACTCGATCGCGTACGAGGCGGCGATACAGGGCGCCGGTACGCTGCACTTCACCGGTACCGCCAATCCGCTCGAGGCGTTCGTCACCGTGCCTCCTATTCCTCCACAGACCGGCCCCGACCTGACCCTGCAGTTCGCGATCGTTCCCTGATCCAGGGGAGGTAACATGGCACGCCTGTTCTGGTATCTACTCATAGCGGCGTTTGTGGCGCTGCTGGTGACCGGGGCGTCCTGGGCGATGGCGTACAGCAGCGTCGGCAACCTGCTGGGCGCCCCACCTCCCCAGATGGGAACCCAGCAGACCAGTATCCAATGGCCCGGTCTGTCCCGGCTGCTGGAGGACCCACCGCTGTGGCGATTCGCCTTTGCGCCGACTCGGATCCCGGGCGCCCCGGCTGTCCGCATTTACGTCAATCCCTGGGGGAAGGTGGTCCAGACCGAACCCGCCGATCTGGATGTAAAGCTGCAAGCCTTCCGGCGCACCATGTATTGAGCGAGCGCTGCAGCACCCATGCGCCGCCTCCTCTTCGCAGGGGTCTAGGGTCGAGAGTCTAGGGTCGAGGGTCTACGGTCGACGGTCGAGAGTCGAGAGTCCAGGGTCTAGGGCCGGGGCTTGGAAGGTAGCGACCGATGCAGACTCTGAAGCATGCCACGTATGGAGTGGACCTCAGCAACAATTCCGACTGTGGCCTGGGACTCCAAGAACTGGAGGTCGTTTGCCAGAAGGAGTTCACATTCCAGCTCTGACAATGATCCCAGACTGATTCGCACGAAGCGTCGCAGCTCGATGTCCCCCATACGGCCGCAGCCTTCGGCAAGGTTCGCCGACACCGACACGGCTGCACGACGCATCTGCGAGCAGAGTCCGTAGCGCTCGGCGGCGGGCAGCGTGCCACTCAACCTGTACACCGACGACACGAGTTTTTGAGCTTTCTGCCAGACTTCGAGTTTTCTGAAATCGCCCACCGTGCGCTCGAGCTGAGGTCTCCCATAATCTTCAACTCTTTGTGAACGATCCCGTACTTCTTTCACTCAGATCGGGTCAGATTCGCGCTAGACCCTAGACTCTAGACCCTCGACCCCCCTAGACCTCGCGCAACCCTCCTGGAGCGACGATCATCCAAGTAGTGGACCGATACCTCCTTGGAGCCTTCATGCTGACCCCCAGATTGCCCTCCTGCCTTATCGCGCTCCTGATCTTCCTGTTTTCCGCCCTCTCAGCCCAGCAAGCCGACTCCTCGCTGCTGTCTCTCGAACGGATCTTCAGCTCGGAGGAGTTCACCCCTGAGCGGCTGGGCCCCGTCCGCTGGCTGGACAACGCGGCGGCGTACACCAAGCTGGAGGCGGACAGCGCCACCCCTGGAGGAAAGGCGCTGGTCCGCTACGAGGCCGCCTCCGGCAAGCGCGAGGTGTGGGTGCCCGCCAGCCGCCTGGTACCCCCGGGCGACTCAGTACCGCTGGCGGTGGAAGACTACAGCGTCTCGCCTGATGGGAAACGGCTGCTGGTGTTCACCAACTCGCAGAAGGTCTGGCGGATTAATACCCGGGGAGACTTTTGGGTCCGTGACCTGACCGGTGGCCGGCTGCATCGGCTCGGAGGCCCGAGCGCAAAGCCTTCAACCCTGATGTTCGCCAAGTTCTCGCCCGATGGCGGGCGGGTGGCCTACGTCCGCGAGAACAACCTGTACGTCGAGAATCTGGCCGACGGCCGCATCACCCAGCTCACTCGTGATGGCTCCCGCACCACGATCAACGGCACCTTCGACTGGGTCTACGAGGAGGAGCTGAGCCTCCGGGACGGGTTCCGCTGGAGTCCAGACGGGCGCCGCATCGCCTATTGGCAGCTCGACGCCTCCGGGGTGCGTGATTTCCTTCTGATCAACAACACCGACTCGCTCTACTCCTTCACCGTCCCGGTCCAGTACCCCAAGACCGGCACCACCAACTCGGCCGGCCGGGTAGGGGTGGTGAGCGCCGAAGGGGGAAATACCGTCTGGCTCCAGGTACCCGGAGACCCGCGAAACAACTACATCGCCCGGATGGAATGGGCGGCCAGCTCGAACGAGGTCGTGCTCCAGCACCTCAACCGGCTGCAGAATACCAACGACGTGATGCTGGGCGACGCGGGCACCGGCCGGGTGCGCAGCGTCCTGGTCGAACGGGACAGCGCCTGGACCGACGTGGTCAACGACCTCCGCTGGGTGGACGGGGGCAAGAGCTTCACCTGGATCAGCGAGCGGGATGGGTGGCGCCACCTCTACGTGGCCTCACGCGACGGAAAGAAAGTACGCCTGGTCACCAAGGGGGCATTCGACCTGCACACTCCGGGGGGTGCTTCCGGCCAGTCGCTTGTCACCGGCGTGGATTCGGCGAAGGGCTGGATCTACTACACCGCGTCACCGGAGAACGCCACCCAGCTCTATCTCTACCGGAGCAGGCTGGACGGAAAGGGTAAGGCCGAGCGCATCACCCCAAACAATCAGCCGGGGTATCACTCCTACCGGATTTCTGGGGACGGCCGCTGGGCCATTCACACCTACTCGTCGTTCGGGACCCCGCCGGTAGTCGATCTGGTCAGCCTGCCGGACCACAAGGTGGCACGGACCCTGGTGAAAAATGAGCGGCTCAAGGCGGCGGTCGCTCGGCTTCGGCGTGGCTCCGCCGGCTTTGTGAAGGTTCAGGCCGGCGCCGGCCTTCAGCTCGACGGGTGGGTAATGAAGCCGGCCGACTTCGACTCGACCAAGCGCTATCCGGTGTTCTTTCACGTCTATGGCGAGCCGGCCTCGCAGACCGCACTCGACCTCTGGAGCGGCGGGAACTATCTCTGGCACCTGATGCTCACCCAGCGGGGCTACGTGGTTGCGTCATTGGACAACCGGGGAACCCCGGCGCCGAGGGGACGGGCGTTCCGGAAGGTCGTGTACCGGAAGGTCGGCCCGGTCACCTCGAGCGATCAGGCCGCCGCGCTCCGCACCATGCGAACCTGGCCCTGGGTGGATTCGGCTCGGGTCGGGGTATGGGGCTGGAGCGGCGGCGGTTCGATGACACTCCACCTCCTGTTCCGCTACCCGGAGCTGTATCAGACCGGGATGTCTGTCGCTCCCATGGCCGACATCAGCCTCTACGACACCATCTACCAGGAGCGGTATTTCGGACTGCCGCAGCAGAACGAGGCCGACTATAAGGAGGGATCAGCGCTGACTTATGCCGACAAGCTCCGGGGCAACCTGCTGGTGGTGCACGGCTCGGGCGACGACAACGTCCACTATGCATCCACCGAGCGGCTGATCAATGCCCTGGTCGCCGCCAACCGGCCGTTCAGCATGATGACCTACCCCAACCGGACCCACTGCATCTGTGAGGGAGAGGGGACAAGCTTGCACGTGTACTCACTGCTTACCAGCTACCTGGAGAAGAACCTGGCGGCAGGCGGTAGGTGAAGCGGCGGTAGATGGAGCGGCGGTAGGTGAAGCTGCGGTAGGTAACCCGGCGGAAAAGAGTGTCACCCCGAGCCGCACGGCGGCGAGGGGGCCGAAGCTCAACCCGTGAAACGCCGACCGGGGGGTACCCGTAGGTTTCCTAGCCTAGCCTGCCGATGTCGATTCTGGCGCCCGACGAACGACTACTTGTCGAGGATCACTCATCACACCAGTTGGAGGAAGCCATGCGATACCTGTGCCTGATCTACGAGAACGAGAAAGCGTGGGAGTCGAAGCCGCAGGCGGAGTTGGAAGCAGTTATGGGAGAGTACTTTGCCTTCACCGAAGGCATCAAGAGCAACGGCAAGCTGGTGGCCGGCGAGGCGCTCCAACCCACCGCGACCGCGACCTCCGTTCGGGTCCGGAACGGGAAGATCTCGACCACCGATGGCCCGTACGCCGAGACCAAGGAACAGCTGGGTGGCTTTTACCTGATCGACGCCAAGGACTTGAATGACGCCATTCAGGTGGCCGCGAAGATTCCGGGTGCGCGGGACGGCACGGTCGAGGTCCGGCCGGTGATCGACTTCTCGCAGGAGATGGCGCAGCAAGGCCAGGCAGAGGCGGGAGCGTCCAGGGTCTAGGGTTTAGAGTCTAGGGTCTAGGGTCGAGGGTCTACGGCGTGAATGGATCGAGAACTCATCTTGCCATTGACCCTAGACCCTAGACCCTCGACCCTAGACTCTTCCCTCATGCCCGCCACCATCGAAGACCTCTTCCGAGCCGAATCCCGCAGAGTCCTGGCGACCCTGATCCGGCTCCTGGGCGACTTCGATCTCGCCGAGGAGGCGCTTCAGGACGCCTTCTCAGCGGCGGTGGAGCGTTGGCCGGCGGACGGCATCCCCCAGAATCCTCGGGCTTGGCTGGTCTCGACCGGCCGGTTCAAGGCCATAGACGGGCTCCGCCGGCGAGCCCGGTTCGACGCCTCGCTCGCTATGGTAGCCGATCGTCTGGGCGACGGCGTCACCCCGCCGTACGAGGTGGACGACGAAAAGGTCGAGGACGACCGGCTCCGCCTCATCTTCACCTGCTGTCACCCTGCCCTGCCGCCCGACGCGCAGATCGCCCTCACCCTGCGCGAAGTCTGCGGCCTCACCACCGAAGAGATCGCGCGTGCGTTCCTCCTGCCGGCGCCCACGCTGGCCCAGCGGATCGTCCGGGCAAAGGCCAAGATCAAAGCTGCCCGCATTCCGTACCAGGTGCCGGCCCGGGCCGACCTGCCCGAGCGGCTCGCCAGCGTCCTCCACGTTGTCTACCTGGTGTTCAACGAGGGCTACTCCGCCTCGTCGGGCGAGTCGCTCACCCGGCACGATCTCTCCGCCGAGGCCATCCGGCTGGGGCGGCTGCTGGTGGAGCTGCTGCCCGAGCCCGAGGCCGTCGGTCTGCTGGCGCTGATGCTGTTGCACGAGTCGCGGCGGGAGACGAGGACTACGGCGCATGGCGAGTTGGTGCTACTGGACGAACAGGACCGCTCGCGCTGGAATCGAGAGTCGATTGCCGAAGGAGCGGCACTGGTGGAGCACGCGCTCCGGTCGCGGAACTTCGGGCCTTATACCTTGCAGGCAGCCATCGCCGCCGTCCATGCCGAAGCGTCCAGCGCCGCGGAGACCGACTGGGCCGAGATCGTGGGGCTGTACGACGTGCTTCTGAGAGCGGACCCGTCGCCCGTGATCGAGCTCAACCGCGCCGCCGCGATAGCGATGCGGGACGGCCCCGAAGCCGGATTGATGCTCATAGAGTCCATCCTGGTCCGCGGGGAGCTGGTGGACTATGCCCCGGCCCACTCGGCGCGGGCGGAGCTATGCCGGCGGCTGGGACGGCCCGAGCAGGCGACCGAGTCATACCGGCGGGCGCTGGCGCTCATCGGCCAAGGGCCGCAGCGGAGGTTCATTCAGGCCCGGCTGGAACTGCTGTGAGTGGCTGACCGGTACCAATGCGCCACCACGCCTGAGCTCCACGTCGTCGCTTTCAGGAGCTTCAATGGAATCGTGGACGCCGTGGGCTGGAACATCGGGGTGCCGCTACCCAGCACAATCGGCGTAACGAAGATCCGGTACTCATCGATCAGGCTGAGCTGCATGAGGGTCGCGGCGAGGTTGGCGCTGCCGAATAGTGCCAGGTCTTTACCCGGCAGCTGTTTCAACCTGGTGACTTCGTCCTTGACGTTCCCCTCGACCAGCCGCGAGTTGTTCCAGTCGACCTTGGCCAGGGTTCTGGAGAAGACGATTTTGGGCAGCTCGTTCATCCGGTCGGAGTCCGGGCCGGTGGCTGATGGCCAGTACTTGGCAAAGAGCTCATACGTCACCCGCCCCAGCAGCATCCCACCGATCGAGTTCAGCATCTCGCCGGCATAGCGGTCGAAGTCCGGATCACTGACCTCGGCGGTGTGCTTCAAGTCGCGATCCGGTCCTTCGATGAACCCATCGAGCGTCACGCTCATCTGCCAGAACAGTCTTCTCATGTGTCTCTATTCAGGGTAAGCCATTGGCTGAGACCAGAACCAGATCCGGCAGCCTTTATCCAGGCATCCGGAACGGATCGGCGGTGTCGGGATCAGTGACGTCGTGGTCAGGGACGGAATGTAGACGGTCGGTTGTAACATACGGCCCTCCTGCGCTTCCCGGTCGAACCTCGGCTCGACGTGTGGATGCCGGGTTGGAGGCCCATTTGCCTCGCCCGGGTCTACATATAGGTCGAATGAGGGAGGGCAAAATCGACAGGTTGCATTGCCTGTCATTCTGAGCCCGTTCGCGCTGTCATCCTGAGCGCAGCGAAGCATCGGCCGAATCACGCGGACCCTTACGGCGATCGAGCGGTCCCGTACGCCTCTCTGCGCGTCCCTGACAACGATGTGGGGAGCCCTGACGCGGATGTGGCGGACCCGTACGCCGGTCTGCGCGTCGCTGACAACGATGTGGACGACCCTTTCGCGGATCTGGCGGACCCGTACGCCGCTCTGCGCCTCCCTGACAACGGCGTGGGCGATCCTGTCGCGGATCTGGCGGACCCGTACACCGTTCTGCGTGTTCCTGACAACGGCATAGGGGATCCTTTCACGGATCTGGCTGACCCGTACGCCGCTCTGCGTGTTCCTGACAATGACGTGGGCGACCCTTTCGCGGATCTGGCGGACCCTTACGCCGATCTGCACGTCCCTGACAACGATGTGGGCGACCCTTTCGCGGATGTGGACGACCCTGCGCCGATGGATGCGTGCCTGTCAGCGACGGAGTGAACACTTTCGCGCTTCCCGCCTCTCCACCTTTCCGCCTCTTCCGCTCCTACCGCCTTCCCGCCTTTCCACCTTTCCGCCCGACCTTGTGCCCCCCGGTCCCGGCCGTACCTTGGACCACTCTGCAGCCAATAACGGCGCCATGTCACCTTACCGCCCCCGCCCGCCTCCGTGGGTCCCCTTCGGCCGTTCGTGCGTCCCTCCATAGCCTCGAAAACCCAAGGAGTCCCCTATGCGTGCTTTCCCCAGCGCGATGCTCGCCGCGAGTGTCCTCGTCCTGGCCGGCTGTAGTGATGGGCCGACCGACCCCACTACACCGTCGCAGGCCAACAGCCTCGCAAACTCTCTCCCCAGCCACAACGCGCTCCGCGCCAAGCTCCGTGAGATCCAGGAGGAGGCCAACGGCGGCCTCGGCTTCGACATGTGGGCCACCATTCTCGACCGGGATGGCCGGGTGGTGGACGTCGTCTTCACCGGAGACCACCGCGGCGACCAGTGGCCGGGCAGCCGGGTAATCTCGGCGCAGAAGGCCAACACCGCCAACGCGTTCAGCCTGGAGGGCTTTGCCCTGAGCACCGCGAACCTGTACGCGGCGGTGCAGCCGGGCGGGAGCCTGTTCGGGCTCCAGGAGAGTAACCCGGTCGATCCGGCGGTCGCCTACGGCGGCAAGCCGTCGGACGCTGGTACCAGGAAAGATTTCATGATCGGGAAGCGGATTGGCGGGGTCAACGTCTTCGGCGGCGGTCTGGCCCTCTATTCGTCGGACGGCAGGCTCCTGGGCGGGCTCGGTGTGAGCGGGGATACTTCGTGCACAGACCACATCATCGCCTGGAAGCTGCGCCACTCACTCAACCTCGACGATGTCCCAGGCGGCGTGGGAGAGGCGAATACCGACAACATCATTTACGCCGAGGATGAGATTGACGGGTTCGAGCATCCGACCTGCTTCGACGTGGCCGACGGGGATCACATTACCATCGGGAACAACCTGCCGGAGACTCATCCGGTGGGTCCCCTCGAGTAGGAGATCCCGCTACCCAGCGCCCGGCTCCCGCCGGGCGCTTCCCTGACGCAATCCGTTCCCAAACCTTGCCACTAGTGTCGCACCTGCTCGCTAAAACTTCGGAAGGTGACCGAGTATCGAAGCGCATCCACGCCCGGAATGCTGTGCTCCCACTCCGTTCTTGCCGGTCCCCGCAGCAGATAAGCCGAACGCGCGTCCGCCACCAGCGACGCGCGTTCCCATTTCGCTCCCACCTTGCGCCTCAGCCGAAACCGGCACGCCGACAGCAGCGAGACCCCGATCACATCGCCGAATACTGCCTTGTCCCGGTGCCACCCGATCGCCGCGCCGACGTCGTACTCCATCACCAGGGCCTGCTGCAGCTGGTCCGGCAGGATGCCGGCGAACGCAGCCGCCCTCTCCCGCAGCGGCAGCAGCCAGGAGGGAATCGCCTCCACCTCACGGACCTCCCGCGCCTCGAAATCGTAGTTCCAGCCGTAGGAGATGACTCGCCGCTTGGCGGTGAACCCATGGAACTGGAACTCCGCTAACGGCAGCTCCCTGATCCGCTCCAGCAGCCCTTGTTCCTCACCCGGCGAGATCGCCTCGGAGCTATATTTGAACCCCTGCGGAAGCTCCGCGTCAGGTAACAACTTCAGTTGGTCCTGCGGCATAACTACCTATCGCTTCCCTGCTTGGCACCCGGCGCCCCATCCGCTGTGACGCACGACCACGACCCTTACTGGCCACCGGAGTCACGTTGGCGCCCGACTATAGAACCCGATGGGGCATCACCCCCTCCAGCCGACTCGTTCTGAAAGGTATTTCTATTGCGATCCCAATTGCTAAGTGCGGCGCTCATCCTGTTGGCTCTGGGCGCCTGCAGCGACGACGGCGATGATATCGCCGGCCCCCCGCCCGGGAATTTTACGCTCACGGTGGCTGGTGATGGCACCGGCTCCGGTCACGTGGCCACAGCGCCCGGCGTGGAGCCGGCCATTTCCTGCGACGTCGCCGGAACGAGCCCCAGCGGTACCTGCTCCGCCACCTATCCCGCGGGTACTGTGGTAGACCTGGTGGTGACGCCGGCCCCGAGTGTGGAGTTCTCCGGGTGGGCCGCGGATGCGGCGACCTGCGGAACGGAGCTGTCCTGTTCTCTCACGATAAACGGCAACGAGACGGCGACGGTGAAGCTCGGCCCCCCTGCCACCGGCTCGGGCGAGGTTGAGGTCGTCTCCTCAGTCTTCTATCCCGATGCGGAGATCCAGAGCATCACCTGGGTCGCCGAGCTGCGCAACACAACGGCGCAATGGATCGAAAGCGCCGAGGTCGAGTTCGTCACCCTGGATGCCTCCGGAGGCGTGGTCGCCACCACCTCCGCGTTCGCCGGGCCCATTCCGCCAGGAGACACCAGGACTATTCAGGGCCTGGCGGATCTCCTGGGAAACGAAGCCTCGTCCGCCCTCCGGATTCTGGATGTCCAGTTCGGAGAACCAGTGAACCTGGGCGTCGCCGAAATCGTCACTTCCACCTGGAGCGTGGATCCGGCGGCCGTAGCCGAGGGATTCATCCCCTGGACGGTGGAGGTACGCAATACCGGCTCAACCGAGCTCGGCTCGGTCGAGATCGACTTCAGCACCTATGATGCCGCCGGGAAGATCGTCGCCGCCAGCTTCACCTTCCTGGGGCCGATCGCCCCGGGTGAGACACAGACGGCCGAGGACGTCGCCGATTTTCACGGAACCGAGGCAACCGCCAAGTTTCAGGTGGCCAACGTCGGCTCCGAGATAAACGTCCTCCGGCAGAAGCGGCTCCGAGCGCGTTAGGAGCTCGGTATCACCGAGGGCGACAGGGCGGACAAAACGGGAGGCCGGGCACCAGTAATGGCGCCCGGCCTCTCGTACTTCAGACGAGGACCCGCCCTGTGGGGCGGATCTCTCCTATTGACCGCGTGCCAGGCTCGGCTCGGTGGCCAGCTGCTCCACCACCCCGGCCAGCGTTCGCACCTTGATCGCGTCCTTCGAGTGGTTGACCTCTCCCTCCAAGCGTGCGGCCAGCCCGATCAGCACATTCCGCTGCTCTGCCGGCAACACCTTCTCGACCCGGTCCAGCTCCTTCCGGGCGTCGGCTATTTCCTCCCGGTCCAGCCCCTTGGACCGCTCCAGCTGGTCCAGGTAGGCTCGTGCCAGACCGACGCTCGCCGGCCAGACCAGCTTCTGTTGTCCCTGAGTGTTGAGGTACTGCATCTTCACCGACTTGGCGGCATCGATCTCGTTCTGGGAGATGAACGCGCTCGGCTTCAGCTCGAAGATGTCCAGCCCGCGGGAGATCTCGGAGCTGACCATGACGCCGTTGTACCAGTAGACCGACCACGAGCCGCCGTTCCCCATCTCGGTCGAGTCCACCGGGCCGCGGTCGTAGAACGCGATCTCCTTGGGGTGCTTGGGATCGGTCCAGTCGAACACCGAGATGCCGCCCTGGTACCAGGCCTGCACCATGACGTCACGGCCCGGGATCGGGATCAGCGACCCGTTGTGGGCCACGCAGTTTTCCTCCTGCGTCTGCGGCGCCATCATCTTGTAATAGCTCTGGAACTCCATCTTCCGCTGGTTCAGGGTGAAGATGGCATTCGCGCCCCACTCGGGCTTGTCGGTGGCGCGGCACTTAGGCTGGCCGCCACCACCCCACTCGTCCGAGAACAGGATCTTGCTGCCGTCGTTGTTGAAGGTGGCCGAATGCCAGTAGGAGAAGTTGGAGTCGGCCGCCGCATCGATGCGAACCGGCTGCGCCGGATCGCTGATATCGAGCAGCAGGCCGTAGCCGCCGCAGGCGCCGCCGGCGAGCCCAATGGCCGGGTACACGGTGATGTCGTGGCACTGGGTCGGCCCGGCGTTGGGATCGACCTCCTCGGCCTGATGGGCCTTCACCATCTCGTCCACGTAGGCCTGGATCGACTGCCTGAGGGCTGCGCTGTCCGCCGCGGTCGGGGCACCGGTCCCACCGCGAGCCGTGACCATGCTGTCCAGCATGCGTCCCGTGAACGCGGGCGGTATGACCTGCTCCTCGCCCTCGATCGTGGCGGTGAACAGGCCGCGGGCCTTGGCCTCTTCCAGCTCCTTCTTGTTCCGGGCGATGTCCTCCGGCGCCTCCCCATGCTCGGGCGGCTTCACCAGGTCATTGAAGATCCGGGGCGAGCTCACGACGGCGGCCTGCTCCGGGTGGGCCAGCGGCACCTTGATGACCTCGATCCGGAACAGGGCCGAGTTGGGATCATTGGCCGAGCTCACGCAGCCGGGGAGCTCGCTGGCCGGGCGCACGTGGGAGGAGCCCGAGATGTAGACGTAGACGTTTTCCTTGTCCTTGGGATCCACCAGCACCGTGTGGGTGTGGGAGCCGCGGCAGGTCTGCACGTTGCCCACGTTCCTGGGCTTGGTGATATCGGTGATGTCGAAGATCCGGATGCCACGGAGCCGCTCGGAGCTGACCGTGTCCTCTACCCCCTGGGTGCCGCAGTCGATCCGGCCGGCGAGATTCTCGCCCGACACGAAGAGCAGGTTCTTGTAGACCGAGACATCGCTCTGCGAGGCGGGACAGACATAGGCCGTCTTGAGGGTCGGCTTCCGCGGATCGGCGATGTCCCAGACCTGGTACCCGTTGTAGCTGCCCTGGATGGCGTAGTTCCCGAGGAAGGCCAGGTCCGAGCTGGTCTGGCCGAGGAACTGCTCCGACGGCGGGGTCTTGGAGACCACCCGCATGTTCCACGAGGCCTCCTCAGCATCCATCAGCCCGGCCCGGAGCCCCACCCGGGGATCGGGCTTCGGGGCGGTGGCGGAGCTGCTCTCTTTGGGCGACGGCGCGCTACCATCGGATGACGAGGTGGACTTGGAGCACGCCAGAGACAGGAGGCCAAGGGCGAGCAAGGGGTAGAGTCTGGGGGATGCCATGAAGGTTCCTTAGTGGGGGCTGTTGGGCTATGGGCTCTGGGCTATGGGCTAGATCGCAGCCTACGAACTCGCGCGGGAGCGGGTTTCAGGGAGCACCGGAGGCTGCCCCGTAGCCGGCCAGGATCTTTTCCATCCGGGCGATCTCGGTCGACTGGTCTACGCTGACGTCGTTGGCGAACTTGAACACGGTCTCGTCCTGGGCCGCGCCCCGCGATCCGAACAGGTCCTGGACCATGGACACGGCGCCCTTGTGGTGCTGGATCATGAAGGTCAGGAACAGCTTGTCGAACTCGGGACCGCGCGCCTGGTCCAGCCGCCGCATCTGGGCCTCAGTGAGCATGCCCGGCATCAGCATCGTATGCTCCCGACCATCCATGGTCATCTTCATCCCGGCGGCGCTCGTTTCGGGCACCGGCTCCCCCCGCGACTTGAGCCACCGCTGCATGCTCGCGATCTCGTCCTGCTGGGCGTTGATGATCCGCTCGGCCAGCCGGCGCACCTCCGGGTTGGCCCCGTGGGTCGGCGCCCAGCCGGACATCACGATGGCCTGGGCATGGTGGCCGATCATGTGGGACATGAAACGGGTGTCCGCCTCGGTATGGGGATAGCGGGCGCTGTCGGCCTTGGCCTTGGCTCGGGCGGCGATGTCGTCCTGGCCGGCGGGCGCGGGCTCCGGTGAGACCCCGGTTTCGGCCTGGTTGGCGCCACCGCATGCTGCCAGCGCCAGAACGGCCAGGAATGTGGGAGTCCAACGCACATATGGTGTCATCCGGTCATGCCTCTCGTCTTATCCTGCGTTCAGTCATCGCGAGGCGGGCGGCCGCGGGATTGCCTGGGAATTTAACGGGGGAACGCCCCCTACCGCCTTACCGCCTTACCGCCTTACCGCGGAAACGCCTCCGGCAGCCCGCCATCCACCGTCAGAATGTCCCCGGTGGTAAACCGGAACCGGTCGCTTGCCAGCAGGACCGCCACGTCGGCCACCGCCTCCGGCGGAATCAGGGTGGCGCCCATCAGGTTCCGGCTCCGGTACACCGCCAGCTGCTCCTCCTCCGACACCCCGCGAGCCGCCGCCCGTTCCCGTACGAACTGAAGGAACAGCGGAGTTTCGATCTGGTCGGCGTTGATGGCGTTTACCCGGATCCCGTCGCCGCCGAGCTCCACCGCCGCGACCCTCAGCGCCTGGAGCAGCGCAGCCTTGCTGCCGCCGTAGGCCACGGCGTCACGGCCCGGCACCAGCGCCGCCTTGGAGACCGAGGCCACGATGGAGCCACCCAGCCCCTGACGCCGCATCACGGTCGCCGCCCGGCCGATGGCGGCCACCGCCCCCAGATAATGGACCTCCAGCTGGCGCTGCAGATCCTCACGCCGGATCTCGGTGATAGGGGCAAAGCGGGGCGGCATCCCGGCAGTATAGAACAGGCAGTCGAGCCCGCCGAACTCCAGCACCGTCTGCCGAAACAGGGCGTCCAGGCTCGCGTCCTCCCGCACGTCCACCGCGGCCGAGACCAGTCGGCCGGGAAATTTTGCCGCCACCTCGGCCGCCACCGCCCGGGACGTCTCTCCGTCCAGGTCCGCCACTACCACGTGGGCGCCCTCCTCGGCAAAGCGGCGCGCGGCGGCCCGCCCGATGCCGCTGCCGCCGCCGATGATCACCACTACATGACGGGGCAACAGCTTGCCGGCGCGCTCCCGGGCCACCTGCTCCTCCACCTTGCGGCGCTCCAGCGGCCAGTGCTCGAACTCGAACACATCGGCCTCCGAAATGAACTCGAACCGGTCCACCGCCTCCGCGTTGGCGATGACCTCGAGCACGGCCCGGTAGCACACGTTGGCCGTCACCGCATTGCGCTTGTCGCTGAAGGCGGTGATGACGCCGAGCCCGGGGGCCAGCACCACCTTGGCCCAGTCGTCGAGCGAGCGCTCCCCCGCCCCGGCGTGCCGGTCGTGATACGTCTGATATTCGGCGCGTGCGGCGGTCAGCTGGCTCCGGGCCTGCTGCGCGATCTGATCGGGCGACGCCTTGGGATCGAGGTCCAGCCAGACCGGCAGCCGCCCGGCCCGTAGCAGATGCTCCGGCGTGGCCATCCCCCGGCGCACCAGCTGGGACATTCCCTTCTCCGCCAGGGTGGTCAGCACGTCGTCGCCGTCGTCGTAATGGAGAATCACCCGTTCCGGAGTGCCCAGCGCTCCCCGGACGACGGGGAGAATGAGCTCGGCCAATCGTCGACGCTCGTCGGACTGGCGGAGCGGCGGAGGGGCGGAGGGGCGGTAGGATGGAGGGGCGGAGGGGCGGGAGGCCTTTCTTGTCGCCAAGTAGTGGTCCATGCGGCCGGTGACTTCCAACAAACGAGCATAGCACTCCTCGGCGTCGTCTCCCCATACGACCAGACCATGGTGCGCGAGAACGAGACCGATTGCGCTATCCGGTATCCCTCCACCCCTCCGCCCCTCCGCCTCTCCCACCATCCGCCCCACCGCCTGCGCCAGAGGGAATCCCGGTCGGACGTACGGCAGGTACAGGATGCTTCCCTCGAACAGCTCGCCCACCAGCCGCTCGGCAACCTCGTCCCTGACGTTGGTCAGGCTCATGGTGGCGACGTCGTGGGTGTGGGCGATCACCCGCTGGGGCAACAGGGCATGCAGCGGAGTCTCCACGCTCGGGGCCGGGCCCTCCGCCAGCATGCAGCCGGCCATGAACCGCATCATCTCGGCGTCGCTCATCGACTCCGCCTCGCGGAGCGCCGCCAGCCGGCTGAGCGAGAGTCGAGTGAACCCTTCGCGGGTGATGGTGCGCAGATCGGTGCCGCTCCCCTTCACCAGCAGCGTGTCCCCCATCTTGGTGGATGTGTTACCCCCACCCGGCTGGACCAGCCGAGTGTCCTGTCCCATCAGATTGGAGAGATGGACCAGCTGGTCGAGCGGATCGGTCCGCCGCTTGGAGGGTTTGGTGTCTGTCATGGAGGGGAAGATGGGGAGGCAGGAGGGACACCAAAAGGGGTGCCCCGACAGGCACCCCCATGGTTACAGCCAACTGGTGAGCGTCTTACTGCTTGTTCGACGAGAGCTTGCCGTCACCCAGCTGGGTGCCGACCTCTCTGGCCGCCGCCAGGTGCTGCCGGAACGTCGGCACGTCCTTCGCGGCCTCGCTCCGCACTTGGACCGAGTGCGCGCGGCGACCATCCTTCTCGAAGTCCTTCAGGTAATCCTCGTTGTTTTTGATCAGCATGTTGGTGTAGGTCCGATCGAACTCCGCTCGCGGTGTCGCTTCCAGGTTTTTGGCCCTCCGCAGGTGCCAGGGGCCGATCCCTGGCGTCAGCTTCACGCCGTGACGGGCCGCGAGGGCGAGCCACTGCTGCTGCATGGCGGTGTGCTCGCTGGCGATGCGAGCAGCCAAACGCCGGAGACCGCCGTACGTCGCATTCTTCTGTGCGAACTCTGCCAGCCGTATTTCCAGGGCGTTGCTCTGCACGGCTTCGACGAGAAAGTTTCTGTCCTTCTTGGCGTTCTTCCGCTCCTGCTCACTCGCCACCGGGGTGTTCTGACTTCCGGGGAGAGCCGGATTTGCAACCGGAACGTTGGGAGGCACGTTCGGAGTACTGGGAGGCACGTTCGGAGTACCGGTGGCCACCGGTGGAGTCGCGCCCACCTGGTTGCCCACCTGGGTGGCCAGACTCAGGTGCTGCCGCAGGACTGGGAGACCGTTGACCAGTAGCGTGCGTACCTGGTTCGATTGCGCGGAGTTGGCGGTGCTCTGGAAATAGCTCACGTTATCCTGGTGGTGCCGGATCATGCTGGCCATGAATTCCTGATCGAACTGATTCCCGGACATCTTATCCAGCCGGCGGACTTCTTCGAGCTCCGCGTCCACGTTGCCCAGACCGGTCTTGAACGGCTGGCCGTTCTGTCCCACCAGGCTGGTGATCTGTTTGTTCATCTCCAGGTGATCGGTGCGCATCTGCTCGGCGAATGACTTGACGCTGGCGTTGGCCGTCTTCTTCCGGGCCATGTCGGCGAGGCGCAGCTCGAGCAGGTTCCTGGTGCTGACCTCACGGACGATATTCACGTCCGCTTCGACGTTGTCCTGCGCCTGCAGGGTCAGCGGCCCGGCTGCGAGAGTCAGTCCGGCTACCATGGCCGCGAGTCTTCGGATCGACATTGGGGCTCCTTTTCCCGGGGCTGTATTCCTATCGTCTTGCGAATTCACATGTTGGCTGTGGCCTTACTGGAGGTAGACGATACAGCGGGGGCGGCTGGAGGGATGTGACCGTGGGCACGGATCGGACGGGCGGACGGGCGGACGGGCGGACGGGCGATCCGAGCCTAGCCGTTTCTGGGTCGGCAGTCTATTGGTGGGTGCTCTCCGACCCCTCCCTTTGCTTCGCTCAGGGCGACAGTCGATCAAGCGCTACGGCCGTCTCCCTCTCCATCCGCGTCTCCCACCACTGCCGGGCGTCCTCCCGAGTCCAGCCCCACTCTTCGGCACACTCACTCAGCCGGTCGCTCAGCTCCCGCGCCGTTCTCGGACGGTCCGCCGGCTCCTTCGCCAGGCAGGCGAGGACTAACCGATCCAGCGAGGGAGAAACATCGAAGCTGCTGTGTTTGGAAGGTGGGACCGGCGGCGAGGAGACGTGTCGGGCTACGATCTGCATCGCGCTCTCGCCGGTGAACACATATCGTCCGGTCAGCATCCAGTAGGCGACGCAGCCCAGCGCGTAGAGATCGGTCCGCTGATCCACCGCCTCACCCAGCGCGCTCTCGGGGGAGAGATAGGCCGGCGTGCCGGTGACCATGTGCGGCGCCGTGAGACCGTGCTCCGCAATCTCGCCACCAATGGTCTTCACCAGGCCGAAGTCGAGTACCTTCACCCAGTCGCAGTAGTCGCCCATCTGGCACACCTGGATGTTGGCCGGCTTGATGTCCCGGTGCACCAGTCCCCGCCCATGCGCCTCGGCCAGGCTCTCGCACGCCTGCTGGAGCAGGAAAATCGCTCGGCCGGGCGGCAGCGGACCGTGCTTGCTCACCAGCGTCTGGAGGTCCAGGCCGTTGAGCAGCTCCATCACGTAATAGAAGGTGCCGTTGCTGGTGACGCCGAAGTCGTAGAGGTGGATGGTGTGGGGCGACCGAAGCATCGCCGCCGCCTGGGCCTCGCGCCGGAAGCGCTGCACCAGGACGTCGCGCTGCTCCTTCGTCATCGCGCCCAGCACCTCCGGCTTGATGAGCTTGATCGCCGCCGGCCGAGCCAGGAACCGGTGATTGGCCCGCCACACCTCGCCCATCCCGCCCGAGCCGATCAAGCTGTCCAGCACGTAACTCCCCATCGAGCGCGCCTTCTTCACCTCGCGGCCGAGGCCGGTGATGATATGGGAGAAGAGCGGCGCGATGAGGGCACAGAGGTAGTTGGGGAAGGCTTGGAGGAACACCTCGCCTGCGCCGGGCACATGCTGCTGGCCGACTGTCTTCCAGATGATCGCGCCCACCGGGCCCATGGATGCCGCCAGCAGGGCCACGACCAGGGTCTTCGCCGGCGGGGCGGGAATGATCGCCGCGAAGATGAGGATGATGATGGTCATCCAGGAGAGCCCGACCGGCGGGTTGTAGGCCCAGTCGAGCAGGCCGACGGAGAGCGCGATCAGCACTTCGTAGACCAGGCCCAGGTTCAGCAGGAACCGGGGGTCGCGACGGGATCTGCGCGCGTACCAGAACAGGCCTAGCGAGACCGTGAGCGAGATCGCCCCCATCACCTCGAAGAGCCGGAAGATCTTGACGTCCGGGTACTGCGTCGGGATCGGCGTGACCAGGTGCCCGAGCAGCAGCTCCGCGATCCAGAGGCCGGCGATGACGGCGCAGACGAGCCCCAGCCGGTGGGCGGCCTGCTGGAGAAGATCCTCGGGAAGGCCCGAGGTCGAGGGCGGGGCGGGCGCGCTACCGATCTCGCTTTGGAGGAGTCGGGAGTCGGAAGTCGGGGGTTTGGGATCGAGCGACATTGGGTGTTGCGAAGGGTACGGCTCTTACCGGCGCGCCGGAAGGCATCACGACCTCTCGGCGCCTCTAAGGCTTTTCGCCAGACTCTCCCCTCCGAAGCAACCTTTAGCCCCGATCCGACATCCTAGGGTTATAGCCAATCAGCCTAGGAGGTACGCCATCCCACTGGAGGCACCCCACCATCCCGGCGTCGTTGGAGGCGGCCCCTCCGGCGACGCCGGTTCCTTTTCTGCGGTACCCGCGGTCCGGAGGACCGGGGCGATTGTGTAGCCCGGTCCGTCAGGGCCGGGTAACTTCCAGCCTCATGCACCCCTCCGATCTCGCGGGCGTCCTCGAATTCCTGCGCGCCTCCGAGCGCCTGAAGGCCACCCACCGAAGCGCCTACACCTCCGAGGGCCATCAGGAGAGCGTCGCCGAGCATACCTGGCGGCTGTGCCTGATGGCGCTGGTCCTCGCGCCCGAATTTCCGGCTGTCGATTTCGCCAGGCTGGTGAAGATCTGTCTGGTACACGACCTGGGTGAGGCCGTAGGCGGTGA
>DATMDQ010000093.1:0-8135 GCA_035557715.1 Gemmatimonadales bacterium
CAAGCTCGATCTGCACGAGCACGGGGTGCCGCCCGAGTTCCGCACCGCGGTGGTGATCCCCACGCTCTTCGGCAGCGTCGAGGCGGTGCGCGAGGCGCTGGAGAACCTGGAGGTCCAGTTCCTGGCCAACCGGGAGGCGCACCTGCACTTCGCGGTGCTGAGCGACTTCACCGATTCGCCGACCGAGACCCGCGAGGACGACGCCGCCATTGTCGAGGCCGCGGTCGAGGGAGTGAAGGCGCTCAACGCCCGCTACGGCGGCGGACAGGACGATTCGTTCTATCTCTTCCATCGCCGTCGCTACTGGAATCCGCACGAGGGTGTCTGGATGGGGTGGGAGCGGAAGCGGGGCAAGCTGGCGGAGTTCAACCGGTTCGTCCTGGGCAAGGGCGAGGGCGCCTTCTCGGTGATCGTGGGCGACGTGGAGCCGATCAAGAGCGTGCGCTACGTGATCACCCTCGACTCCGACACCGTGCTCCCGCCCGATGCAGCTCCTCTACTCGTGGGCGCGCTGGCCCATCCGCTCAATCGCGCGGTCTACGACCCCGCTCGGGGACGGGTCGTCCGCGGCTACGGCATACTCCAGCCCCGGGTCGGCGTCTCGCTGCCCAGCGCCAACCGCTCGATCTTCGCGTCGATCCAGTCGGGACACCCCGGCGTGGACCCCTACACCACCGCGGTCTCCGACGTCTATCAGGACCTTTACGGCGAGGGGAGCTTCACCGGCAAAGGCGTGTACGAGGTCGAGGCGTTCGAGCGGGCGACCCATGGCCGCTTCCCCGAGAACTCGCTGCTCTCCCACGATCTGATCGAGGGGAGCTACGCCCGGGCCGGGCTGGCGACGGACGTGATCGTCTACGACGACTACCCCACCCGCTACCTGACCTTCACCCGGCGGAAGCACCGCTGGATCCGGGGCGACTGGCAGCTGCTGCCCTGGCTCACCCGCAGGGTGCCGGGCCCGGATGGCGCCGAGCCCAACCGGCTGTCGCTGCTGTCGCAGTGGAAAATTCTCGACAACCTGCGCCGCAGCACGGTGGAGCTGGCCCAGCTCGTCTTCCTGATCGGCGGCTGGCTGCTGCTCCCCGGCTCCCCGATCCGCTGGACCCTGCTCGGACTGGGCGCCATTTCCGCCCCCTGGATCGTCTCGCTACTGCTGGCGGTGCTGCGGCCGCCGCTCGACAAGTCCTGGCGCGCCTACTACGCGGCCGTGGGACGCGACTTCGCCGTCAGCCTCCAGCAGATCGCGATGACCATCGTCTTCCTCCCGCACCAGGCCTGGGTCTCGGCCGACGCGATCGTGCGCACCAAGTGGCGCATGCTGGTGTCGCGGCGACATCTGCTGGAGTGGCAGACCGCGTCGCAGACCGAGCGGGGCATGTCCGGCTCGTCTCTCATCGTCTGGCGGAACATGTGGCCGGCCGTGGCGCTCGCGGCCCTCATCGGCGGAGCGGTGCTCTGGCGTGGGGTGACCGAGCCCGACGCGGCGGCGCCTCCCTGGCAGATCGCGGTGGCAGTGCTGCCGCTCATCCTGATCTGGCTCGCTTCGCCGGCTATCGCGCACGCGCTGGACAAGCCGGCGATCCGGCGCGAGCATCGGCTGCCCGAGGAGAGGCGGAAGCAGGCGCTCCGCTACGCGCTACTGCACTGGCGCTTCTTCGACCGCTTCGTCACCGAAGAGACCCAGTGGCTCGCGCCCGACAACTTCCAGGAGGACCCCGACCCGGTGGTGGCGATGCGCACCTCGCCCACCAACATCGGCCTCCAGCTCCTGGCCACCACCAGCGCCTGGGACCTGGGATTCATCGCCCTGGACGAGATGACCCGGCGGATCGAGCTGGCCTTTCGCACGCTGGAGCGAATGCGCCGATTCAATGGCCACTTCTACAACTGGTACGAGCTGGAGAAGCTGACCGTGCTGGAGCCGGCCTACGTCTCCACGGTTGACAGCGGCAACCTGGCCGGACATCTGGTGGCGCTGCGGCAGGCGTGTCTCGGCATAATCGATGAGCCGGTGCACGACGGGCGGGTCTGGCGGGCACTAGACGCGGCACTGGCATTGGCTGATGAGCGGCTCGAGATCCACGCCCCGGCCCATCCCACCTCGGAGTATCTGAGGCTCGCCCGCGTCGCGCTGGTGAAAGTGCGGCGCGAGCCGGCGTCGAGTGATGCGCTCTCGCGGGTGGGGGAACCGCTCCGGCGAGCCTGGGCCGCGTTGGCGGGAGCCGGCCTGTCGGCCGAGGCGGCGGAGCCGGCGTCGGAGTGGATCGCGTGGAGTCTCCGGCTGATCGCGGCGTACACCACCTGGGACACCAGTCATCGCGAGCGGCCCGAAGGGCTGCGCGGCGATCCCGCAGGCAACGGCGGGATCGCTTCGGAGGCTGCACCCCCTCGCAATGACTTGTTCGCCACCCTGCGCGAGCTGGCCGACCGATCCACTGCGGCGGCCGATCTGGTAAAACGGCTCCAGGTCATCGCCGATCGGTCCTACGACTACGCCATGGAGATGGACTTCCGCTTCCTGTTCGACGCGGAGCGGAAGCTGTTTGCCATCGGGTTCCAGGGCAGCACCCACTCGCTTGATGGGTCGTACTACGACCTGCTCGCCTCCGAGGCCCGGCTGGCCAGCTTCATGGCAGTCGCCAAGAACGATGTGCCGGTGGATCACTGGTTCCGGCTGGGCCGCACGCTGACTTACGCGGTGGGCGCCCCTGCGCTGGTGTCGTGGAGCGGGAGCATGTTCGAGTACCTCATGCCGCTGCTCGTCATGCGCTCCTTCCCGTTCACCGTGCTCAGTCAGACCTACGAGGGCGCGCTGGCCCGCCAGATCGCCTACGGCGCCGAGCGGAAGGTCCCCTGGGGAGTGAGCGAGAGCGCCTACAACGTGCGCGACCGGCACCAGACCTATCAGTACCGTCCCTTCGGCGTGCCCGACCTGGCGCTCAAGCGCGGCCTCGGGCGAGAGCTCGTTGTCGCGCCCTATGCCTCGGTCCTCGCCGCCATGGTGGACCCAGAGCGCTCGCTCGAGAATCTCCGGGTGCTGGAGACCATGGGCCTGCTCGGCCGCTACGGCTTCCGCGACTCGATCGACTACACCCGGCCCGATATCGACAGCGACTACCACGTCGTCGGCGCCTTCATGGCCCACCACCTCGGCATGGCCATGGTGGCGCTGGCCAATGTGCTGACCTCGCAGGTGTGGCAGCGCCGCTTTCACACCGACGCGGTGGTGCGCTCGGCCGAGCTGCTGCTGCACGAGCGGATTCCGCGCCGGCTGGTACCGCAGAAGCCGCAGGCAGCCGAGCTCGATCAGGCGATGCCGGAGTCGGAGAACGAGCGGCCGTCGGTGCGGCAGCTGGAGACTCCCAATACGCCGGCGCCGCACGTCGCCCTGCTGGGCCACCTGCCCTACACCATCATGGTGAGCCACTGCGGCGCGGGGTACAGCCGCTATGAGGGGCTGGCGGTGACGCGCTGGCATTCGGATGGCACCCGCGATTCCAGCGGCCAGTGGTGCTACGTGAAGGACGTCTCCAGCGGCCGGGTCTGGTCCGCGGCCCATCAGCCGGTGTGCGCGCCGGCCGACTGGTACAACGCCTTCCTCGCTACCGACCGGGTCACCTTCCACCGGGCCGACGGCGACATCGAGACCCGCACCGAGATCGCGGTGGTGCCGCAGGACTCGGCCGAGGTGCGCCGGATTACCGTTACCAACAATTCGGAGTCCTCCCGCGAGATCGAGCTCACCAGCTACGGCGAGATCGTGCTGTCGCCACCCGAGGCGGACCGGGTCCATCCCGCGTTTGGCAACCTCTTCGTCGAGACCGAGTGGCATGGGTGGGCCAACGCCATCACCGCGACCCGGCGCCCCCGTTCGGCCACCGAGAAGCCGCTTTGGGTGGTGCACGTGGTGGATGGCGGTAAGGACCGGGTGGGAGACGTGACCTGCGAAACCGATCGATCGGTCTTCCTCGGCCGGGGTCGCTCCACCCGGGACCCGATAGCGCTGGCGGAGGACGGGCCGCTCTCGGGAACCACCGGCGCGGTGCTGGACCCGATCTTCGCGCTGCGTACTCGAGTGCTGCTGGACCCGGGACAGTCGGCATCGGTGGCGTTCACTACACTCGTGGCCACCAGCCGGGATCGGGCCTTCGAGCTGGCCGACCGCTATCGCGACCGCCACGCCTCGCAGCGTGCGCTCGATCTCGCCTGGACCTCGAGCCAGGTCGAGCTGCGGGAGTTCAACCTCACGCCCGGAGATGCCGCCGTCTACCAGGAGCTCGCGGGCTTCCTCCTCTACGGCAGCCCGGCGCTCAGGGCGCAGCAGTCGGAGCTCAGGCGCAACCGGGGCTCGCAGCCGCTGCTCTGGGCCAACGGCATCTCGGGCGACTGGCCGATCCTGCTGGCGACGATCGACTCGCCCGACGGGCTGCCCACACTTCGTCAGCTGCTCACGGCACACCGCTACTGGCGCCGCCGCGGCATGATGGTGGATTTGGTGGTGCTCAACGGTCACCCGACCACCTATTTCCAGGACCTGGCCGACCGGATCACGGCCGCGGTCTACGCCATTGCCGACACCACCTCAATCGACAAGGCGGGCGGCGTCTTTGTACGGCGCAAGGACCAGCTGAAGCCGGAGGAGCTCCTGATGCTCCGCGCCACGGCCCGGGTGCACACCCCCTGCGATGGCCGGGCCCTGGGCAAGATCCTGGCGACCGCGGTGCCCGACGAGCTGCAGAGCGACGAGTTCGATGACCTCCCGGTGATCCCCCGGGCACCCGCACGAAGCGACTCGCGGGTGTCCCGCGCGGTACGGAGGATCAGCGCCGGGATACCTGCCCTGCTGGCCCCGCTCGCGGCGCCGATCTCCGTGTTCCGGCACTCGCGCATTCAGGCCCCGGCCGAAGCCAAGGAGCTGACGCTGGACAACGGCTTCGGCGGCCTCACCGCGGAAGGGGACTACGAGATCCGGGTCCAAGGAGACCAGGTTCCGCCGGCACCGTGGGCCAACGTGATCGCCAACCGTTACGGCGGCTTCGTGGTGACCGAACGGGGCGGCGGATTCACCTGGGCCGAGAACAGCTACTTCTTCCGGCTCACGCCGTGGCACAACGATCCGGCCAGCGATCCGGTCAGCGAGGTCATCTACCTCAAGGACACCGAGACCGGGGAGATCTGGTGCGCCACACCGGGACCGATCAGAGAGGACGCGCCCTACACCGTCCACCATGGCCCGGGCTGCTCCACCTTCACCCAGGATCACGGCGGCATCGTCACCCAGCTCACCCTGGGAATGGCGGAAGACGCGCCGGTCAAGCTGGCGGTGCTCAGGGTGACCAACCGGGCCGACGCGCCCCGCCGGCTCACGGTCACCACCTACATGGAATGGACCCTGGGCGTGCTGCGGGAGCACACCCAGCACCAGGTGCGCACCGAGTTCGACCGCGAGCAGCAGACCATCCTGGCCCGGAACTCCTTCGATCCTGTCTTTGCCGGGTGGACCGCGTTCCACGCGATGACCGAGCCGGTGACCGGGTATACCGCAAGCCGTCGCGACTTCCTGGGACGAAACGGCACGCCCGAAGCCCCGTTGGCGCTTCACCCCGAGGGGGAGTTGGGCGGGATCACCGGTGCCGGTATCGATCCTTGCGCCGCACTGCAGTGCGTGGTCGATCTGGAGCCGGGCGAGACCCGGGAGATCGCGATCCTGCTCGGCGCCTGCGACAGCGAGGCCAGCTCACGGCAGGCGCTCGCCCGCTACAAGGACCTCGAGCGCGCCAAGAATTCCATCGAGCGCACCGTCAAGCAATGGGATGAGCGGCTCTCGGTGGTCAGGGTGAAGACGCCGGAGCCCACCTTCGACGCGATGATCAACCGCTGGATGCTCTACCAGGCGCTGGCCTGCCGGATGTGGGCTCGCTCGGCGATATATCAGAGTAGCGGCGCCTACGGCTTCCGCGATCAGCTCCAGGATGTGATGGCACTGGTCTACGCCGAGCCGGCCATGGCGCGGGCGCAGATCCTTCGCTCGGCGGCGCGCCAGTTCCTCGAGGGCGACGTGCAGCACTGGTGGCACCCGCAGAGCGGACGCGGAGTGCGCACCCGGTTCTCGGACGACCTGGCCTGGCTGCCATACGTGGTGGACCACTACGTCCGGACCACGGGCGACGCCTCGGTGCTCGATGAGTACGTGCCCTTCCTCAGCATGCGGCCGCTCGGTCCAGACGAGCACGAGATCTACGACCTGCCGCAGGTGGCCGCGGAGCACGGCAGCGTGTACGAGCACTGCCTCCGTGCGCTGCGGAAGGCGTCCACCACCGGGGCGCACGGTCTGCCGCTTATCGGCATCGGTGACTGGAACGACGGCATGAACCGCGTCGGTGTCGAGGGTCGGGGCCAGAGCGTCTGGCTGGCGTGGTTCCTCATTACCACGCTGCGGTCGTTTGCCGATCACGTCGATGCGCGCGGCGACTCGGCCGACGCCGCCGCGTTCCGGCGGCAGGCGGACGCCTATGCAAAGGCGGTGGAGGCACAGGGTTGGGATGGCGAGTGGTATCGCCGGGCCTACTTCGACGACGGCAGTCCGCTGGGCTCGAAGGAGAGCGACGAGTGCCGGATCGACTCCATCGCCCAGAGCTGGAGCGTGATCTCGGCGGACGGGCGGACGGGCGGACGGGCGGACAGGCGGACTCAGGCGATGAGATCGTTGGAAGAGCATCTGGTCGACGAGGACGCGCGCCTGATCAAACTGCTCACACCGCCGTTCGACCGGACCGAGAAGGACCCCGGCTACATCAAGGGATACCTGCCAGGTGTGCGGGAGAACGGAGCGCAGTACACCCACGCCGCGCTATGGGCGGTGCTGGCCACGGCGCTGCAGGGCAACCACGACCGCGCCTTCGAGCTCTACCAGATGATCAATCCGCTGACCCACGCGCGAACCCCGGAGGAAGTGGCGATCTACAAGGTGGAGCCATACGTGATCGCCGCCGACGTCTACACCGCCAAGGGCCAGCTCGGCCGCGGCGGGTGGACCTGGTATACCGGCTCGGCGAGCTGGATGTACCGCGTCGGGCTGGAAGGGATACTGGGACTCAAAAAGCGGGGCGACATGCTCTACGTCGAGCCGCGGGCGCCGGCGGCATGGAAGGAATACAGCATCGAGTACCGCCACGGCGGCAGCCGGTACGTCATCGTAGTGCAGAACGAGGACGGCGCCACCAACGGCGCAGTCGAGGTGACGGTTGATGGGCGCGTTGCGGCGGATGGAGGAATCCAGCTGGTGGATGATGGCAAGCGACATGAGGTAGGCGTTCGCCGCGTCGCTGCAGGCGTTACCGCGTAAAGGTGACTACCGCCTTACCGCCTGCCCACCTAGCCCGATAAGGGGTGACCCTGGGCACCACGGCCAAGCGCCCACGGGGCCATTGTTCATGTAGGGGACACAGGAATCAGGCTCTTCCCTAGTGGAGGCCGAGTTGCCGAAACCGAGCACAGTGCGCCAGGCAAGACTCAGGACCGAATGCGCCGATCACTTTCCTACTCTGCCCGTTCACATGTGGACGTCGGCACACGCGCTTGCAGAACTCGTGGCTTCAGATACGCCTCAGGCAGAGGAGATGAGGACAGGCCGTGCCCTCGTCGATGCTGATTTCGAATTCCGTGGTGGGCAGCGGCGGTGGTTTGCAGGATGGATCGCGCGGACCCGCAGCGAAGATCACCGCAGCGCGCCGCGACAGAAGCTGATGTAGCCGTCCTCAGCCCCTTGCGGGTGGAGTCAGATCCGCGATCGGCTCAAGTTCCTCGATCCCGCACCAGTTGAGCAGCCCCGCCACATCCGATGCATGCTCTGCGGTATCCACCATGACTTCGGTGTGCTCGTTGGTGACGATGGGAATTGAGTCGAGACTGTTGCGTCCCGGCCGCTCGAGCGCGAGCGCATCGGCCCGCCATGGCCCTTCCACCTGGCTCAGGTCCACTCCTCGGGCCTTGGTCTGCTCGGCCAGGTGGTACACGACAGTCGGCTCGTAACGCATCCGCTGCGGGGGTTGCCGCTGGTTCCGGACAGTGTTCTGCAGCACTGGCTCAGAGAGGGTTGAGACGAATTCCTTGGATTCCATCGGATGCCTCCC
>DATMDQ010000094.1:0-72294 GCA_035557715.1 Gemmatimonadales bacterium
TCGCGATGCCGGTTGCCAGCTCTGCCGGGGTATCGCTCCGGAGCGTTCTCACATCCGGTGCAGGCTGCGTCAGGTGCAGCTGAAGTACCACTGCCTCATTGCGATGCATGAATGGCGGCTGCCCGGCAAGACACTCGAACAGCACGCATCCGACGGAATAGACGTCGCTGCGGTGATCGATGTCTGCCAGGGCGGTTATCTGCTCTGGACTCATGTAGGTGGAGGTCCCGACCGCTATTCCCGACCGAGTGAGCTGGTCGGTCCCGGAGGCCACGACGGCTCTGGCGATGCCGAAGTCGAGAAGGACCGCTCCCTCGGAGGAGAGCACGATATTCGCCGGCTTTACATCGCGGTGGATGACCCCATGACCATGGGCGTGAGCGAGCGCCTCCAACAGGTCACAGGCAAGTCTCAGCGTCTCCGCGATCGGCAGGCAGCGCTGGGTATCGAGGCGCTCCCGAAGGGTGGCTCCCTCCACAAAGCTCATGACATAGTAGACCAGCCACTCCCGCTCCCCGGAGTCGAGAATCTTCGCGATGTGGGGATTGTCCAGCCTGGAGGCGATCTGAATCTCGCGGAGGAAGCGGTCGGCTGCCACGCTGACCAGCAGCTCCGGGTGCAGGATCTTGAGGGCTACCGCCTGGCCACTCGGGTCCCGGGCCAGGAATATTCGGGCATTCCCGCCCCGGCCGATCTCACGATCGACCTCGTACACACCGGTGAAGGCTTGGCGCACCAGCGCCAACATGTCGCGCCGGATGAAACCCCTCCAATGAAGGGATAAACAATGGTTGCCAACTGCCTTCCGGTTCGCAAGCTGGAAGAGCATCCCTCATAGAAAAATGTCGGTTCGGATACCTTGGCGGATGCTCCACCAGAGTGCGCCCCAGAAGTTGGAATTCCTGACGGTAACGGCTGCTCTGCCCGTCATCCCGGGACGCCAACCGGCTTGGCCCGGAAGGCGCAACCGTACCTCGACGGCCCCGGGTGAGGCTGCAGCGGAAATGGATGTCACCACGACGTTTACAGGGCTACCGAGGGTGGCATCCGGAAGGAGGCGAGCGCGCGACCCCTCGCGGATCTGGGTGCCTCCTGCTCCCTGCAACGATATCCGGATTTCGATGGAATCGACCTCCCCCAGTTCGAGCACGGTTGCGCCGTTTCCTACCCAACGGCCCACCAGCTCCTCCGGTCGCGGGGTGACGACGGTGCCGCCTCCCAGCGCCCGGATCCGCAACGACTCCACCCGTAGCCGGAGGCCGGCCAGTCGCGCGGCCTCGCTGGACCGTTCCGCGTCGATGTGGGCAGCATCGGAAAAGCGGCTCTGGCCCCTTGCCTGGGTCGCCCGCGCCGCCAGGGAGTCGTGGACTCTCCGGCTCGCGATAAGCTCACGCTCGAGTTGGAGGTTTCGGATCTGGACCAGGGGAGCCCCGGCGGAGACCCTGGTGCCCTCCCGCACATGTACCCTGTGGACGATCCCACTATCGGGTGCGGTGAGCGGCATCGAGAGGACCGGGGCTGCGACGAACGGACCCTTGATCGTGATGGGCCAGGGCAGGATCGCACCAAGGAGGGCGACGGCGACTCCTGCGACGCCGAGTCGGGTCCGCCACCGCCCTTTCCAAGCCGCTTGGCGTTGCCGCAATGCCAGCCTCGCCGTCCGCAGCCCGGCCCGAACCGGGTCACGCAACGTCAGGAACAACCCGGCCATGAAAATGACGACCCCGAGCGACCCTAGCCACCGGGTCAGCCAGCCGAACGTAGTGGCAGCGAAGAACGAGAGGATGAGGAGGATGTACGCCGCCGCCAGTGCTCCATAGATCAGGAAAACACGCTGTTCCCGTGAATCCGCCGGTGGCTGGGGGAGGTCGAGACCGAACAGCCGGGTCTTGACCAGCCAGCCCAGGTGGCCGAAGGCCCGCTGTCGCAGGTTGGGAACCTCCAGGTAGTCACTCAGCGCGTAATAGCCGTCGAGCGGGATCAGCGGATTGGCGTTCATGAATACCGTGGTGACGCCACCGATGAGCACGGCGGCAAACGCCACGTCGGATATAATCGTTCCGGGGGCGGCTGCCCACCATACCACCGCGGCGAGGCTGGCAATGACCAGTTGAATCCAGGAGCCCGCCGCGGTCACCCACAAGCGGGCGCGAAGGTCGGGGAACGTCCAGGCGTCGTTCACGTTGCAGAAGAAAGCCGGCTCGAAGTAGATGAGCATCGCTCCGATCTCGTGCACCTGCCCCCCGAAGTACTTGCAGGTCAGCCCGTGGCCCAGCTCGTGAATGACGATGATGACAGTGCCGGTCAGCCATAGAACCGCCAGGGAACCCGCGCCGATGTTGAGCGTGTAGAGATCGGCCAGCGCCTGCGAGAACTCCCCCCACTTGAGGCCCAGCACCAACAGATAAACCGCGAACAGTGCGACCGAGATAACCAGGAAGGTGCGGGTAAAGAAGAAGCGGAGCCGCGGCAGCCACCGGTCGAAGAGCTTGTCGGGGTCTCCAACCGACCACCGGATTCGCATCAGATCCCCCTGGAACACACTCTTACTCAGCCGCCGCTTCCGCTCGGCTCGAAGCCGTTCCATCTGAAGCACCGAGCGCTCCCCCAGCGTGCGCTCACAGAGCCCCATGCCACCCAGTTTCGCGGCGAAGGCTTCTATTCCGGCAGGCGAAACCCTGACTCCTTCGCCGGCGAGGACCGCCGCGGCTTCAGTGGGGGTGTGCGCACCGTCGAGCGTCTGCATGACCATGATCTCGACGGGCCGAAACCGGAAATACTTGCGCGTCGCGGGATCCTTAACGATGTAGCTTTGCTCGCCACGGTAGGTCTGTTCGACCAGCACCAGATCCGGCCGGAGCTTCGCACCGCGACTCACGGCCGGTTCCGGATAACCTTCTCGCCCGGCACCAGGCCGCTGCGCACTTCGACCCTGTCGCCGGCCACCTCGCTGCCAAGGGTGAGAGCCCGCAGCGTCGTGCGCTCATTCGACCACACCAGCGCGTAGCCTTCGTCGTCCACTGCTGTTCTCGGGATGGTAATGACATGGCGTGGCTCGGAACCAAGCCGCACCGTGACGCTGCTGCCTGGAGTGAGCCGGTGGCCCGCGCTCAGCTGAAGGATGATCTCCCGGGTGCCGCTTGCGGCATCGACCATAGGGGACGCTCGAATGATTCGAGCCGGGGCGGTGATCCCCCCCTGACCCACTACTTCCGCCCCGGTTCCGATGCCGATGCCTTCGGTAGTCGCCTCTGGGACATGCACCGCCGCCAGGACAGGGCCCAGGGCGGTAAGGCGAAACAGGGTATCGCCCGCGTTCACCAGCCGGTGGAGGCGGGCCTTGCGTCCCGTGACCACTCCAGCGAACGGAGCGACAATCCGGGTCAGCTCCAGGTCGCGCTCCGCCTGGCGGAGCCGGAGCATGGCCTCACGATGCTCGAACTCCACCCGCTCCGAATCGGCAACGCTGACCACGCCGGCTGCCCTAAGCTCCCGCTGCCGCTCTGCCGACTGCTTGGTGTTGGCAAACTTCTCCTCGGCCTGCGCCAGGGCGATGCGCTGATCCGCACTTTCCAGGCGAGCCAGCGACTGGCCGGCGGAAACCCGGCTTCCGAGGTCCACCGTGATCGACTCGACCACGCCAGACGATCGGGAGTAGATCGCAGCATCGCGCTCCACGTAGAGCTGAGAGGGAAGGGACAGGCGGATCTGTACCGTCGAGGTGTCGGCGGAAGCGATCGAGGCGTCCGAGGTCGCCCCCAGCGTCCCGGTTTCCGTCGCCGACCCGCCCTGAGGAGCGGGCCGGCTGCTGCAGGCCTGAATCACAGCCAGAACAAAAATTCTACTTCTCAGCCCCATAGTTTCCACCAGAACAATCGGAGCCAGCGAGCGGGCGCCCGCAGGAGGCGGTCCAGCGCGCTCGCCGGCTCGGTGAGTACCCTGACGTGTGCGACCATCTGAGGTTTGAGCAAGCCATCTTCACTGGCAAGGAAAGCCCGCACCGGGTAGTGGACCGACGGTCCGCTATCGACCGGAAGCTGTCCGACGGAACTGACACTACCGGCGAAGGTCCGTTGCGGCAGGGCGTCCACCCGCAGGCGGACCTGCTGGCCCGGCCGAACCCGGCCCAGATCGCGTTGGCCGACGCCGAACTCCAGCTCCAGGGAGTCGGTGCGCCCCAGGGTCAGCAGCAGATCTCCCTCCTCCAGCGAAGCCCCGACACGCTCCTGCATGTGGGGTGTCAGCACAGTCCCGGACACCGGCGCCCGTATCGTCGTCAGGCCTACCTCTTCATCCAGCAGTGCCAGCTCCTGGCGGAGTGCCTCACCGCGGATCCGGTGGAGGCGCTCTTCAGCCGGGTTGCCCTGGCTAGCCGCCACCTCCGCCTGCCGCTCCGCGGCTGCGACCGCTGCGGCCGTGGCCGCCCGATCGCTTGCCAGGCTGGTGGAGCGGAGAGATGCCAGCGGAGTACCGCGCTCGACGAGATCGCCTTCCTTCACCAGGATTCGCTCGACGACGCCAGGAACCAGCGCCCGCACCGGTGCCAGAGCCATCGGCCGGAAGGTCGCCTCCGTGCCGACCACCCGAAACGGCCATCGAATGAGCAATGCGGCCGCGAGCAGCGCGAGTGCGACCCCGCCATAGAGCTGCAGCTTCCGCCGGGGGACCGCCAGGAGCGCTCGTTTCCTGGCGGCCAGCGCGCCGAGCGCATCCACCATGGGGACCTGGTGGTATAGCTGCGCGTTTCGTAGGGCTACAGCGGTCTGGTTGGCGAGAATAGCGGCGACTTCCAACTGGACTGGAGTGGCAAACTCTGGCTTGGCAGCCTCGAACACCAGCACCCCGAGCACTCCCTCTTCGTCTTTCAGGGGGAGATAGAGCCCACTCTCAACTCCATCCGCCTCGAGGTCCGGACCGAAGATGGTGAGGAACATGCGCTCGGCATCGGATGCGGGGTCGGTTCGGTCGACCAGGTAGAGCTGCTCTCCCCGTCCCGCGGCCCAGGACGCCCGAGCGATCAGATCCTTCAGCTTGGGATCCTTGGGGTCCAGTTTCTCCACGCCGGCAACCGCCCGGATCTCACATTCGCCCTTCTCGTACAACCCCACGGCGCCACGATCGAAGCTGAGTGCCCGGGAGGCCAGATTCACCACCGAGCTGAGCACCCGGTCCAGGTCGAGTGTCGCCGTGATCTCGCGGCTTATCTCGAGTAAAAGAGCGAGGTCGCGGGCTCGCTTCTCGACGGTGTGCAGCTGAGCGTTGCGGAGGGCGGCGGCGGCGCTGGAGGCCAGCCCTTCGAGCAGCTCACGATCCCGCTCCTCGAAGACTCCATCCCCGGTGAGCTTGTTGGAGATCTGGATCGCGCCGACGGTCACGCCGCCCGCCACCATCGCTGTGGCCATCACCGTGGTGGCCAACATCTCCGCCGAGTCCACCCGAGGCTGGTAGCGGGGGTCTTCAACCGCACGGGTGACAATAGTGGTCCTCGGCCGCTGAGCCACATCTCCGATGAACCCGGTACCCACCGGCACAAGAGCTCCTACCAGCTTCTGGCCGGCCCCACCTTCGGCCAGCCGGCAGCGCAGGACGTCCCCCTCCGCGATCCACAGCGAGCCACCTTCGGCACCCAGTGTGGCGAGGACCCGCTGGAAAACCCGAGGCAGGAGCTCGTCGAAATCAAGGGATGCGCTGAACTCCAGGCCGATGGTGTGGAGCAGCCTGAGTCGCTCCACTTCCTCGCGCAGATCCTCCACCGACGCGGCCGAGGCACTCAAGATTTCTGGCATTGGGGCTAGTAAAGGAGGCTTTCCCCGGGAAGCGGGGGTTTAAGGCATGTATACGCTCGGATTCCGGGTCCCGATAGGGGCCCGGAATCCGAGTGTGGAACCATCGAGCTGGGGCGAACGACTAATGTCGGGCCTAGCTCCTCGGGACGACCGTCGCTGGCGCGATCCGCTCCTCGAGCTCTTCCACTGAAAGCTCTACGGCCTCAGCGTCCTTCCCGGTCGCGTTCCGAACCTGGGACTTCTGCTCTTCGGTCAGTTTGATCCGGAACTGCTCTTTGGGATTCGACATTGCCTCTCCTGTTGGTGTAGTGACGTGGCGGCGGTGTGGCGAGTCGGTAGCAAACTTGGGCGCCCTACCGTGAAAAAATCGTGAATCTAGAGTCTCGGGCGTGGGAGCGCCGGCGCAATCCTCTCCTCGAGCTCTTCAACCGACAGCTCAATCGCTTCGGCTTCTTTCCCTGTGCTCTTGCGGACCTGCTCCTTCTGCTCAGGGGTGAGCGTCATCCGGATGGTCTCTGTGCTGGCCATGTCTTGCTCCTGTTCGGGTAGTGGTTGCGGTGGAGAACTGGGCCACAATCTGGGTGCCCGCCGTGAAGCCAGCGTGAAAAGTCTCTTGCCACTCCGTGAATCCCCCGTAGGTTGTGACGCACCGGTTACGAGGTCATCCCGTGGCGATTGTCGCCCTGACACTGCTCGGTCCACCTTCCGTCACCCTGACGGATGGGGGGGCGATCGTGCCACAGCCAGGGGCCAAAGTACTTGCCCTCCTCACCTATCTTGTGCTCGAGCAGGGTCCTCACAGCAGGGAGGAGTTGGCGGGCCTCCTCTGGGGTGAATCACCGGAACCGGAAGCTCGTGCCTCCCTCCGACAGGCCCTCAAGCACCTGCGCGACGCGCTAGGGGACATCCTTGGCAGCGATCGTTCCGTCGTCCAGCTGGCTCAGCCTATCGAGTGTGAGGTCCGTGACTTCCGTAGGCTTGCTATCGAGGAGCCCGAACGCGCGCTGAGCACCGAGATTCCCCGGTTCCTGGCAGGCTTTTCGGTCCGGCACGCTCCGCAGTTCGATGAGTGGGTCTCCGCTACGCGCAGGGAACTACTTCAGCAGTACGAGCACGCCCTTGCCGCGCTGGCCCATAAGGCGATGGGCCAACGGCGCTGGCGCGAGACCATCGACCTGGCGGAGCGCTGGCTCAGGTGCGATCCCCTGTCCGATGAGGCAGCCCGCTTGGCGGTGGAAGCCCGATACCTGTCGGGCGACCGCGGTGCCGCCATCACACGCTTCTCGGAATACCGTGCGGTCCTGGCCCGTGAGACCGGCTGTGAGCCCAGCCGGTCCCTGCTGAACCTGGCGCATCGGGTGGAGACGGACGCGCCGCCCCCCATTGCCCGGCCAGTCACCGATGAGTGGTACACCCGCGCCCCGTCGTTCGAATCGAGCCTGATTGGTCGCGAGGACGAATGGGCCACTCTGGTCAAAGGGTGGAAAGCCGCACGACGGGGTGTCGGTCGAATTGTGCTCATTCAGGGCGAGGCCGGCGTCGGAAAATCGCGGCTGGCGGAGGAATTTCTGCGTTGGATTGTGGCGCAGGGGGGCACTGTTCTGCGGGGGCATGGGTACGATGTCAGGGCGGGGATTCCGTACGAGCCTGTGGTGGAGGTGCTGCGGGAAGCACTTCGGGCTCCGGGGCTGGCGGGAACGGCGCCCGAGTGGCTCACCGAGGTTACCCGGCTTGTACCGGAGCTTAAGCAGCGTTTCCCGGCGCTGTCCGAGCCGGAAACGCCTCCCAATTCCACGGAGGGATGGCGGCTCTACGAAGGGGTCGCCCAAATCATGCTGGCGTTGGCGGCCGAGCAGCCGCTGGCGATTTCCCTGGACGATCTCCAATGGTGCGACAGCGACAGCTGCAACCTGCTCCATTTTCTGGCCCGGCGGACGGAGCATGCGCCAGTCCTCTGGCTGGGCACGCTGAGCTTGGGAGCCCTCGAGCGGGACGCACCCGCTGCGCGTCTCTGCCGGGCGCTGCGCGGCAAGGCTCACGCGAGTGTGATTTCACTGGGGCCGCTTACTGAGGAAGATCTCTGGCGCGTGATCCGGGAGATGGGTCACCTCAGCACCCCCACCGGTGCGCGCCGGTTTGCCAACCGGATTTTCGGCGTCACCGCTGGGAACCCTTTCTACGCCATCGAGTTACTCAAGACCATGTTTGCTCAGGGTCTGCTTGCTGTGGATGAGGAGAGTGGCGAGTGGACCGCGTTATCCGGGGCGATGACGGCCGGGCGGGAATTTCCGGTCTCCCAGACGGTTCACGATGTAATCGCCGAGCGCATCGACCGGCTACTCGAGGAGCTGAACGATGTGCTCATCACAGTCGCGGTGGCGGGTGCCGGCTGTCGCACCGAGGTACTGTCCCACGTGCACGGCATCTCCCGATTGCACGCGGCTGCGGTGGGCGACGCCCTGGTCGATCGGCGGCTGGTCGTAGAAGAGGGAGGCGTGTACCGCTGCGCCCATCCAGTCATAGCGCACGTGGTTCGGGACGGGCTCACGGCCGTGCGCCGCCGGGAGGTGCATCGGACGGTGGCGCTTGCACTGGAGCGAATGGTGGTGCCGGAGGACGCCCGGGACACCGCCCGGGAGATCGCGCGCCATGCCGACCGGGGGGGAGAGCCTGCTCTGGCCTACCGGTTTGCCCTCGTGGCCAGCGAGGGCGCGACCGCGAGATATGCCTTTGCCGAGGCGTTGTCGTGGCTCGATCTGGCCGCATCGAATGCACGCGGCCCGGCGGAAGCCGACGCCGTGAATCGGCTCACGGCCGATGTACTGGAGGCGGCGGGATGGAGCGAGATCCCGCCTCTGACTAAGTTGGGGGGGCCAATTACCCGCGAGCTCGAGCGGGAGGATTTCGATCTGTCCGAATCATCTAATCCATCACTGCTACCCATTCACCGCACACTCCCATCTCGATGACATCACGCTGGCCGAAGGGTGCGGCCCAATCGCCTACGATGGTTGAGCCGGGCGGCGCGGGTGAGCCCGCTGGAGGTCCGGATGTCTAGAGCGTCGGTCTGGTGCAGGCTGCTGCTGGCCATGCCGATGGTGGCGTCCGGCTGTAGTGATTGGTCACTGCCGCGGGGCACTGGGGATGTCGCCATTGATACCGTCCCGGAACCAGCCCAGCCGCCCAAGGCTTCCGCGAATCGGGCCGGCCAAAAGGGTGGGTCCACCACCGAGAGCTTTGCCCGGGTTCGCAAGGGCCTCCGCCGACTAGTGGCCGCACAGGAGAACTTCTTCGCCGAGAACGGTGCCTACAGCGGTGATCTCTCGCTGATCGGCTTCACTCCAGAGAAGAGCACCACGGTCCGCATCCTCTGGGTGACGCGGGACGGGTGGGCCGCGAGTGGGTCGCACTCCGACTTAGCGGACAGGGACTGCGTTGTTTTTGTGGGTCAAGTTCACGCGCCGCCCACCACTCTCAAGTACGTGCGGCAGGGGCGGGAGGGAGTTCCAGTATGCGACGACTCGTCTCGTCCCCCGCAGCCTGTCGCCTCCAGTCCGGCGCCCGCGCCAAAGCCGGCCGAAGCTCCTGGTGATACCGGTAGCGCTCTGGAGGCCTTGAACCCCAGGACACTCATGAAGGCCGATCTTCGTAATCTCGTGCGCTCACAGGAAACCTATCTTGCCAACCAGGGAGTCTATGCCCGGCGCACAGAGCCGTTGGCTTTGCAATTTCTGTGGCGACCCGGCGTCCTGGTAAAGATCCTGGCAGCCGACCGGCAATCCTGGGCTGCCAAAGCCACCCACGCCCGGCTGCCAGGCAAGAGCTGCGTTATTTGGTTTGGGTCGGTTCCCCAGCGACCCGTCACCGATGCCCAACGCCACCAAAGTCGTGAGGCGGGCGTTCCGGTGTGTGACGAGTAACCTTCCCTGCTCCGGCAGTAGGTGACGCCCTGAATCGGAGGCTGATCGTTGATGGTCAAGTGGTAGCCTTCTCGCCTCGCCGGGCCGTCCCACCGTACCTTACCGCCGTCATCTCCGCAAGAATCGCGAGCGCAGTCTCCGCCGGTTGTCGGCCGCCGAGGTTCAGCCCGATGGGCCCCATGCAGGAGGCAGCTTGCAACGGCCGGAGCGAAAATTGCAGCCAGAACCTTCACCATGAAGCGGTTTGAGTGTCGTGCGGTGGTATTCGATCTCGACGGTGTCCTGGTTGACTCCACCGGATACGTGGAGCTGCAGTGGCGCCGGTGGGCGACGTCCAAGGGCTTGCCGGTCGAGCCTTTCCTTCGGGCATGTCACGGCCGCCGTGCTCTGGAGACCATTCGCCTTGCCGCTCCACACCTGGATGCCGAGGCGGAAGTGGCCGCCTTTGCTCCCGAAGCGGGGCCGGCCGATCCAATCCTCGGCCCCGTGGAGGGGGCCGCTCGCCTGCTACAGGCGCTGCCGGTGGGGAGCTGGGCGGTGGCCACTTCCGGGCCCCGGGCCGTTGCAACCGGGCGGCTTCAGCGCGCCGGGCTTCCGATCCCCGGCGTTCTCATCTGTGCCGAGGACGTGATGCGTGGCAAGCCGTGGCCTGATGTGTACCTGCTGGCGGCCGTGAGTCTCGGTGTTGAACCCACGGAATGCCTGGTGGTCGAGGATGCACCGGCGGGAATCGAGGCGGCCCGCGCGGCAGGCATGGGTGTCATCGCTCTGACGACCACCCACCGCCGCGAGGACCTCTCTGCCGATGCCTGCACTGCGTCCCTGGTGGGAATACACGTCGGTCGCGTTGGAGAGAATGCCCGCGAGGGGAGGATTCTCGAGCTCCTGGTACTGGACTGACGATTCTCCTTCCCTCTCATTCCGAGGTGACGCGCCGGGCGAAATCAGCCCAGAACTGCTCGGTCAGCCTGCGCGCGGCGCCTTCCATGAGCCGGGCGCCGAGGCCGGCGACCGTACCGGTGATCTCGCTGACGGCCGACCAGTTGAGCCGGACCGTATTCGGACCTGCCTCCTGAATCTCGATACTCGAGAGCACGTCAACCGCTGAACCGGGTGCCTGGGCCTGCATCCGCATCCTTGCGCTCCGCTCGGTGACGATGTCGAAGAGCTCGACGTCCATCGTGAACCGAACCTTGAACGACCCGGCACCGAACCCGGATACTACCTGGAAGTGAGTCGGATCGATGACCTCTACCGACTCGACGCCGGGTGCCGATCGTGCCAGGAAGTGTGGATCCATCAGCCGCGCCCAGACCCGCTCCTTCCCGGCCGTGATTTCCGGCGAGCCGGAGAACTCAAGCTTCATCGCGGCCGTCCTTCGAGCCTATTCAGGTGACTTGCCCCGTTCGCCAGGGGCGAGTAGAGTGACTATCCCGCAATTCCGTCTTGGGGTGTAGCTCAATTGGCAGAGCGCCCGGCTGTTAACCGGGAGGTTGCTGGTTCGACCCCAGCCGCCCCAGTCGGGGAGCATTGTATGCGCCCCTACAGCCTCTCATATGCCGCCAGCGTCAGGAACTCCGGAAAATTCTTGGCGGCGATCAGCCCGTCGAGCAGCTCGCCGGCGGCGGCGAGCCGCTCGCGATCGGCTCCCGCAGCAGCGATCTGCTTGCTTTCCTCTCGCAGTATCGCGCGGCAACGTTCCAGCGTGATCGGCTTGCCATCCTCAGTCTTTGCCCCGTGGCGGATCCACTGCCAGAGCTGCGATCGGGCGATCTCCGCGGTGGCCGCGTCCTCCATGAGGTTGTTGATAGCCACGGCGCCGGATCCTCCTAACCAGGCCGCGAGGTATTGAAGGGCGACGCTGATGTTTCCCCTGACGCCGGCCTCGGTTACCCGGCCGCCCGGCACCCGGACATCCACCAGCTGCTCTCGCCTTGCCTGAACGTCATCCCGTTGCCGGTTCTTCTGGTGGGGCCGGCTTCCCAGTACGCCACGGAACACTTCGTCCACCAGTGGAACCAGATCAGGATGGGCCACCCATGCTCCGTCGTATCCGGCGCTGGCCTCGCGGGCTTTGTCTTCCCGGACCCGGGCCAGCGCGGTTGCGTTGACCTCGGGGTCACGGCGGCTCGGAATGAAGGCGGCCATGCCACCGATAGCGTGCGCCCCCCGCCGGTGGCAGGTCTTCACCAACAGCTCGGTGTAGGCCTGCATGAATGGAACCGTCATCGTCAGCTGCGCCCGATCGGGCAGCAGAAACTCGGGGCGGTCCCTGAAGTTCTTGATGATGCTGAAGAGATAGTCCCAGCGGCCGGCATTGAGTCCGGCGGCATGGTCGCGCAGCTCGTAGAGGATCTCATCCATCTCGAAGGCCGCCAGGATCGTCTCGATCAGGACGGTGGCCCGGATCGTCCCGGCAGGGATACCCAGCTCTTCCTGAGACAGAACGAACACTTCATTCCACAGCCGTGCCTCGAGATGATTTTCCAGCTTGGGGAGGTAGAAGTACGGCCCGCTGCGCCGCTCCAGGAGCTCGCGCGCATTGTGGAAGAAGTAGAGTCCAAAATCGAACAGGCTGGCCGACATCGGATCCCCGTCCACCAGTACGTGCTTCTCCTCCAGGTGCCATCCACGGGGTCTGACCACGAGGGTGGCGAGCTCCTCCGACAGCTGGTAGCGCTTGCCCTCAGGGCTGACATAGTCCAGGGTCTTCCGTACCGCGTCGATGCAGTTGGCCTGGCCGGCGATCACGTTGGCCCATGGTGGCGAGAGGGCATCCTCGAAATCCGCCATGAACACCTTGGCCCCGGAGTTGAGCGCGTTGATCATCATCTTCCGCTCCACCGGCCCGGTGATCTCGACCCGGCGGTCGTCCAGATCGGCCGCGGCCGGCGCCACTGTCCAGCTGCCCTCTCGAACCTGCCGTGTTTCCGCCAGGAAATCGATCTGAGCGCCCTTCCGGATATCCTGCTGCACCTGCACCCGGCGTTGAAGCAGCGCTTTCCGGCGGGGCCCGAACTCCCGGGCAAGCAGCTGGAGAAAGCGGAGGGCCTGCGGGGTGACGATCCGCTCCACCCCGGCCACGGCCGCCGCGCGGATCTCGATGCCCTTCATATCAGGCGACGTGATAGAGCATGAAGGCAAAGTGACAACCGCTGCCGGTAAGCACCAGAAGATGCCAGATCTCGTGGTGTCCGAAGCGGCCCGGGAACGGGTCGGGTCGTCGCCGCGCGTAGATCACGGCCCCGATGGTGTACGCGATGCCACCCACAATGAGCCAGGCGAGACCGCCGAGCGACACCGCATGGGCAATCGGCACTGCGGCGACGAGGGCCAGATAGCCCATGGCCAGATAGGTGCCGGTTGAGAGCCAGACCGGAGCGTGCAGGTAGAAGAGCTTGAAGGGAATTCCCGCCAGCGCAATCAGCCAGACCGCCGCAAGGAGCGTCCAACCCAGCCGTCCCTTCAAAGTGATAAGCGCTACCGGGGTGTAGGTGCCCGCGATGAGGAAATAGATCGCGATGTGGTCCAGGGTCCGGAGCGCCCGACGCGGCCGTTCCCGCAGGGTGAGGCTGTGGTACAGCGTACTGGCGCTGTAGAGCAGGATCAGGGTAGCGCCGTACACCCCGAACGCCACCAGCTCAGCCGGACTCTTTGCCATTCGAAGGAGCAGGATGGTCCCCGCGCCCGCAAGCAGGAGACCGACCAGATGAGAGGCGCCGTTGACCGGCTCACGAATCTGCATGCCGGAATCTAAGTAGCCCCTAGCCTTGTCGCCCGCAGGATGTTGACCTAGCGTTACCCTGTGCGCATCGCCCTGTTTTCCGAGGTGTACTGGCCCATGGTCAGCGGCGTGGGAGTCACGCTGCTTCGACTCACGCGGGCTCTGGAGGAGCGCGGCCATCAGGTCCGGGTCTACACCGCGAACTATCCCTTAGCCAAGGGACAGCCGGACCGGCCGGAGGTCCATCGGTCTCCCAGTGTCCCGCTGTTCCTCTATCCCGATGTGCAGTGGGCATTTCCGCGCCTCCGCGACATCTTGGACGACGCCGCCCGCTTCCGCCCCGATGTGGTCCATGTGGCCACGGAGTTCGCCCTCGGCCTCGCCGGTCTCAAGGTCGCCCGCCAACTCAATGTCCCCCTCATCGCATCGGCCCACACCGACTACGAGCTCTACGCGGCTCGCTACGGTGTGGATTGGGCGGTGCGCGCGGGCTGGCGCTACCTCCGCTGGTTCTATGGGCAGGGACACCGGGTGCTCTGCCCGACGCGCATCTATGAGGAGCACCTGCACAGCAGGGGCGTCACCAACACCGGGGTCTGGAGCCGTGGGGTGGATACCAATTGCTTCCATCCCCGATTCCGGAGCGAAGCCTATCGCCGGGCACTGGGCGTCGAGCCCGGCGATCTGCTCGTCACCTATATCGGCCGAATTGCGCGGGAGAAGAACCTCGGACTCCTGCTGGAGGCCTGGGACCTGCTCGCCCCTCACCGGGGCTCGGCGAAACTGTCCCTGGTAGGGCGGGGACCGCTCGAGACGGATATCCGGCGGCGCGAGATTCCGGGGGTTCACGTGGCGGGACTGATGGACGGCTTGGAGCTCTCCGCGGCCTACGCGTCGGCCGATATCTTCGCCTTTCCATCTGCCACCGAGACCTTCGGCAATTCTCTGCTGGAGGCCATGGGCTCGGGACTGCCCACGCTGGTGGCTGCGGCCGGCGGAGTTCTCGAGTTCTCCCAGCACGGCGGGAACGCCTGGCTGGTGGCGCCCAACAGCGTGTCGGCGATTGCGCAGGGATTGCGGCGGCTTCTGGAAGACCCGGCGCTTCGCCGCCGCCTGTCAGAGGGCGCGCTACGGACCGCGCACGAGCGCGGATGGGACGAGGTGTACGATCGGCTGATTGCGGACTACCAGGATGCCATCGACAACAGGAGGCTCATTCAGGCTGCGTGATGCGGAGAAAGCGGTTCTTCGACCTTCCCTAAAACCCAATTCGCCGGCTCAAAATCAGATAGGACAAGGCTGCGATCACCGCGCTCATCGGCATGGTGAGGATCCAGGCCCACACGATCCGCTTGGCCACCCCCCAGCGCACGGCGGAGAGCCGCTGAGCCGCGCCGACACCAACGATCGCCCCAGTGATCGTGTGTGTCGTACTCACCGGTACTCCGAGACTGGACGCCAACATGACCGTGATCCCACCTGCGGTTTCGGCGCAGAACCCTCCAAAGGGCCGGAGCCGGGTGATCCGCATGCCCATGGTCTTCACGATCCGCCATCCGCCCGCTGCCGTTCCAAGGGCGATGGCCGTGTGGGCCGCGAGCACAATCCAGAGGGGGATATGGTCGGCTGAGGGAAGGTATAGATGCTGGAGCCAACCGGTCTGGTTAGCAAAAGCCGCCTGGCTGGCAACCAGGAGGCTTACGATGATTCCCATGGTCTTCTGGGCATCGTTGGCTCCGTGACTCAACGAGTACAGGCCGGCGGATACTAACTGGAGGCGGCGAAAGACTCGATCGAGTGGCCCCGGGGGCGCTCCCTTCAGCAGCCAGGAGAGCCCGACGGTGAGGAGGAGCGCGATCACCATGCCCAGCAGGGGGGAAACCACGATGAAGGTTACGGGGAGGATCCAACCACTCAGTATTAGCGCGCCAAACCCCGCCTTGGCGATCGCGGCACCGGCATATCCACCGAGCAGGGCATGCGAGGACGAGCTGGGCAATCCCAGATACCAGGTGACCAGATCCCAGACGATGGCGCCGAGCAGACCTCCCAGAATGACGTTGGGATCTACCACGCTGACGTCGATCAGTCCCTTGCCGATCGTCTTGGCCACGGCGGTGCCGACCACAAAGGCCGCTACGAAGTTGAAGAACGCGGCCCAGAGGACTGCGATCCCGGGGCTCAGGACCCGGGTCGAGACAACCGTAGCAATGGAGTTGGCGCTGTCGTGGAAACCGTTGATGAAATCGAAGACCAGCGCCACCGCGATGATCACGACTACATACAGGATGGCGTGGTCCATGCTCAGGCGTGCTTGATGGAGATCGACTCCAGGACGTTCCCCGCGTCCTCCATGTGATCCAGGGTCTTCTCCAGCGTGTCGTAGATCTCCTTCCATTTAATGACCATCAGCGGGTCGGGCGATCCATCGAAGAGCCGGCCCACCCACTCGTGGTACATCGAGTCCCCCTCCTCCTCCAGCCGCTTGACCTGGGCACAGGCATCCAAAACGTTCTTGTCCTTGTTCTTCTCCAGCGCCTGCACCGCTACCAGCAGCTCCTTCGTGGCCCGGTAGACCACGTCAGCCAGGAGAATGGCTCCCTGCGGCGCTTCGCCCGCGTGGTACATCTGGACGCGATGGGCGGTGCCGTCGATCAGGTCCACCACATCGTCGAGCCGGGATGCCAGCAGGTGGATGTCTTCCCGGTCCAGTGGGGTGATGAAAACCCGGTCCAACCGGGTGACCACTTCATGAGTGACCTGATCGGCTTCGTGCTCCAGCCGCTTGATCGCGTCGACGATGGCTCCGCGATGGTATCCATCGGCGCGGAGCAGGTCGAGCTGGAGCTTGGCGGCTTCGACGCTGAGCTCGGCCACCGAGGTGAAGAGGTCGAAGAATTTTTCGTCGCGCGGAAGGAGGCGCATCAAAGTCCTTTGCTGGTCGGCGGCGGGAAGATAGTCCCTGTCAGGGACTTGGCAAGCCAAGCGGGGGCTGGGAGTGCAAGACTATTCACATTGCGGTCTACTGTCCGCCGCGTAACTTCTCACGAGGGCCTCCGCTTCACTCGGCCGGCGTGAGGCGGTCTCCAACCAGCAAGTCGTGGCGGCGTAGGTAGATATCCCCTGAGATGACCCTGAGTCTGCTGACGCGCCCCGACCGCCTGGCAGCCCTACGCCGTACCGCCCTCCTCGACACCCCGCCAGAGGAGGCGTTTGACCGGCTTACCCGCATGGCCGCGCGTCTGCTGGGCACCCCTGTCTCCCTGATTTCACTCGTTGCCGACGACCATCAATTCTTCAAGAGCGCCACCGGGCTACCCGAGCCGTGGGCTTCCCGCCGGTCCAATCCGATCTCGTTCTCCTTCTGCGGCCAGGTCGTGGCTACCGGGGAGCCGCTGGTGCTGGAAGACGCCCGCCGCCACCCCCTGCTGCGGCACAATCCGGTGATCCGGGAGCTCGGGTGGGTGGCCTACGCCGGAGTGCCGCTCGTGACCCGCGAGGGTCACACCATCGGAGCGCTGTGTGTCATCGACAAGACGCCGCGGCTCTGGTCGGAGCGGGACATCGCACTGCTCCAGGACCTGGCGGCCTCGGTGGCCACCGAGATCGAGCTGCGCACCGAGATCGCGGAGCGGCGGCAGGCCGAGCATGGACGGCGGGAGAGCGAGGAGAAGTTCCACAGCAGCTTCGAGGACGCCGGCATCGGGATGGCGCTCATTTCGACCGATGGCCGCTGGGTCCGGGTCAACTGGGCGGTGTGTGGCATCCTGGATGTGTCGCGGGACGATTTGATCGGCTTTTCGGTCGATGCGCGAACCCATCCCGACGATGTGCCGGCCGACCGTGAAGCCCTCCGGCTGCTCCTGGCCGGGGAATGCAGGACCTACACGATGGAGAAGCGGTATGTCCGGCCGTCGGGCCAGGTCGTGTGGACCTTGGTCAATGTCTCGCTCCTGGCTGGACCTGAAGGTCAGCCCAGCCATCTGCTAGCCGCAATCCAGGATATCACCGAGCGAAAGCACGCCGAGATCGCCCTTCGGGACAGTCAAGACCGCTACCGCCTCCTGGCCAAGGCCTCCAAGGAAACGGTCTGGGAATGGGATCTGATAACCGATCGGCTGATCTGGGACGAAGGAACCGACCCACCGCTCGATTACCAGCGATCTCAGCTGGGCGATACCGCCGCGTGGTGGTACGAGCGGATCCACGCCGACGATCGGGAGCGCGTCCTGGCGAGCCTCGATACGGCAGTCACCCAAGGCAGCGAGGCTTGGACCGAGGAATACCGCTTCCGGCGGGCGGACGGCACGTTTGCTGTGGTCCAGGATCGCGCCCATGTCGCGCGCGACGAGACGGGAGCCGCGGTCAGGGTCATCAGCGCCAGCTCAGGCCTGTCCAATGCTCATCGTGCCGACCGCCAGCTCCAGCAAGTCCTCGATGCCTTGCAGGTCGGAGTGTCGGTGGTCGACAAGCAGGGGCGGATCGTGGTCGCGAACGCCTCCGACCGCCAACTCTGGGGCGTTGGAGCCGACCAGGATGTCCCGGAGGTTGCCGATCAGCGGGGGTGGTGGGCGGATACCGGCGAGCCGGTTCGTCCAGATGAATGGGGAGCACTTCGCGCCATCGGGGGCGAGTTCTCGGCCGACGAAGAAGTGACGATCGAGACCGCCGGGGGCCAACAAAGGACGATTCGCAACTCCGCCACCCCGTTGCTGGATGAAAGCGGCGAAATCGTCGGAGCGGTCAATGTCAGCCAGGACGTGACCGAGGCGAAGGCCGCGGAGGCCACTCGCGCCGGGCTGGAGGAACAGGTCCACCGGGCCCAGAAGATGGAGGCGGTTGGCCGGCTGGCCGGCGGCATCGCGCACGACTTCAACAATCTGCTGACCGGAATCCTGAGCTACACCGACCTTATCCTCCAGGAGCTCCGGCCCGCGGACCCGATCCGGGCCGATGTCGAGCAGATCAAGGACGCCGGCAAGCGGGCCGCCCATCTGACCCGCCAGCTGCTGGCCTTCAGTAGGCGCCAGCTTCTCGAGCCGAAGGTCTTGTCCCTGAACTCGCTCGTTACCAGCCTGGAGCCCATGTTGGGGCGTCTGGCGGGAGCCGCCATTGTAGTGGAGACCGAGCTCGATCCCGTGCTGGGCAACGTGTTAGTGGATCCGGCCCGGCTGGAGCAGGTGCTGGGCAACCTGGTGATCAATGCCAAGGAGTCCATGCCCGAGGGGGGCCGCATCAAGATCAGCACCGCCAACTGGAGGGAGGGGGCATCGGGCCAGGGCGGCGGCCGCCAGGGGTACGTCTCACTCTGGGTCAGTGATACCGGCATCGGGATGGATGCCGCTACCAAGAGCCGAATCTTCGAGCCCTTCTTCACCACCAAGCCGCCTGGGAGCGGGATCGGACTCGGCCTTTCGACCGCGTATGGGATCGTGGAGCAAAGCGGCGGGAGTATCACCGTCGATACCGCCCCGGGTGAGGGCGCCACGTTCGGAATTCACTTTCCCGCCTACGTGGGGACGGAGAAGGCGGAGCCGGAGCAGCGAGCGGTGGTGGCGGGGAAAGAGACCCTGCTCCTGGTCGAGGATGAGGCGCCCGTTCGCGAATCGGTGCGTCGGCTCCTCGAATGGCACGGCTACACCGTCATCGAAGCCCGGAACGGTGCCGATGCGCTGGAGATTTACGAGGGCGACCAGCAGGGCATCGACCTGGTGCTTACCGACCTCATCATGCCGGGGATGGGCGGGCACGAGCTCGTCGAGCGCCTGCGCGCCCGCCACCCGGAGCTGCCGGTGGTGTTCATGTCGGGATACGCCGACAAGGGGATGACGAGCAACGGCGGGCTGCGGAAAGACACGGCATACCTGGAGAAGCCGTTTACGGTCGAGCTGCTGGTGCAGCGGCTGCGGGAAGTGTTGGAGGGTCGCGGAAAAGCGTAAGCGGGAAAAGAACAGCGTAAGCGGGAACAGAAACAGCGTGAGCGGTAACCAGGAACAGCCGAGACCGGATGCTCACGCTTCCCTGACCAGCGTCACCAGATCCCCCGGGGTCTCCAGCCAGTAGTCCGGGTTCGACTGTTCCAGGTGAGCCCTCCCAAACGGACCCCATAGCGCGGCGGCAGTGCGGACACCCGCGGCACGGCCGGAATCCATGTCGTGCACACTGTCGCCCACGTACACCGTGGTTGCGGGATCGGCCCCAAGCAGGGAGACCGCCTTCTCGACCGGCTCGGGATGCGGCTTGGGGTTGGTCACCTCGTCGGCGCAGACCAGGACGTCCATCAGCGCCTCCAGCCCGACCAGCGTCAGCCCCCGCAGTGCACCCTGGCGGTTCTTACTGGTAACCAGGCCGGTCTGGAGGCCGGCCGCCTTGATCTCCCGCACCGCGTTCAGCACGCCGGGGTAGACCGTCACCATCCGGTCGTGATGTTTCAGGTTGTACTCCCGGTAGGTGGCGATCATGGCCTCGATCGTTCTGATCTCGTCTCGCCACTCGGCCAGCTGCACGGTCAGCGGCGTGCCCACCCCCTTGAGCCACTGCTCATCGGTCCGGGCCGGTATCCCGTGCTGGGCCAGCGTGTGGTGGTAGCTGTCGAGGATGAGGCGAATCGAGTCGATCAGGGTGCCATCGAGATCGAAGAGAACGGTGCGGAGATTCGGCATCGGCTGAAAGTACTCAGGTAGCCACCGGGTTGCGCTGGGGCCCGGTGGCCCGTAATGTCCGACGTTTCCAACCAGGGAAGCCCCGTGCAACCGTCAGAGCTCGTAGCCATCATGGCGGCGATCATCTACAGTGGCCGGCGGGATCCGACCGCTGGACTTGAGACCCGGCAAGCTGCCGTCGAGGAGGCGTGGAAGATATGGCATCTGACGATGGAGGGGTGGGTCGACCCAGCCCCGCGACCGTTCGGCCCGACGCTGGAGCCGTAGGCGGAGGGCACCCTTCGCAGGCGGTTGTTCGGGAGGCACGGCTCCGGCCCGAGTTTGCCGACAAATATGTCGGTATCCAGTCGGGCGTCTGGTTCAGCGCCGCCGGGCTGGCGGAGAGGCTTATCACCCGGCTGCTGCGCGAGGGCGTGTCCGATGAGGAGCTGCCCCAACGAGTGCTCGACCCCACCCACTTTGAGTTTCGAGGTGGGGAAGGCGCCCCTAGCCGCTCGAATTCACCCCGCTAGCCAACGGAGTCCGGGCTGAATACGATCAGCCCGGTGAGTCGCACCTCGACTCCCTGCCAGCCGGCCTGAGCCCCCGTCACTCCGCTCAGCCGGCTCGTGAGCTCCAGAGTGGGAGCCTCTACCAACCGCTCCAGCAGCATTTCCTCCCCCGCCGTGTGTCCACCGGCTACAAATCCCAACACTTGCTCGAGTTCCCGCAAGGAATCGTGGTGGCGCAGCCTGGCCGCCTGCCCGATGAGCTCTCTCAGCCTGGCGGCTACCTGTCGCGTTGCCCGCGTCGGGTTCGGTGAGAGCCAGCGGCGTCCGCTCGTGAGCGAAAGTCGCTTGCGGATGAGCGGTGCGAGTAAGGTCAGGTACTCGGCCAGCCGCTCGGCGTCGACGACTCTGCACTCGGCCTGCTCTGCCGCACTAGCCAGTCGGTCCCGAACGACCTCCGGTGACTCGGTCCAGCCGCCCCCGGTTTCGAGCCATCCGATCGTCGATGAAAGACGCTGTTGGGGATTCTTGCTGTACAAGGCAAACCCGGCCAGGAGGCCACGGTGCGTCGACCGAACCTGCGCCAGCCCCGCCGTTGCATCCCACCCACCGTAACGCTCTGCCAACTCGGTTCGCCACCGCCAGAGGTGCTGTCCCCCGGCTCCCAATCCAGCTGCGGCCGGGAGCTTTGCCTTGCGGGTCAGGATCGCCTCCAGGTGCAGTGAGCGCTCCAGGAGCGGAACCGGCGAGAATCGTACGACTTCCACCTCTGAGTGGTGCGAACCGAGGCGAATCGCCCGCCCTTCCCGCTGCTCGAGCCGCATCGGCGTCCAGGGCAAGTCGTAGTGCACCACCCTGGCCGCGCGCTGGAGATCGAGTCCTTCGGCCGCTACATCGGTGACTACCAGATGCCTGGGAAGAGGGGTGGCTCCGAGACGTTCTCTGAACCAGCCCAACACCACACGTCGCGGCAGCAAGGTGGAGGCCAGCCCGGCACGGCTCCCGGTACACCACGCCAACCGCAGGTCACCAAGCCGCTCGCGGATGTACCGGACCGTGTCCCGGCTGGCGGTGAAGACGAGAGTCGTTCTCTCCTCACCAAGAAGGTCGCGTAAGCGGTCTAGCTTAGCGTCCCGCTGTTCCACTACAGCCGTCGCCGCCGGGATGATGCTTTCCAATACCGGAATGTCGGCCAGCTCGAGGTCGCTCGATGCCTCATCGCACGGCAGCAGCTCCCACCACACCAGCTGATCTCCGAGCTCCGCCGTGAACCGGCGCAGGGCGGACCGTTCCAGTGATTGTCCAGCCTGAAAGGCGTCGCGCGCGTGCAGCAGTAGGCGTTGGTATCGCTGGAGCGCCCCGACGAGCGCCGCGGGGCTCGACCCGGCTGCACGCCACAAGACTCCACGGATCAAACCCGCGGTCGAATCGCTGCTTGACAGGCGCAGCCGGTTCAGCAGCTCGACCGAACGGGCCACCCTGTCGGCTTCGCCCGCTGCCGGATTGCTGATCTTGTTGGTCTTGCGCGGGCGGGGGTCTCCCACGTCCCGATTTTCGACCACCAGCTGGCCCAGCGCTGGCGCCGCGCAGCCGCTGGCCAGAGCCAGCCGTAGCGACACGACGCCATCCATCACCAGGGCGTCGTCCCGGACCGCCAGGAGAAGCTGGTGGCCCAGGTCCGAGAGGCGATTCACGATGGGAGTGGCAGTCACCAGCAGAGCCGGCCGGCCGACCAGCCAGCTCGCCAGATGAGCGTACCTCTGTGTAAGCCGGTTTCGGAAATGATGGCTCTCATCCACCACCACCAGTCCGCGCGTACCATCCGGCAACCTTCCCCGGCTCACCTGTTCGTGCGAGCAGAGCACCAATGGGATTTTCAACTCCCGGGCGACCTCCTCCCACTGCGGCTGCAGTGTTGCTGGCACCAGGCAAGCGGTGGGACTTCCACGATTGAGCGATGCCGCTACCGCGAGCGCGACATACGTCTTGCCACTTCCGACTGGATCCGCCAGGATCACGCCCCGGTGCCGCCTCAGTGCCCCCAGCGCTCGGCGGAAGCTCCGCTGCTGCGAAGGCAGTAACCATTGAGGGCAAGGAGAATCGTCCTCGGCGGGCGAGAGACTGCGCGCTAGTGCAGCGGCAACGGCCCTGGCGGCAGAGAGCGGCCCGGGCCGAAGCGCCGTCAGCAGTGGATCGGGCACCGCCACCAGCGACTCAGCGACGATGGCGGGCGGCGCCGTCCACCACGGCACGAAGCGCATTCCGCGCCCTACCTGAAAGGTTCAGGTGCACCGCCAACGCCGCGTCGAGCTCTCCCTGGATCAGGGCCCCGGTGCGGCCCAGCCCGGCGAATCGGGTAAGGGCGGAGTCGGCTAGGACCGAGCCCGGCAGGGGAAGTCGCGCAATGGTACGGGCGTTGAATCGTGCGAATCCACCGGCCGCCGGCACGGCGCCGAGGCGTGCGACCGCCCTGAGCCAGGTGGAGTTGAGGCAGACCGCGAGTCGCTCGGCTTCCACCGCACTCTTCGTTGTGACGACGTAGCAGCTGTTCAGCGGGATCTGGTACCGCTCGCTCCCGGTGGTAAGCGCGGCTGCCGTCAGCCGTCGGGCCAGGTCGGGCCACACGACCCGATAGCGGGCAACAGCGGGACGGGCCCGAAATACGGTCCACGGTGGGCCACCAGTGTAATCACGCCGGGCTCGAAGCTGTGCTTGGTGACGGGCCAGGTAGGCAGTGCAGCGCGGCGGCAGCTCGAGGCGCGGCTGACCCTCGGCATCATGGGTCCACAGCAGCCGCGTTCGAGAGGCACAGCGAAATGGGGCGATGTCACGGCCGCGTATGGCCCATCGGAGCACCTCCGGCTCCAGGTCTTCCGGCGGGCCGAGAAACACATGGTTGGCTCCGGTCTTGACTCCCAGATGGGAGATGAACCGCTCCCCGAGTGCCGGGTGGTCTGTCTGGAGCGTTTCCAGAACGCTGCGCAGGCAATCCTTGACCAGTATCCATGGGCCTCCACCGATGAGCTTTGCTTGGCTGACTCCCAGCTCATTGGTGACAGCGAGCGTCGTTCGCACCCGGTGACGTGGCGCCGGCGTCGCTTTACCGGCTATCAGTGCCATGGGGTACACGGTTGCATCGAACTCGGCGCCATGCTCGGTGAGATTTGCGATGGCGTGCAGCGTCGTTGTACTCGCGAGCGAGTGCCGAGCCGTGGCACCGTATGCGGCGCTCGCGACCTTTGCCGGCACCAGCATCGCCACGATTCCGGAGGGTGCTGCCAATTCCACTGAGCGCTCGAGAAACGCGACTGCCAGATCCGGCCGGTTGCCGAAGCCGCCGGCGGAGGATCGCCACCAGCGGTATCGCCCAGTCAACCGCTCGCGCACTTGAGACGGAATGTCCTCGGACCGGAGCCAGGGAGGATTGCCGGCGACAATGTCGAACCCGCCCCGAGCAAAGACGTCGGCGAAGTGGCTGCCGTAATGAAACCAGGGCAGGCTTCCGTCACGGGCCAGTTTGCGGCGAGCCTGTCGCAGTGAACGGAGTTGGCTTCGCAGTTCTTTCAGCTGGGAACGGAGCTCGCGGTCCAGGCCGCGTCTCTCGCCAAACAGGTCCCGGCCTCGGGCCGCGTTCAGGCAGCCGGACACATCGCCCAGGACCCGGCTCTCAGCTGCGCCGAGCGACGAGCCTAACGCTCGAGCCTCGACTGTGCGGAGCCGCCGGATCAGCGACTGCTTGTCCGCCCCGCTTGCCGTTATCACACACCGGCGTAGCCGGGAGAGCTCGGCTACAATCTTCGGTTCATGTCGCACCGCATCGATTCCCGGGCTCAGTGGATCGAACAGGCTATCGCCCTGGCGAATGAGGCAGTCGAGGTTCGGCAGTGGCGAGACCTCAGAGGCCCGCTCCGCGGGATCATCGGCGATGACGGCTAGCCAGAGCCGTAGCTCGGTCAACCGGACCGCGGCGGTGCTCAGGTCCACACCGAACAGGTTTCCCTGCAGTACCCGGCGCTTTCGGGCCGAGAGGGCGTCCGTGGCCTCAATGGAGGAGAGACGGTCGAGAGCGCCAAGCAGGAATGCGCCCGATCCAACCGCCGGATCGAGCACGGTGATGGAGGTCAGCGTTCGCGCCGCGTCTGGGTCGCCAGCCCGAAGACGTCGCTCGGCCTCCCCGTCGCCACACTTAAGCCTCTGCCCGATCAGTGCGACCAGCGCGGCATCCATTACGCTTCCGACCAGTGCCGCGGGTGTGTAGAACGTTCCCGACGCATGGCGAGCCTCCGGGGCCATCACTCCTTCGAACACACGGCCGAGCATGTCAGGCGCCACTCCACCGTGGCCGTGACCTTCCATCACCGTGAAGTGAAATCGCTCAAAGAGCTGGTCGAAGGCGTCTCGCCAGACAGGATTCGGGATGTCGGCGCGAAAGCGCCGCTCCAGCGGGTGAGGCTCGAACAGGCCCCCGTTGAGGAATGGAATGGAGCCGAACAGAGCGGCGACCCGGCTCCGTTGGGCTCGAGGCCGGTTCAAAGTGCCGAAGAAGAGCGGCCGGAGCAGGTCGCCGTGGATCCGGCGCTTGTGCGCGAGGCACTTCTCCACCTCTTCCGCCAGAAAACGCTCCCGTCCGCCGAGCCAGCCTTTCGTCTGGATGAAATAGAGAAACAGGATTCGGGTGAGCTGCAGTAGGGCGAGCCCGTCCCGGTCTTCCCCCGGCATGGGACCGGGGAGGCCAGCGGCCATCCGGTCGAGGGTAGCGCGGAACACGCGGAAGAACCGCCGGCCTACCGTCTCCGCGGCGAGCGCATCGGCCGCTCTAGCCACAAAGGCCAGTGACCCACCTTCCGCGGTGGCGCCGAGCCTGCTCAGAGAAGCAACCGCCTCGGCGCTGGCGTGGTTAAGGTCCATCTCCAGCCTCGGACAGCTATCGAACCCAACCGCAAGCGTCAGCCGGGAGGACTGAGGATCGAGGGCGAACACCAGGCACATCCGCCCCCGTCGGCTGAGGCGCAGCGCCAGTCTCCCCGCATCGCGCTCAGGGAAGCGGCTTTCGATGGCAAACCAGGGCAGCTCACCGGTCCGGGCGACGACCGTGAGCTTGAGGGAGGGGTCAGGTACTTCTTCCCAGGTTGGCTGGTGACCGAGAGCGGCCACCAGCCCTGTGAGGTCGTGCAGCGATCTGATTGAGGGGAGGAGTGTCTCGAGATCCATCCGCGGGGCGCTCCGGAGTGTTGCGGAGTCCCACGGTAGGGCGGGGAAGGCAGGGCTACTGCATCAGAATGCCGCAGGGCGGAGCGGAAACCGTCGGGTGAATCTCCGGTTACCTTTGTACCTGGACTTGAGATCCCAGACCCAGGACCCTGCACCCTTAATGACAATGCGTCCCATCCGCCTCACCATCGCCGTCATCGTGTTTGCCCCGGCTCTCGTCCGGGCCCAGGTTGTTTCCGACAGCGGTACTTTCGTGGTTCGCCATGCCCACGACACTGTGGCCACCGAGCGGTTCAGCCGCAGCGCCACCAAGATCGAGGGCACGGTCGCTCTGCGGAACGCCAAGCACACTTCACAGCGGTGGTCGGCTGTGGTGGCGCCTGACGCCACCCTTCCACTGATCGAGGTAACCATTCGCGAAGGGAGCGACAGCGGAGGTCAGGCGGCGAGAGTCGTTCAACGTGCCCGGGTGATTTTCAAGGAGGACAGCGTCGCGGTGGATGCGATCGGCGGGGATGGGCTTCAAACCCGGCTCTTTGCAACCGAGCGCGGAGCGGTGCCCTACCTCAACCTCTCCTTTGCGTTGCTGGAGCAAGCGGTGCGACGGGTCCGGGCGTCCCCGGATTCTTCGCGGGTCGCATTTTTCAATCTGGGCGGCGGTCAGACGGCAACTGCGACAGTCTCCCGCCTGTCGCCGGATTCTCTGCGGCTCGCCATTGGGAACGTGGAGTATCGACTGCGGGTTGATCAGGTGGGCAGGGTGTTAGGAGGGCGGATCCCGAGTCAGGACGTGGTGGTTGAAAGGCGGTAACTGCAACGGCGTGAGCGGTAAGCGGGAAACGGGCCCCGCAAGGTGCTCCTCATCCCGAGCGCAACGAGGCACCTATTCGGGGAGTTGATTTTCCGCTCACCGCTTACCGCTCACCGCTTTATCCCTGTAAACCCTCCCCCGCCACTCCACCCGCCGTCCACCCCGCCAGATCGATCGCAGGATGATGTAGAGCGCCATCAACGCCCCGAGTGGGTAGACCAGCCCGTACCAGGCCGGTATTTGCATCCCATGACTGATAAGCATCCAGAACACGGCCGAGAGGATGGTGGCAAGCAGCGCGGCGGGCATCAGATCGGCAGGATGGGGATTGACCGCGGAGGCCAACAGCGCCGCAGGCGGGAGCAGCCAGGCGAGCATTGCCACGACCAGCATTACCGGCACCAATCCCCGCAGCAGTGGCTCATGCGGAAATGAGCGGCGCCCGCCGAGGTAGATGTTCTTTGACCAGCCCTCGATCAGGTGCGAGAGACTCAGGTACATGCGGGTCTCCATCAGCCGTTCGGCAAAGGCGAAGTGCAGCTTGAGGCCGTGGCGCAGGAACGTCTGCGCCAGGGCCAGGTCTTCGGCGACTTCCTGACGGACTGCCCCATGGGTGCCGGCCACCTCGTAGGCCTGCCGGGTGGTGAGGATGAACTGGCCGTTGGCAATGACGTCCCGCTCGCGCCGGGCGCGGTTCACCGAGGCCGGCTGGTAGCGCAACGCGAGAAGGAACCAGATCTGGGGCATCACCACCCGCTCCCAGAACGTCACGCAACGCTGAAGCGGCGCGACGGTGACCAGCGCGGCTTTTTCGCTGATCAACGCGCCTACCGCACGCCCCAGCAGCTCCGGCGCATGCCGCGTGTCCGCGTCGGTGAAGAGGAGGAGGTCGCCCTGGGCTGCCCGGTAGCCCTGGTAGCAGGCCCACGGCTTTCCGTACCAACCCTCGGGTAGCTCCTGGCCCGGGATAAGCCGGAGCCGAGCGTCGTTGAAGCCTTCGACTATGGAGGTGGTGTCATCGGTTGACCGGTCGTCCACCACCAACAGCTCGATGGGATGGTAGGTTGTCGCCAGAATCGAAGCGACCACGGTGCCGATGGTGGACGATTCGTTGCGCGCCGGAATGATGACTGACACCAGCCGTCCTGATTCAAGTTTGGCATCTATCAGGCTGGGAGTACGACGGGCAAGGCGCGGGAGGGCAAGAAAGGGAAGGACCCAGGGCAGAGCCGGCAGCAGGTCCATCGCATCAGAGAGGCGCAGCGGCGTGCGCCCCGGCTACTTCACTGACTTGGCGATGGTTCGGAGCTCGTGTTCCAACGTCTTGATCTGGCGTTCGACCTCAGTGAAGTCCTGGTTGCCGCCAAAGGAGGGCACGCCGTTCTGGGAGAAAAGGGTGGCCACCAGCGCATCGGTGTAACCCACCACCGCCACGGCGATCCCCTTGTCGATTGCGCGATTGAGCTGGAGCATGATCGCCATGCCCTGGCGCGCCCGCATGGCCACCAGCACCGGCGCCAGGTTCCTGATGAGCAGCTCGCGGAGGTAGGAGAGCTCTTCCACCACCTCACCAGCCGCCAGCCCGCGCGCCGATGCAATCCGGCCGTAGTGCTCGCAGGCTCGGAACCAGACGGTGTTGGCCTCCCGCCGAAGCGGGCCGACCATCTCGGTCAGGACATCGAACAGGAGCCGGAACTCCCGCTCGACCGTGGTACGCGGTATCGTGGAGGCGGCGCTGGCACGGTCACCCAGCCAGTCAGCCCACTGAGAAACCATCGGCTCGCGCATCTCCGTGATGACGCGGCCGGCGTCGAGCAGGATAGACCCGGAAGCACGCACTACGGGCTCTCCCCCGTAAAGGTCCGTCAATCTACAGCCGGTATGTCATGGGGTCAAAACCACTGGTACGGCCTCCAAAACTTGCTCCCGGCAACCGAATCGGCCTGATAGCGCCCGCCGGTCCGTTGCTCGAGAGAGATGATTTAACACGAGCAGAGGCGCTCTGCCGTGCGCTGGGTTACGAACCGGTTCTCGGGAAGAGCGCCCACGCTCGCCACGGTTATCTGGCGGGTACCGACGACGAACGGCTCTCGGATCTCAATCAGGCGCTCCAGGACTCTTCCATTGATGCCATCTGGTGCATTCGCGGCGGCTACGGCTCGATCCGCCTCCTGAAGCGGGTGGACTACGCCGCCATGGCCCGCCGCCCCAAGGTGCTCATCGGCTATTCCGATATCACCGCCCTGCTGAATGCCGTGACCCGGCTGACCGGGGTGGTGACCTTTCATGGGCCGGTAGCCCGGGCGAGCATGCCCGCCTTCAGCCGCTGGCACTTCGAGCGGGTGCTCACCCAGGCCGAAGCTCCGGGGCGCCTGGGCCGAATCCCCGAGTCGCCCACCGTACTCGTGCCCCAGGAGAACCGGATCGTCACGCTGCGCGGCGGCGTGGCCGAGGGTCCGGTGGCGGGTGGGAATCTCACCCTGCTCCAATGTCTGATCGGAACGCCCTACTTTCCCGAGCTTGCCGGCGCCATACTGTTTCTCGAAGACGCGGGCGAGGAGCTTTACCGCGTGGACCGTATGCTCGCCCACCTTCGCTTGATCGGGGCGCTTCGCCGTCTGGCCGGGGTGGCAGTCGGCCGGTTCACCGGGCTGGAACGGGCCGGTGGCGACGGTGCCCTGGGCTTCGACGAGGTGCTCGAGAGCTATTTCGCGCCGCTCGGCATCCCGGTCGCCTACGGCTTTCCCGTGGGGCACATCGATGCGCAATGGACCCTGCCGTTGGGTGTCCAGGCCCGCCTCGACGCCGACGCCGGGGAGCTCGAGGTGCTCGAGGCCGCGGTCAGCTGATCCTCTCATCTCTGTCAGATTGAGCATGGCGACGCCCACTCTCACGAAACACGCACTGCCCGGAGCGTTGGGCCCCATTCTGGTGGACGTTCGCGCCGGTGGACGAACCGCGGCGCGGCCGGCAGTTCTCGTGCTGCACGGGTTCAAGGGCTTCAAGGACTGGGGGATGTTCCCCCCGCTGGCGGAGCGCCTTGCCCTGGCCGGCTTCACTGCCGTGAGCCCGAACCTCAGCGGCAGCGGCGTGGACGACGCGGGCGAGTTTACGCTCCCGGAACGATTCGGTCACAACACCTTCTCCGCTGAGCTCCAGGACGTAGGCACCGTGATCGAGGCCCTCATGCTCGGCCGGCTCGGCGTTCCTGCTCCCTCGACGCTCGGCCTCATCGGCCATTCCCGTGGTGGCGGCGTGGCCGTTCTACAGGCCGCCAAGGATTCGCGGGTCAGGGCGCTCGTCACCTGGGCCGCCATCGCCAGTGTCGAGCGCTGGCCGCTGGATCAGCGCACCGTCTGGCGTAAGGCCGGCCGCAGCGAAGTGCGAAACGCGCGGACCGGGCAGGTACTCCCGCTCTACACCGACGTGCTCGACGACATCGAGCAGAACGCTGCTCCGCTGGACATCGAAGCGGCCGCCGGACGCATCGCCGTTCCCTGGTTGCTCATCCACGGTACCAACGACGAGTCGGTCGGCTTCAGCGAGGCCGAGCTGCTGAAGGGAGCCAGTTCGGGCGCGACCACCCGCCTCATGCCGCTCGAAGGCGGCGGCCATACCTTCGGAGCCACCCATCCCTGGCGCTCCGGGACGCCGCAGATCGACACCGTTTTCGACGCCACGGTCGAGTGGCTCGTGTCCCACCTCAGCTAGGCCGAGAACAGCTCATGGCGGCTCACATGACCGGGCGCATCTGTGCCGTCACCGGGGCCACCCGCGGAATCGGCCGCGCCACTGCCGAAGGTTTGGCGCGACTCGGTGCCAGCGTGATCCTCGTTTGCCGCCGCCAGGAAGACGGCGAGGCGGTCGCTCGAGAGATCGGGGTCAGTTACTCGACCCCCGATGTGGTCGCAGCCGACCTGTCCTCTCAGGCCTCCATCAGGCGGGCCGCAGCTGACCTTCAGGAGCGATATCCCAGGCTCCACGTCCTGCTCAACAACGCCGGCGTCATTCCCCGGAGGCGCGAGGTCACGGTCGACGGACTCGAGATGCAGTTCGCCGTTAACCACCTCGCCTACTTCCTTCTGACCAACCTGCTGCTGCCCCAGCTCAAGGCCGGGGCTCCGTCCAGAATCATCAACGTCTCGTCGGGCGCCCACACCCACGCCAGCATGGATTTCGACGATCTCCAGGCCGAGCGGGCTTACGAACCCAAGGAGGTCTACAGCCGGTCCAAGCTGGCCAACGTTCTCTTCACCTACGAGCTGGCCCGCCGCCTGGAGGGAACCGGGGTCACGGTAAACTCTCTGAACCCCGGCGTCGTGGCGACCGGCATGCTGGCCGACTACATGGGGGTAGCTCCCGGAGTGGGCGCAGGGAGCACCTTCGGTGCCAAGCCTGAAGAGGGTGCGGAGACCAGCATCTATCTCGCCTCCTCGCCCGAGATAGAGAGGGTGACCGGCAAATATTTCGAGCGGAGGCAGGCCCGGCGCTCGTCGCGCGAGTCCTACGATGAGGCGCCGGCGCGACGGCTTTGGGAGCTCAGTCAGCGCCTGACCGGCACCTCTTGACCCACCGGGAGCCTCCGGCGAATCTCCATCATGCCGATTTACGATTACCGCTGCGGCGGGTGTGGAACTCAGTTCGAGCAATTGGTCCGCGGCGACCAAGAGGTCTCTTGTCCGCATTGCTCGGGTGTTGACCTCCAGCGGCTCTTGTCGCTGACGGCGCGCCCCGCTACCGGTGGCAAGCCGGCCGACTACAGCCGGTTGGGTCCTCCCCCGAGCGGCGGTTGCTGTGGAGGCGGCTGCGGATCGCACTCGCACTGACCGGCCGGCTCGCCACACTCAAGGAGCGCCTGGCCAACCATCCTGACACTGCCGCTGCTGATCCCTCCCTGATCTGGGCCGCAGTGGCTGTCCTGATCGCGCCCGACCCCGACGCCATCCTTCTCATACGCCGCGCCGATCGCCCCGGCGATCCCTGGTCGGGGCACATGGCGCTACCCGGCGGGCGGCGTGAGCCGGACGATCTGGACCTCCTCGCCACCGCCATCAGAGAAACCCGTGAAGAAGTCGGTATCGAGCTCGACCGGGGGCAGCTGCTCGGTGCCCTCGACGACGTCGTGCCCCGAAACCCGGTCCTTCCGCCCATCGCGGTTCGACCCTTTGCCTTCCTCCTGCCCGCGCGGCCGGTGCTTGTGCTCAACCACGAAGTGGCTGCCACTCAGTGGGTTAGCCTAGAGGATCTCCGGCAGCCTGGCGGATACCACCTCGCTACGCTCGAGATTGCGGGCCAGATGCGTGACGTTCAGGCCTATCGGCTCGCCGACGCCATCGTCTGGGGTATGACCGAGCGGATCCTCACGGCTTTTTTGCACCACGTAAACTTGACATTAGGAGGATCTTAATACAGTATTAGGTGAACCTAAAACGCCCGGACCCCACATGCGAGCCGCCGCTGTACCCGACTCCCTGACTCGATCGGTAGAAGACTACCTGAAGGCGATTTACCAGCTCTCGCCGGAGGGCCGTCCCGCGTCGACGAGCGAGATCGCCGGCCTCCTGGCACTGTCGGCACCCTCGGTGACCGGCATGGTCAAGCGATTGTCCGAGCATGGCTTACTGGAGCACGTCCCCTATCGCGGCGTGCAGCTTACCGAGGAGGGCCGGCGAGCGGCGCTCAGGATGGTCCGGCGGCACCGGCTGATCGAGGCCTACCTGGTCGAGTTTCTTGGATACTCCTGGGACACGGTGCACGAGGAGGCCGAGCGGCTGGAGCACGCGGTGTCGGAAACCATGATCGAGCGGATGGCCACTGCCCTCGGAAATCCAGCTGTCGACCCCCACGGAGATCCAATTCCCTCGGCCGATGGATCCATACACGAGCTGGCCAGCACTGCTCTTTCCGAGGTTCCGGTAGGCGAGACCGTGGAGATACGGCGGGTGCATGAGAATCAGCCGGAGCGGCTCCGCTACATCGCGTCCCTCGGGCTCCGGCCCGGCGTGCAGGTGACGGTGGTGGATCGTCAGCCATTCGATGATCTGGTGACCATCGAGGTCCGCGGCGAGCGACAGGTCGTCGGGCGGGAGCTGGGTCATGCACTCCTCTGTGCCCGGGGGGAAGGGCGATTGTTGGACTGAGCGGAGGGCTACTGCTGGGGACCTTCAGAATGTGGTTGGCTTAGGATCGGGGGTAAGATGGCTCGGAAGAAGGATGAGATATTGGATCGGTCGCTGACGAGGCGGGACCTGCTGAGAGTCGGTGCGCTGGGAACGGTAGGTCTCGCCGCTGGCGGCAGCGTCCTCGCGCTTCCAGGACTGGGTCAATCGAGCGCCGGTCCGGCCCAGGATCATGCAACCCATCACGACATGATGACCGTGGGCAAGCTCGCCCCCGGCTCGTTCGATCCTAGTGCCTTCCTCACCCACTTCGACACCGGCAAGGTATCCCGACTCCCCTCGGGGCAGGTGTTGCGGGAGTTCGAGCTGGTGGCCGAAGACCGTGAAATCGAGGTGGCACCAGGGGTCTTCTTTCCCGCCTGGACCTACAACGGCCAGGTACCCGGTCCCACCATCCGCTGTACTGAGGGCGACCGGCTTCGGGTCCGGTTCGTCAACAAGGGCAGTCATTCTCACAGCATCCATTTCCACGGAATCCATCCCTCGGGGATGGACGGCGCTTTCGAGCCGGTACGTCGCGGCGAAAGCTTCGTCTACGAGTTCGACGCCGAACCTTTCGGGTTGCACTTGTATCACTGCCACACCGTTCCCATCAAACGGCACATCCACAAAGGCCTCTACGGGGCGTTCATTATCGATCCGAAGCAGGGCCGGCCTCCGGCCCGCGAGATGGTGATGGTGATGAATGGCTTCGATACCAATCTGGACGGCGAGAACGAGGTCTACGCGGTCAATACCGTCGCATTTCACTATCAGAAGTATCCCATCCGGGTGCGGCAGGGAGAGCTGGTCCGGGTCTACGTGGTGAACGTGACGGAATTCGATCTGCTCAACTCGTTCCATATTCACGGCAATCTGTTCCGGCTCTACCGAACCGGAACCGACCTCACGCGTTACGAGTGGACCGATGTCGTGGCGATGTGTCAGGGTGAGCGCGCCGTGCTCGAGTTCACCTACAAGCACCCTGGGCCATTCATGTTCCATGCCCACCAGAGCGAGTTCGCCGAGCTGGGCTGGAGCGGGATCTTCCTGGTGGAGGCGCCCCTTGTCTAAGGTCGAGCTGCCCCTTCCTCCGAAGACCGGCTCCGGCAGAACCCCAGCGGCCGCGTCGCCCAGCAGTCGCCCAGGGATGCCGCTTTGGTTCAAGGGCCTGGCTCCGCTGGTGTTGCTCGCGGTCCTGGTCACCCTGTTCCTCAGGGTCGGGCCGGTCGGAGTCTTCCGCCAAAGCTTCCCGCCGGTGGAACAGCTGACCGTGGAGCGGATTCGATTGCCCGAGCACGGTGTGATGGAAGTTCGCGTCGTAAACGGCGGGCCGGAGGCGGTTACGGTCGCCCAGGTCATGGTGGACGACGCCAACTGGGTGCATCGGGTGAATGGAAGCCGGACGCTGGAGCGTCTGGAGCGGCGCACCATCACCATTCCCTACCCCTGGGTCGAAGGCGAGCCTCACACCGTGGCACTGGTGACCAGCACCGGGCTCACCTTCTCGGGCGAGGTTCCGGTGGCCACCCTCTCGCCGGCGGTTGATGCCCGATACCTCACCACGTTTGCGCTGCTTGGGGTCTACGCCGGTGTAATCCCGGTGTTCATCGGCCTGCTGTGGCTGCCCTTCGTTCGCGCGGTGAGCCGGCGCTGGATCGATTTTTTCCTGAGTCTCACGATGGGGCTATTGGTGTTCCTCGGGGTGGATGCCCTGGTAGAAGCGGCGGAGACTTCCGCGCTGGTGGCCGGCGCCTTCCAGGGCTCCTCGCTGGTGCTGCTCGGGCTGCTCGGCACCCCGCTCATCCTGGCGGCACTCGGCCACTGGCGCGGTGGCCAGCGGGGCGAGCGCACGCCCCTCCAGGTGGCGGCCCTGATCGCGTTGGGCATTGGGCTCCATAACCTGGGCGAAGGTCTGGCCATCGGCACGTCGTACGCCACCGGTGAGATAGCGCTGGGAACTTTCCTCGTGATCGGATTCCTGCTGCACAACACCACCGAAGGCCTCGGCATCGTCACCCCACTCGCTGACCAGCGGCCCCGCCTTCGCTCGCTGATCCTGCTCGGCGCACTCGCGGGCGTGCCGACGGTGATCGGGGCCTGGATTGGCGGCTTCACCTATTCGCCACTCTGGACCACGCTCTTCTTTGCCATCGGAGCCGGGGCTATCGCCACGGTGGTCTACGAGCTCTGGCGCCTCTTCGCCCGGCGCGCTACGGGTGGTCTCACGGCGCCGCTTAACGTCGCCGGCTTCATCTTCGGGATGGGGATCATGTACGCCACTGGTCTATTGGTCACTGCATGAGGAAAAACGTGAGCGGTGAGCGGTTAGCCGTGAGTGGGAAAAGCAAGAAATCCGCTAACGGTCCCTTGATCGCTGCAACCGCTCGCGTGTTCTTCTGTCTCCTGGTTCTCCCGCTTACCGCTTACGGCTCACCGCTCACCGCGGTACAAATCCAGGACAACAGCTTCCTCATCGAGGAAGCGTACAACCAGGAACGGGGAGTCGTTCAGCACATCAGCACCTTCGGCCTCGGCTCCGACGCCTGGGCCTACAGCTTCACCCAGGAGTGGCCGCTCGGCGGAATTCGCAATCAGCTCAGCTATACGCTTCTAGTTGAGAACCCCGACGGGTTTGGCACCGGCATTGGTGACGTTGCCCTGAACTATCGTTATCAGCTCGTGGGCGATCCGGAAGCCGCGACCGTATTCGCTCCCCGGCTCTCCCTGCTTCTGCCTACAGGCGATTACGAGGAGGGGCGAGGGGCGGGCGCGGTCGGGCTGCAAACCAATCTGCCCCTAAGCCTCGTTCTCGCGCCAAAGGTGGTGACCCACTGGAACGCCGGGGCCAGGGTTACGCCCTCAGCCAAGAGCCCCCTCGGCGACGAGGCGACGGCCACGAGCTTCAACCTCGGGGGGAGCGCTATCTGGCTGCTTCAGCCCTCGTTCAACCTCATGGTGGAGGCACTCTGGCTCAGCACGGCGTCGGTGGTGAGCGCCGGCCAAACTGCGCGGGAAGAGTCCTTCCTTCTGAATCCGGGTATTCGAGGGGCGTTCAACCTGGCGAATGACCTGCAGATCGTTCCAGGGCTGGCCTACACTTTCAACTTGGGCCCGGACGATGGTGAGGATGTGCTGTTCGTCTATCTCAGCTTCGAGCATCCCTTCAAGCGCTAGTACCCGACGATCCGCCTCAGTTCGGCCAGCCGCTCGTCGCGGGCGCCCCGCAGCACGTCGCCCTCCCCATCGTAAGCCCTCTCGATCAGTCGAATCAGCTGCTGGTGCTCTGCCGACGGGAGCTGGAATCCGGTATCGCCTTCCCACCGGGTTTCCAGTGCCCTGAGCAATGCGCTGAGCTGCGCGGTCTGGCGTTCTCCGGCTTCGAGGTAGGCGGTCTGAAACGGGCCCGCCGAGGCCAGTCTCGCCGCGAGCCCTGACGAGATGAGAGCGTCCACGTCCCTGACCTCCATGACTCCGTCCAGAACCAGCCGGATGCACTCTCGCCACAGGGCTGCGATCAGCCGGCCGGTGGCGTTGCCGGGAATCTCTTTTCTGAGGACCACCGGGATCCGGCCCAGCTGGCGGAGCCAGTGGCGGACCAGGTCGAGGCTGGCTCGATCCGTCAGGGGACCCGGGACCACCTCGACCGCAGGGATGTGTTCGATCGGATCGAACCCCCGCGCCACCAGCAGCCGCCCAGGCCGGCGAAGCCGGGCGCACAGTTCGGTCGGTGACAATCCGGGCCCACTACAGGTCACCACCGCAGCCATGCGAGCCACCCCTTCTACCTGTTCCAGGAGCCGCTGGCGGTGGAGCAGGTCACTGGTGGTCGCGTCGATGATCCAGTCAGCGTCAGTTACCGAGTTCAGCAGGCTCCGTCCCTGCCGCGGTGCTCCGGGGAGAGGGTCGCTCTCATCTGGCACCACGTGAAGGCCGGACCCCAGCGAGTGCCGCCTACGGCTGGCTATTTCCTCGCTGCCGCTCTGCAACAGCGCGGCATCCGGGTCGTAGATCGTAAGCGGCCAGCCGGCGGCGGACACCAGCGTAGCCCAGCCGAGCCCGGTTGCGCTCATTCCAAGGACTGCGACTTTCGGGTGGGTCTGGGACTCCATGCCTGTTCCTCACTTGAGGTTGCCTGCCCAGCCCGCCGGCCGGCACAACTACTTTAACAGGTACAGCCGCTCATTCGTACTGGAGTCGAGACCAAACAATGGGAATTCACGCCTGGCGACCCCGGGTCTTCGCAGCAGTCCTGCTGATTATCGGCGCAGGACCGGCCCGGGCACAGGTGGCCGAGGTGGCGGTGGAGCGCCGCCTGGCCGAGGAGCTCGGTCTCTCGATCGGAGACACTTTCCGGATAGGCCCGGCGGTGGATTCGATCACCAAGCTGGGGCTGGTGACGGCAATCTACGAGCCCAGGCCGGATCCGGCCGAGATTGCCAAGCGGGAGCGCCATGTCCGTCTGCACTTGCCCGACCTGGCGGCGCTGCTCGGGGCTCCAGACCGGGTTGACCGGTATGGAGTTGGGCTCCGGCCCGGGGTTTCGCCGGACACCGCGGCGGCGGCCCTCAATCGGAGCGCCTTCGGGTATCGGGCTTACAGCTCCCGCGCAATCGCTTCTGAGTCCTCCCAGACTCTTCTGGTGGTGAGCCGCTTTCACCGGGCCATTGCGGTGATCACCATCGTGGCTAGCGCCGTCTTTCTCCTATGCATCATGCTGTTGAAGGTCGAGGAGCGGCGGATGGATGCAGCGGTCATGCGCTTCGTGGGAGTGCGGCGCCGGACCATCTTCGGCGCCCTGTTGCTCGAAGCAGCGCTTATTGCCGCATTTGGATCGGTGGCTGGTTCCGGCCTGGCATATCTCGCCGGCGCCGCCACCAACGCCTATTACAGGCGATTCTTCGATACCGGTCTCACGTTTTCCCTGATCACACCGACGATCGTTCTGTTCAGCGTCGGCTTGTCGCTTGCCCTGGGCATCGCGGCCGGGGCGGTGGCTGCCTGGCGCCTGGTGCACACCCGCCCACTGGTGCTCTGGGGACGCGGATGAGCGGGCTGAGCTGGGCCGTGCAGAACCTCATTCGCCAGCGGTTGCGGACCCTCCTCGCGGTCAGCGGCATCGCTATATCGGCCGCGATGCTCCTCGACATGGTCATGCTGAGCGGGGGGATCGAAAAGTCGTTTGCCGAGCTGCTTCTGGCCAAGGGGTACCAGATCCGGCTCACGCCCAAGGGCACTCTCCCGTTCGACACCGAGGCCACCCTCGATCGAGCCGGCAGCGTGGTGGGCCGGCTTCGTCGCGATACCGCCATCGAATCGGCCGGCGCGGTTCTGGGAACGTCCCTGTACGGCCGCAGCCGAGATTCGCTCGTCACGCTGGTGGGTTACGGCATTCAGCCCGAAGCCCAGGGGATCTACCAGATGCAGCGCGGGCGCGATCTCACGCCAGACGACACACTGGGTGTGCTGCTGAGCCCGGCCGTCGCCGGCCTTCTGGGAGCCGGTGTAGGAGACACCGTCAGCCTGGTCGGCCGACTCGATCCCCAGGTGGCCGCCGCAGGAGTGAGCCGGCGGCTCGTGGTGCGCGGCATCGTACGCTGGGTCTACGACTATCGGGGCCAGCCTTCCGTGGGGACGATCCTGCCGGTCATGCAGGCGCTGGCCTCGGGTGGACGACCGGACGACACCGCCTCTCTGCTGTTGGTCAAAGTACGGAACGATGCCGCGGTCCCAGCGGTGGCAGACCGGTTGCGGAAGGAATTCCCCCGGCTCGAGGTCTACAGCGTGGCGGACCTGGTCAGATTTTTCAAGCAGCGGCTGGTGTATTTCCGCCAGCTCTCCTACATCCTTGCCACGATGAGTCTGATCGTCACGGTCCTGCTGATCACCACCCTGCTCACGATCACGGTGAACGAGCGGCTCGGTGAGATTGCCACACTGCGTGCCATCGGCATCGCCCGCTCGACCGTCGTGCGTCAGGTCTTCATCGAAGGGACGGTGCTAACGGTCGTTGGAGCAGCACTCGGTATCGTCCTGGGACTGGGCACCGCGCGGTACCTGGACAGCATTCTGACCAGCTTTCCGGGACTCCCGGCCGCCTTCTCCTTCTTCGTTCCTCGACAAGAAAGCCTCGTCACGGCCGGGCTGGTGCTGATGGTGACAGGATCTCTTGCCGGGCTCTACCCGGCATGGCTGGCTACGCGTGCACCGATAGCAGCGACGCTGCGCTCCGAGGCGACATGACCGGGCCTATCGTCCTGACTGGCCGGAATCTTCGCAAGGACTACCCCCTGAATGGAGCGGCAGTGCACGCGCTTCGGGGAGTGTCACTCGCGGTCCGGTCCGGCGAGTACGTGGCCATCGCGGGCCCTTCGGGGAGCGGAAAATCCACCCTGCTTCAGCTGATCGGGGGTATCGACGTGCCCACTGCTGGAGAGGTCGAGATCCTCGGAACCCGGCTCGACTCGCTCTCGGACCGGGAGCTGACCCGCCTGCGTCTCACCAGGCTCGGCTTCATTTTCCAGCGGTTTCATCTTCTGCCGGTCCTTACGGCCCGGGAGAACGTGGAGCTGCCGATGGCGGAGGCTGGCGTCCCAGTCAAGGAGCGGCGAGCGCGGGCACTGGAGCTGCTCGCCTATGTAGGCCTGGAGCACCGCGCTGGCCATCGCGCCACCCAGCTCTCGGGTGGGGAGATGCAGCGGGTGGCTATCGCGCGGGCGCTCGCCAACCGGCCGGCGCTGTTGCTGGCCGACGAGCCGACCGGTGAGCTCGACGCGGCGACCGGAGGTGAGATCCTCGAGCTCTTCCGGCGGCTCAACGAGGATGGCACCACTCTCGTGGTCATCACCCATGACGAGCGGCTCGCTGCCCAGGCGGGGCGTGTCATTCACATGATCGACGGACGTATCTGCGAATGACTTCCTCGCCTCCCCGCTTTTCCGCTTCCCCGCCGTGTTAACCACGCTCGCGTTCCGCCATCTGCTGGTGCGGAAGCTCCGAGCTGTCTTCCTCCTCCTCGGGTTCGCGCTCGGCGTGGGTGTGATGATCGTGCTGCTCTCGGTGGGGGAGGCGATGTTGGACCAGTCGCGCGACGTATCCCTTATCGGCGGCGGCGAGGTGACGCTGCTGCCTCAGGGGATCGACGTCGAGGCCATGCGCACTGGTGGAATGGGCGGGATGTTCTTCGGGATCGACCGGGCCCGCTTCCTCACCCGCCAGACTATCGGCGGGCCGAGGCAAGACAACCTGGTGCAAACGGTTTCCCCGGTCATCGAGGGGAAGCTGGTTTACCTCCGTTACGGCAGCCGGACCGTCGCTGTTCGGGCGGGCGGCGAGATTCCAAGCCGCGCAGTGGCTGTGGGCTCGGGCCTCGACCTGCATTCGGGACGTTGGGAGGATTCGCCGGCCGACTCGAGCTACGTCGCTCCTACCGTTCACCGACTCTACAACGAGCTGGACCGGTTTCATCTGCCGCCCCGACCCGACTCCAGCTGGGGCGAGTGGCACTACTTCAATCTGGTTACGGCGCCGGACGAGTGGTGGTACATCACGTACTTGGTGGGCGGAGAGATCCCCAGCGGGAGGTGGGGCGGTCAGCTGCTCGTCACCCGCCGGCGCCCCGGCGGTCTGCACCAACGCTTCAGCCTTCAGGCTCCTTCGAGCCAAGTCCAGTTCGACACCGCGGGTGCTGACCTGACCATCGGCGGAAACACCGTCCGGCAGCGTGACGGCATCTACCGGCTGAAGGCGCGAATTCCCAGCAAGGCAGGGCAGGTAACCATCGATGTCGCGCTGGCTACCGCTCCAAACCGCTACTTCCCTCCAGTCGAGCTCGGTGAGCACGATTTCTTGTCGGGATATGTGGTGCCTGCGCTCGACGCCAAGGCTTCCGGAACGATCTGTGTCGACGGCCGGTGTGACCGCTTCACCGGCGCGCAGGCATACCACGACCACAACTGGGGAGTCTGGCGGGACGTGACCTGGGAATGGGGGGCCGCGCGCGGCACCCGGCTGAGCCTGCTATACGGCGGTGTCTATGGTCCGGAGCGTGAGCCGGCCATCGCGGGCTCGAGGGTGACATCACCCTTCTTTCTCACCCTGGTCGATTCCCTGGGAGTGAAACAGGTCCTGCGATTCAGCGGGATCGGATACCAGGGAGCTCGCCCCGTTTCCGGGTCCCGGCGAACTACCGCCCCAGAGCGATTCACCCTGGTGGGCACCCGCGAGGCGGACACGGTGCGGATCGAGGTGCAGGTCGGCGACGTGCTGGCTACCGAGATGAGGGCGGGTAAGTTCCGCAGGAGCTTTCTCCAGATGCGGGGCCGGTTCAGCCTGGCAGGCCAGGTGGCGGGGGTGACAGTCGCGGATTCCGGTACCGGCTTTTTCGAGACCTACGTCCCCATACCCTAGCAGCGCCTCGGGCTGAAACGCTCTACATTCGGAGGTCGGTCAATGGTCAGACTAGCCAGGGGGTAGGATGCCGCACACGAAGATTCCGCTGATCTCTCGCGAGGACCTCAAGGCCAAGCTGGACCGGGGGGACAACTTCGTCCTGGTCGAGGCCCTCCCGCCGCCCAGTTATCGTGAGGGACACCTGCCCACGGCGATCAACCTGCCACCGATTCAGGTCGCTCAGCTGGCGCCGAAGCGGCTCCCTGACCGCAACGCCGAGATTGTCGTCTACTGTGCGAGTCCCACCTGTCACGCCGCGGATAACGCCGCCCGTGAGCTGGTGGAGCTGGGGTATACCAACGTGAAGGAGTTTCCCGGAGGGAAAGAGGAATGGAGAGACGCCGAATTGCCGCTGGAGCGCTGAACCGCTAGGTCAGGGCCGCATCCTCCGCGGCGTATTCGGCGGGACCGGGATCTCCAGACTCCAGCGGGTTGCTCCGCTCCCAGGCGATCGTCCGGGACAGTCCTTCCTGGTATGTCACCGGGTCGGTAAAATCCATTTCGGTACGAAAGCGGGTCACATCTGTCACCAGGTCCTGTTGCGGCTCGTAGGGTGTGCGGAGGTGGCGGGGCAGGCGGTCGGCAGGAAGCGGAACAATGGCCCCATCCCAGCCAGCCGCATGGCCGATAAGCCGAACCCGCTCCGCCATCGTCGGGACGCTCGACTCACCAATGTTGTAGACCCGCCCAGCCGCTTCTTGGTTCAGGACCGTCAGCGCTATCGCGTGCGCCACGTTTTCTACATACCCGTGGGTCCACCGCCAGGCTGCCTGGGCTGTTTCCAGGAGGAGAGCACGCCGGCCGTCATCCATCCGCCGGATGTACGGCCGGAAACGCCGATGAGGGTCTCCGGGACCGTACACTGCCGGCAGCCGGAGCACGGTGCCCGCAGGTGCCGAGCTGGTCAGCACCGCTCGCTCCACCAGAATCTTCTCGTAGTGATAGGTCCAGTCCGCCGGACCTGCCGCGCCCTCGCGGTACGGATACAAGCGTTCGCGGAGGGCTGCGGTCTCCTTCAGTGGCGTCGGCTCGGGGGGCCCCGGCTCCGAGCCGAGCAATCGGCCATACGCGAGGTAGACATCTCCGCTGCTTATCGCAACGAGACGTTGGGCGATGCCGGCAAAGCGGGCCACTGCGGCCCGTGCATCGTCCTGCCCCACCGGAAACATGTGGAGGACAACGTCTGGAGCCGGCTCAGTCAGCTCCGAGGGGAAATGTAGAAAGGGGACCGCGGCTCTCGGGCTATGGACATGACGTACCGAGGACGGAAGATCAGGCTCGTGGATACCTCGATGATAGACAGTGATATCGGCGCCGAGTCGGTCGAGGGCTGCCACGACATACGGACCGATGAAGTTGGTGCCACCGATGATGAGCACTCGCATGCCAGTCCTCTTGTCTTACAAGCCTAACCTCACAGTCACGCCCGCCGATCGATACCGGAACGCGCCGGTGGTCGAGCTGACTGCGCTGTTGGTTACCAGGCCGAAGGCCTCCACTCGATTGCCGCCACCCCAGCGCCGGGCCAACCGTCCCTCAATGTGCCACTCGCCCTGGGCTGCTCCTCGCTCCCCGACCTGCTGGGCACCCAGCCCTCCGCCCACGCTTCCGCTCCACGACTTCGCCTCGATGGTGTAGCCTGCGGTTGCCTCCAGCACCGAGAATCGATCGGGGGAGAAGTAGCCCACTCCCCTCTCTTCATAGCTCAGGGTTCGGCCGAACAAGCCCACGGTAAACCGCCTATGGAGCTTGTGGGTGAGGCCCGCCAGTACTCCGGTGCGGGTGTTCCCGTCGCTCAGCCAGAGGCCGCTTCCCGTGGCAAAGATGCTGAAGCCGGCAAAGGGGCGAGCATCGAACCCGCCCTCCACCAGCTCGAGATCGAGGCCGCGCTCCATGAGGGAGGCAATTTCGTCGAACGGCCCGCGCGAGTAGCCGACACTCATGCTGAACCCGGGAGCCGGACGGTAGCCGAGCCGTGCCCGGTAGGTGGCGGCGGTTCTCGGCTCAGCCACGTCGGGAAATAACCTGCGTGCCCCGGCGGCGCCCGTAAGCTGAAAGCGTCCCAGACCCACCGACAGCCCGGCCTCGCCTCCCACCCTGCTGGCCTCGAGGACCGGGTCGCTGGTCTCGAGCGCGTTGACCGAACCGAAGATCCCGACACTCGTGCCTGGCGATGCAAAGGCGCTCAGAATCTGCCCGAAGCTCGTGTTGTGATCCGAATCGTTGCTCCAGCTTGCGGTTCCTTCTGTGGCTGGCCGGTAGGCTTCCTCGATGGTCCTGAGCAGATCCCGTCCCGCCTTGTGGGTCGAATCCACGGTGAGGGCCGCCTCGGCATGTTTCCGCGCGGCGGCCTCCCGGCCTTCCCAGTAGTACACGTATCCCAGCCCGGCGAGCGCGTCCGCATCTTCCGGATGCTCCGAAATGATTCCCTGATAGAGTCGCTCGGCGGCGGAGAGATCGCCCTTCCAGGAACGGACTCGAGCCTCGGCCAGACGCATATCTATGTCGGCCGGCTCGGCTGCCCGCGCGCGGGAAATCAAGGTGAGAGCCGAGTCGAGCTTGCCCTGCCACGAGAGCATGATGCCCATGCGGAGATTTGCCCGTGCAGCGGACGGGTCCTGTCGGAGGATCTGCTCATACCCTGCGCGCGCCGCCTCATAACGGCCCTGGTTCCAGGCTTCGTCGGCCTCCCTCTGCTGGGCGCAGAGTGATCTGACCCCGAAGAAGAGCAGGGCAGCGAGAGGGCCGCATCCCCTCATGGCCGCCCCCATAACAGCCTGAGGCTATCATAGACCGGCTTGAGCCTCGAGTGAGAACGGGGCTCGCTCCAGCCGGCCCAGCGCCAGGGCGTGAACGCCTTCGCCCGCCACATCCGCCCCTCGACTCTCGGCAACGCGCCCACTATCCCTGCCTCACTGCCCTTTCGATACATCACCACACCGATATGAAAGTCCTCCGCCAGTGCGGTCCCGAGCTCCCCGGTAGAGTCACGGTCGAATAGCAGCGTACGACTGGATGGGTCGGTGACGTTGAGCAGGTCCCATGGGATGCGAAGCTCCAACAGGCCGGCGCTCTCATCGAGATACCAATCCGCCAGCGTGGAGCGCGCCTGGGTGCCGTGCTTCAGCTTCCCCCGATCGTACCCCCTGGCCGGGAAGAAGGTGCCGTCCCGGCCGAAGCGAGCTCGATTGGTGATGACGAAGAGCGAATCGAACACGCCGTCGGTCCGGTCCCGGGTGATGGCCGGCCTCCGGGCGAACCGCCTGGAGTCATGCCGGTTGTAGTCGGGCGTGACCAGCAGTCGGCCACTGTCGGGCGCGGCCAGGTCGATCAGGATCTCGAAGCCGAGCTCGCTCTCGAGAGGGGTGCGGGCAAGCCGGTGCTGTCCCACCCGCGGCAGGTAGGTGTCGATGGCGAGCTCGAGTCCCATGGTGTCCCAGGGAAATCGCCCTGGGGCGAGCTCGACGGCCACATAGAAAAACGACTCGTCCGCGCCGATGCGAACCCGGCGCACCTTTGCCGGAGAACGGCCTGCTCCGCTTTGCACGGTCTGCAGCGCCCGCCACAGTGCCGGATCGCCACCCAAAGTGGGGGTCCGGCGTGCCTCTCCGGCGTATTGGCCCATGATGCCGTAGTTCTGTTCGGGGTCCATCAGATTGTGCCAGAGCCGGGTGTTCTCCGGCGGGATCTCGTAGTCGATAACCACCCAACTCTTCTTGAACCACTCGTCGAGCCAGGCAAAGAGGATCGCGCCTCCGGCACCGGCTTGCCGGATCTCCCGGGTCAGGCGGGCGTCGATGGCGGCCATGGCGCGCTCGTCGTGCCCCCCATGACCCCAGCCCTCCGGGTGCAGATGGGCCGTTCCTCGACTCGAGGGCACCCCGTATTCGGCAATGACCGTGGGGATCGCGGCGTGATGCTGGATCAGTTCCCGCAAGTACCCGAAATAGCTCGATCGCCCTTCGGGGGAGCGCGACTTTGCGTATCCCGAGTCGAGCATCATGAAGTCGGGATAGTAGGGATACGCGTGGTAGCTGGCGAACCAGCCGGCGGGGTTGGCAGGGGTGGGCTCCACCAGGTTGGGGTCGAGGCCGATCGCGTCGTTCTCGTATTCCAGTTCTTTCGCGGCGGGCTTCCCTCCCGCTCGGAGCCGCCAGCGCTCCTCCTCCTCCGCCGTGGCCTCAGTCGGATGAGTCAACGGATCCAGGGTTGGCCAGTTGGTGTACGCGATGGGCCGGAGCGCGCTATAGGTATCGGCTTCATAGGCCAGCATGTAATCGCACTGCTGCCCCAACCAGACGTCCATCGCCGGACCCTGCCGGACTCGGAGGTACCGCCCATTGTAGGACCCCCGTGACTTCCCCTCGTCGAACGCCTTCACCGCGAAGGGCTCCCACTCCCGTCCTATGATGTAGGCCAGGGTCCAGGGAGAGACGTCCGCGTCATAGCCCCCGGCGGCGTGTCCGGGTCGGGCTGGAATCGTGGCAGCTCCGTGGACCAGGTCGACCACTCGCCGCATCTCGCTCTGAAACTCACCCTTCCATCCGGCGTCGTCGAAGTCGTGATTCGGCGGCAGCTCGGTCCAGACACCATGCACCAGCCAGAGAGTGCGATCGGGATGCGCGAGGTTCCAGCCCCGAAGTGCCCGGTAGAACGCGGGTGGCAGGATGGTGTACACCCGGAGGGTATTTGCATGCATGCCGGCCAGAGTATCGAGCCAGCCGGCGTACCGAGCGGAGTCGGTCGGAAACTCGGACGGATACCGCCCTGGCAGCGCGACGCCCAGGTTCACCCCCTGGAGGTAAAAGGGGTGCCAGCCCTCCGGGGTCGCGATCTCGAAGCCACGGCCTCGAGTCCTGGCGACGAGCCGCAAGGCAGAGCCCGGCGAGGTAGAGCCCCGGGTGAATGCGGTGTCGGGGCAGGATTGGCAGGGAGTCCCGGCCTGTAGGAGGGCCGACAACACGAGGAAGGAACCGGTGATGAGACCGGCGCGGGCCCACTGCGCGGCTTGTATGTTCAATGACATGGAGTCCGAGGAACGTGCTGCCGCCCAGTTACCCGAGCAAGGTGTCACCCCATCTCTGGGGCGATCTCTTATCGATGTTCTGGGCAAGGGTTGGTCGAAGGGGGATCTCGACCTGCTCATGTCGGTCTATGCTCCCGACGTGGTCTTCGTGGAGACCCCGTTTTCGGAGCCACTCCGTGGAATCGATGCCGTCCGGCGCTACTGGGCCGACGTCCCCTATCACCAATCGGAGGTCACTTTCACCTCCGGGGAGATCTACTCTGCCGGTCCCTGGTTCTCGACCGAGTTCAAGTGTGTGTTTCGCCGGCGCCGCACCGGCGAGTGGGTCGAGGCCAGGGGTGCCATCTTCTGTGAGACCGCGGACGACCGGATCACGGAAATGAGAATGTACTGGCACCGGTGGAATGGCGGGCGTGAGACCAGCAAACCGTGAGCGGCGGCGGGGTTAACACTGTCCGAGATCGCTCGTCCAATTGGGTGAAAAGGGGACATTCCTGCTGTGGCGCCATTCCTAAGTGATTAGATTACATGTCAATAGGCGCTGGCACGTGGTTCGCAGAGTCTCCTGGGATAACTGGCGAATGCCACCAGGTCCGTGCCCCGTCGTATTTTCCACGTTGCAACCGAAGTCGTAGGGAGGTGCCATGATTTCCGCGCTGCTCCTTCCGCTGCTGTTCTCCGGGACCCCCGCCCAGCCGGCGGCCGCGACCCGAGACGACCCGCCGATCCGTCTCTGGATCAGCAACGACCGTCGTTTCCTCCCCGGCGACCGCGCCAAAGTTCAGGTGCAGACCGAGTACGATGGCTATCTCGTCATCCTGCACGTTGACCCTGAAGGATACCTGCGGGTCCTCTTCCCGCTCGATCCTGACCAGGACAACTTCGTGCGCGGCGACAAGAAGTACGAGGTGCGCGGTCGCGGCGGACGCGACGCGTTCGAGGCGGACGCCACCGGGCGGGGCACGGTGTACGCCGCCGTTTCCCGCGATCAGTTCCGTTTTGAGGGCTTTACGCTGGGAGATCATTGGGACTACCAGGCCCTGGCCCCAGCCCGTCTGCAGAAAGACCCGGAGCCGGAGCTGAACGATCTGGTCCGCCGGCTGGCTCGCAGCAGCTTCGACTATGATCTGCTCAACTACGATGTGATCGAACGGTCTGCCTACGCGTCGAGCTATCCCTCCAGCTACTACGGCTCGGTCTACCACGATAGCTGGTGCGGCTTCTCATGCAGCCCCTATTACGGACATTCGGGGTTCGGTTTTTCCATTGGGTTGTTCTATGGTAGTCCGTACCGGTCCTATTACTACAATCCGTATTTTTACGGCTACTACCCATATAGCCCGTTCTTCCACAGCCCGTTCTTCTACGATCCGTACTACTACGCCTCATCGTATTATCCACGATATGGCTACCCCTACGGGTACAACGGGTACTACGGGTACCAGGGCGGGTATTATGGCTACCGCGATCGCTACTACCCGAACCAGTATGGGGCCTACAACCGGCCACACACCCCGTATCGTTTCCGCGGTTCGGACGGGTCCATCGCCGGATCTCGCGAGCGCGGTTACGATATCCGGCGCTCGGTCAACACGGTCTACCATCCACCAGTTTCCAGGTTCGGTGAGCCTGCCACCTCGACACCGGTGCGCCGGGTGACCGGGAGCCCGACCGGCGACGTGCTGGCGGGTGTAACGCCCCGGCGAGCGGTGGGCCATCAATCCCGGTTGACTACCGAGCCGGTCGAGGCCCGCCGGGCTCGTGGGGGGAAGGCCGAGAGCGCTCGTCCCGTGGAGCCCAGGGATGAGCGGAGAGGGCCTGAACGTGAGGCGGCGCCCTCTCGTCGAGCCGCCGAGCCGCGAGACGAGCGACCGAGGGAGGAGGCTCGGGCGGAGCGTGCTCGAGAGGAGCCCCGCCCAGAACGAGCTCGGGAGGAGCCTCGTGCGGAGCGAGCTCGGGAGGCGCCTCGTCCCGCTGAGCGGGGTCCGGCTCCCCAGGCTAGGTCGGAGCGGCGTGAGGTGGTGAGAAGCTCTCCACCGCCGCAGGCCCGAAGCTCGGGAGGGTCGGAGAGTCAGGGGTTTCGGGGTGGTTCCGGTTTTGGTGGCGGCAGCCGCAGTGTCGGCGGCGGCCGCAGTGTTGGCGGTGGCGGAGCCCGCCGCCGCTAGGCTACCAGATCTGCGCCCGCTGCGTCTCGGGGCGAACCATAGGGTCACCTGGCTTGCAGCCGAAGGCCTTCGCAAAAGCTGGAATGTTCGACAGCGGACCGACAGTACGGAATTCAGGAGGCGCGTGCGGATCCACGTTCACCAGAAGACGGGTGAACTCCGGACGCGCCTTTGTACGCCAGATCTGCGCCCAGGCCAGGAAGAAGCGCTGATCGCCGGTAAGGCCATCAATCCTCCGCGGCTGCGGTTTCCCCGCGAGGGACCGGCGATACGCTCCATACGAAATCAGCAATCCCCCCAGGTCGGCGATGTTTTCCCCCAGCGTCAGTTTGCCGTTCACGTGAAGTGAGTCGATCGCGACGTAGCCATCGAACTGCTTCTCTACCACGTCGGCGCGGCGGTTGAATTCCTTGGTATCGGCGTCAGTCCACCAGCCGCTGAGATTTCCCTGAGAATCGAACTGCCGCCCCTCGTCGTCGAAGCCGTGGGTGATCTCGTGTCCAATGACCGCGCCCATCCCGCCGTAATTCACCGCGTCGTCAGCCTTGGGATCGAAAAATGGCGGTTGCATGATCCCGGCGGGGAACGAAATGGCATTGTACAACGGATTGTAGGACGCATTGACCGTGGGTGGCGTCATTCCCCACTCGGCGCGGTCGGTGGGCCGAGCGATCTTGTTGAAGTCACGCCGCGCCTCGAACTCATTGGCCAGGAGCAGGTTGGTCACGAACGGACCGGGCCGGGCCTCGAGCCTGGAGTAGTCCCGCCAGGTGTCGGGATACCCGATCTTGTTGATGATTGTTTCGAGCTTGGCATACGCCTTGGTCTTGGTCTCCTGGCTCATCCACGTCAGGCCGCTGAGCCGGCTCTTGAGCTCAGCCCGGATGTTGCGCACCATCTCGAGCGCCCGCGCTTTCGCCTCCGGAGTAAAGTTCTTGCGAACGTACGCCTGGCCGAGGATCTCCCCCAGCGCCTGATCGGTGGACGCAAGGCATCGCTTCCAGCGGGGACGCATCTCGCTCACGCCGCGCAGAACCGTCGAATTGAACCGAAAGCTTTCCTTCACAAATGGGGAGCTCAGCGCCGGAGCGGTGTTGGCGATGAGGTTCCAGCGAAGGTAAGCCTTCCAATCGGCCAGGGGCGCCGAGGCAAGAAGGGAGTCTACCGTGCCCAGGAATTTCGGCTGGGCCACGTTGGCCTCCTTGATGCCCTCGAGCCCGAGCTGGCTCCAGTACCCCGACCAGGCGAACCCCGGCGCCATCTTCTGCAGGCCCGCGGTAGTGGTCAGATGGTACAGGCTTTCGGGATCTCGCTGTTCCTCCCGCGTCATGGATGCATGGGCAAGCGCAGTTTCCAACCGCATGATTGCCCCGGCCGACCCTGCGGCCAATGCGCTATCCTGGCCGGCGAGCTGGAGCATTCTGGATACATGCTGGACGTACTCCTGGCGGGTCTTCTCCGAGGCGGAGTCCGTTTTCGTGTAGTAGTCTCGGTCGGGCATGCCCAGGCCGGCCTGATACACCTCGGCAATCGTGCGGGTGCTCCGCTTGGCGTCGGGTTTGGACCCGAAAGCAAAGGCCGCTGGAATTCCATGCCGGTGTAATCGGGCGAGGGCGGTTTCGACTCCTCGACGATTCTCGATCGCAGCGATCTGATCCAGCTCGCCCTTGAGCGGCGTGATCCCCGCGGCCTCGACCGCCGTCGAGTCCATGCAGGTGCCGTAGAAGGTGCCCAGTTTCTTCATGTTGGGGTCTCGCGCGGTGGGGGCATTTCGCGCCGACTCCGTGAGCACCTGCTGGAGGGCAGCGTAGTTCTGCTCCTGCAGCTCATTGAAGCTGCCCCACCTCGGCAGGTCTCCCGGGATCTCGTTTCGTCGTAGCCAGCCGCCGTTGGCAAACCGGAAGAAATCCTTGCAGGGTGCGCAGGTCGTGTCGAGGTTCGCGGGGTCGAGTGGGTTAGTCTGGCCTTGCGCCGCGAGAGACGTAGCCCAAACACTGCAGAACAGGCCTGCCGCCAGCGGCCGTATCCAGGAATGCATCGGTGCTCCTAAAGGAGGGTCTAGCGGAAACTACGGCTGAGGGGAGTTCTGGTTTCGCCGGGCGTACTCCAGACCCCATTCCATGTATTCCGCACTACGCAGGCCCACTCGCATTGCTTGATCCACCGCCTCCTGCTCTTCCAGGCCCCGATCCAGGATGAAGTAGGGGATGAGTGCGCCGCCGACGCGGCTGCCGCTTCCACAGTGGAAGAAGACCGTCCGCTCTCCCACACGCCGGAGCACCGCGAGGATCTGCTCCAGCGTGGTGTCGTCGAGGGAGCCTGCTCGCACCGGGATATTGATGTACTCCATGCCCAGCTCGCGTACCAGCGCCGCCTCGGCCACTGGGCGGGGCTCCATAGGGTCCCGAAGATCCAGTACGACCTCCCCACCGGCCGCCTTCAGGGCCTTGAGCTGATCGGCGGTCGGCTGGCCGCCGGTCACGACAGTGGGCAGAATCTGGCAGGCATTGGCCACGCCGCTGACGGCTTGAAAGGCGGTAGTCATTCGTCAGGTCGAAAGTGAGAAGTGAGCGGTCAGAAGTAAGAGGGCAGAGCTAATAGTGCGTAAGGTAACACCCCTCACCCCTCTCACTTCTCACTTCTCACCTCTTACCTTTAGGATGTGCTCCGCCTCGCCATCGCCCAGATACGGCCCCAGAAAGGGGCATACCAGGAGAATCTCTGCCGTCTCGGCGCCCTGTTCCGGGAAGTCGGAGCCTGGCCGGAGCCGCCTGAGCTGCTCGTCGCGCCGGAGACCGCCCTGACCGGCTATTTCCTGGAGGGGGGCGTGCGGGACCTGGCCATGACCGGGGACCAGCTCTTCGCCGATCTCAGCCGGCAGCACCAGGAGGCCGGTACCCCGTCACTCGACGTTGCGCTGGGGTTCTATGAGGTGCACGGCAACCGGCTCTACAACTCCGGATTGTACGCCACGCTCGGCGGGCCGGACGCCGGAATCCGTCACATCCATCGCAAGATCTTCCTGCCGACCTACGGCGTGTTCGACGAGGAACGCTTCGTCGAGGCCGGCCGGAGCGTGCAGGCCTTCGATACCCGCTGGGGCCGCGCGGCGATTCTCATCTGCGAAGATGCCTGGCATTCATTCACTCCCATGCTGGCGGCACTCGATGGCGCCCAGCTGATCATCATTCCCAGCGCCAGCCCCGCCCGCGGCGTGGTCACCAGCGATGACACCGCGGGACGCCCGGTGAGTCTGGCCCGCTGGAGCAGGCTGGCCCAGGACATCGCGGGGGAGCACGGGGTCTACGTGGCGCTGTCGCAGCTGGTGGGATTCGAGGGTGGCAAGGCGTTTCCCGGCGGATCGATCCTGGCGGGTCCGCGGGGAGACCTCCTGGTGCAGGCACCGGTCTTTCAGGAATCGATCATCCCCGCGGTCCTGGACTTCGAGGAGATTACCCGGGCGCGCGCCGACCTTCCACTCCTCGCCGACCTCGAGATGCGGCTGCCGCATCTTCTCGGATCATTGCACGCGGCAAGGCGGGAACGCGGGGAAGCGGGGAAGCGGGGAAGCAATCAGCGGGGGAGCGGGTCAGCGGGTCAAGGAGTAGACAATACCGAACTAGAGACCGAACTGCCGGTCAATGCGGTCCTCCCTCCCAACCGCCCAGGGGGCACCCGCCCCGCTTCCCCGCTTCCCCCTCTATCGGCGCGGTTCAATCCAGGGCAGGACCCACTCGCGATCGATACCGAGCTCACCCAGCATTGGCTGCGGGAGTTCATTCGAGACGAGGTCCAGCGCCGGCGCAAGTTCGACCGGGTGGTGATCGGACTCTCAGGCGGAGTAGACAGCTCGCTGGTTGCCTACCTTGCGGTCGAAGCGCTTGGGGCGGCCAACGTTCTCGGTGTCAGGATGCCCTACCGCTCGTCCAGTCCCGAAAGCCTGGCTCACGCCCAGCTGGTGATCGACGGTCTCGGCATCCCCAGCACTACGGTGGACATCAGCCCGGCGGTAGATGCGCTCGCCCGGGCGATCGGGGGCGAGGCGGAGCCGGCCCGGTTGGGCAATATCATGGCCCGCACCCGGATGATCACTCTGTTCGATCTATCCGCCGCGCAGCGGGCCCTGCCCCTGGGCACCGGCAACAAGACGGAGCGTTTGCTGGGATACTTCACCTGGCACGCTGACGACTCGCCACCGGTCAATCCGATCGGCGACCTCTTCAAGACCCAGGTCTGGGCCCTGGCCCGGCACCTGGGCGTTCCCGACGTCATTGTCTCGAAGCCGGCCACGGCTGACTTGATCAAAGGCCAGACCGACGAAGGCGACTTCGGCATCTCCTATCCCCGCGCCGACGCCATTCTCCACTGGATCCTGCTCGGCTACCGCGGTCCGGAGATCTCGGCCCTGGGCTTCGATGAGGCCGAGATAGCCCTGGTGCGCAAGCGGCTCGATGGTACCCACTGGAAACGGCGACTCCCGACGGTCGCGATGCTGAGTGGGACGGCGATCGGGGAGTACTATTTAAGACCCGTCGATTACTAGAAGCGTGAGCGGTGAGCGGTAAGCGGGAAAAAACGACTCTCTCGCCGCACTGTCTTCTGCCCACCGCTCACCGCTCACCGCTCACGCTTTCTGTGGAGACCATGACGACCCCAGAATCTCGTCCGATGTCCTACTCCGTCGGCCAGATCACGACCTTCGTGATGCCCCATATGCAGAACGTGCGGGGGGACCTGTTCGGAGGCGAGCTGATGGCGCTGGTGGACCAGGCAGCGGCCGTCGCAGCGATCCGCCACGCGGGCGGGCCGGCCGTGACGGCGAGCATCGAGCGGGTGGACTTCCGCGAGCGCATTCCGGTGGGCGCCCTGGTTACCTGCGCGGCGACCGTGGATTTCGTCGGCAACTCTTCGATGTATATCTCGGTCGAGGTCTATTCCGAGTGGGTGAGCACCGGGGAGAAGCGGCACACCCACACCGCCCATGTGGTGTTCGTGGCCGTAGACGAACAGGGCAAGCCAAAGCGCGTCCCCCGTCTGGTTCCGGAGACCGACAAAGAGCGTGAGCGCTACGCCCGGGCCGAAGCTCACCCCAAGCAGAAGCGAAGTTCGTGACGGCTCGTCCCATCGCGGTGGTGCTGAGTGGTGGTGGTGCCAAGACCGCGGCGCATCTCGGTGCCTGCCGTGCGGTGAAGGAGGCGGGGTTCGAGCCGGCGTGGTATGTCGCGACCTCCATGGGGGCTGTGATCGCGGCCGGGCTGGCCAGCGGCGTGGGAAATGACGAGATGCTGGAGCGCATCACCCAATTGGGTGCCCGGAGCATCGTGCGCGAGCCGCTCGCGCCGGTGACCGGGCTCTTTTCCCGGTCGCTCATGAAGCCGGGCCCATTGCGCCGGGCGATCGAGGCGTTGGTGCCGGCCCGCCGTTTTGCCGATCTCGCCGTGCCGCTCACGGTGACTGCGGTGGATCTGGATACTGGCGAGCTGGTGCTCTTCGGTGCCGGGGCTCAGGTGGCGCCGCTGGTGGACGTGCTGTGTGCCAGCTGCGCGTTGCCGATGTATTACCCCCCGGTTGTGCTGGGCGGACGCCGTTATGGCGACGGCGGGCTCCGCGGCGTGGTGCCGCTCGAGCCAGCGGCCGAGCTCGACGTGGAGCTGGTGCTGGCGGTCGACGTTGGTCCCGGCTTCGACATGCCTCCAGTGGAATCGGCCAGAGTCCCATCGATGGTTCGGGCCCACGACGATGCGGTGGGCATCCTCATGGCCGCGAACACCGAGAGCCAGCTCGAGGTCTGGCGGACGGACCCGGCCCGTTCCCCACTGGTCTACGTGCGGCCCCGGATCGAGCGGTACGCCACCTTCAAGGTGGACCGGGTGCGGGAGTACGCCAGCGAAGGACGTCGCGCCACGCGCGAGGCGCTGGATCACTGGGGCCGGGACTCTTGACCCCTTCTCCATTCGGGGCAAATTGAGCCAATGAAAGCCTCCGAAGTGATGGTGCCCGACCCCCACGTCGCCGTGGCCGGTGCAATGGCCAGCGAAGTTGCGATCATGTTGAAGACCCGCAATATCTCAGTGGTGCCGGTGGTGGACGATCACCGTACCCGCCGCTTTCTCGGTACCCTGAGCGACCGCGACCTGGTCACCCGCTGTCTGGCCGAGGGGAAGCACCCGTGGCACACGCGAGTCGACTCACTCATGCGTCCCAACTCGCCTGTGGTCCGGCCCGACATGGAGCTGAATGGCTTCCAGGTGCTGATGGACAACGACCCCAACGAATCCCACCTTCGGCCGACGATCACCGTGGTGGACCAGCAGGGAAGGGTGGTTGGATTCATCAGCCATCCGGAGCAGATTCCAGAAGTGAAGATCGTGTGGGGGTGACAACGCAGTACCGAGGGAGCTCTCATGACTGACTTCAAACTGTTCACCCTCGAGGAGGCCGAGCGGACTTTGCCGCTCGTCCGGCGAGTCGTGGCCGACCTGACCCTGGAGTACCCGGCCTGGCGTGCCGCGGTCGGCCGCTTCGAGCTTCTCACGGGTGGGGCCCGGGCCGACTGGGGCGAAACCCAGGAACTGGTCGCGTCGCGGGAGGAAGTCACCCGCCACGCCAATCGCATCAACCAGTTTCTTCAGGAGCTGGAGGCAATCGGCTGCGTCTTCAAGGGGTTCGAGGCCGGCCTGGTGGATTTCTATTCGCTGCGGGAAGACCGGCCGATCTTTCTCTGCTGGCGGATGGGCGAGGAGCGGATCGAGCACTGGCACGAGATCGACACCGGTTTCTCCGGCCGGCAGCCGATAGACGGCGCGATCTTGTCAGCCATCTCGTCGTGACCCGCGCCTGGGTGTTTCTGCATCTGCTGGGCTTCACCCTGTGGCTGGGCGGGGGCATCGCGGCGATGATCATCGGCATCGCGGCCAAGCGGGAGGATCGGCACGGTCTGGGAGCGGTGGTTCGGGCTCAGGCGACCCTGATGAAGGTGGCGATCGCCCCGGGCTCGCTGCTGGCCGTGCTGTCAGGCGTCATCCTCACCTTTCAGATAAGCGGGGCCGATCTTCCCGGGTTCAGCATCTGGCTGATGCTGATGCAGGGTGCCGGGCTGGTGGCCGCGCTGCTCACCCTGCTCATTGCACTCCCCACCGCAGCGAAGCTCAGCCGGCTGGACGCCGGCGGTGACGCAGCCCGCTACTTCGATGAGCTGCGCCAGCGGCAACGGGTTGTGGGATCGATTTCGGGAATGCTGGGACTGCTGGCGCTGTTCTCGGGAGCGATGCTGGGGTGAAACGGGTGAGCGGGATAGAAAAAGCTTGAGCGATGAGCGAGAGGTTGTCACCCCTGAGCACAGCGAACGGCCCGGAGGTACTCCCGCTCTACAAGCCTGGGACCGACAGGGGCATCGAACTGTCCTCGTGTCCACTTCCAAGCTGACCCGAAGTTCCCTGTCCCCAGCAGGCCACGGCCCCTGAGGTGGTTATTCCGCAGTAGCTACTCTGTCCTGCCGCAAGCGCCGTGAAGCGAAGTCCCCCAGACACCGCGGTCGGCAGGTTATAGCGGACGGTGGAGCCGCTCGGCTCGGTGCCAACCTCTCCGTTGCTGTTGGGCCCCCAACAATAGGCGTCACCATCTTCCTCGAGACCGCAGCTCGTGCTGCCGCCAGAATACACCGCCGTGAACCGACGTCCGCCGCCTACTCTCACCGGCACGTCACTCTCCAGCGGACTCGGTCCGGCACCGATCGCATCGATACCCCAGCAGTAGCTGGCTGAGCCGGTCGTCCCGCAGGTATGCCAGCCGCCGGCGCTGATCTGCTGAAAGGCGAGACCGCCAGGCATCGCCACCACCTGCGGGCTGAACTGTGGGTGGAGGTGAAGCTTCTCCGGGGTGCCGAGCTGGAAGCCCCAGCAGAACGCAGCGCCGCCAGCATCCAACGCGCAGGTGTGATAGATAGCCCCCGTCAGAGCTATGAACCTACGCTCGGTTTGAACCCGAACCGGTACCCGGGAACAGGGGCCGCGCGGACAGCTCTCATTTGCAGCCGTTGTTCCCAGCTGTCCCAGGTCATTCAAGCCCCAGCAGTAGGTGCTGCCTTCCAGCGTGATTCCACAGGTCTGTTCGATGCCGGTGCCGAGTACCTGGAAGCGCAGCCCCCCGGCAACCGGCCGTGGGGTGGTGGCACACGGAAGAGGACAGGCGTCGAGCTGGTCCAGCGTACCCAATTGACCTTCCCCGTTAGAGCCCCAGCAGTAGGCGACGCCTTCTGAATCGAGCCCGCAAGTGTGGGCCGTCCCGGCAACCAGCGAAACCAGCGGTGGAGTTCCCGCTACGATCGCCGGGGTCGTATCAACCGGGGTCACCCCGATGCCGAGTTGCCCGTCTGTCCCTTTTCCCCAGCAGCGCGTGATGCCCTCAGTCACGGCACACGCGTGCTGCCCGCCGACGGCTAATGCCAGGCGAGCATCGGCGGGAGGCGGTGCGGTGCTGTCGCTACATGCAGCAAAGAGGACAGTGAGGCCGGTGGTCGAATATGCGAGTGCTCGAAGCATGCCTGTTCCGGGAAAGAGTGCCTTTATGCGCCCGGGGTGACGCTCTTTCCGCGGCCGGTTGCACAGGCGCGCCGGACGGGGCACTCCCCACACCGGGCTACCCGCGCCGTGCAGATCAACGCCCCGAGCTCCATAATGCCCTGATTGAACGCCCAGGCGGTCTTGCCCCCGCGCGGCAGGAGCTGCTCGGCCGTAGCCCACAGCCGTTTGATCAGAGACTTGGCCGGTGCCCGGGGGTGAAATGCTCTCCGGATGACGCGCGCCACGTTGGTGTCCACCGCGGGAGCCGAGCGCTCGTAGGCAAAGCTGGCCACCGCGCCGGCGGTGTAGCGGCCGACGCCAGGCAACCGCCGGAGCTCGACCGGGTCGGATGGAATGACCCCGGAGTGGTCTCGCACCACCTCCTGGGCCAGGCGGTGAAGGTTGGCCGCGCGCCGATAGTACCCCAACCCATCCCAGCTTTCCCGCACCATCCCGGTCGGCGCCGCCGCCAAGGATTCAATCGAGGGATAGCGCTCGAGGAAGCGGTGGTAGTACGCCTCGACCCTCGACACCTGGGTCTGTTGGAGCATGAACTCGGACACGAGGACGTGGTATGGATCCCGGGTGCGCCGCCAGGGCAGGTCACGGCCGTGGCCCCGGAACCAGCGCAGCAGCCGGCGGCGGAACTCGGGCGCGCTGGCGAGGCTGTTCGACAATGGTGACGGGAAGCGCCGTAACTGGTTACCTTTTCTCACGACTGCAGGCTCCTGATTGGCCGACTCGCTTCCGGACTGCGATTTCCATTGCTGGCCCGATGACTCCTGACTGCCGACTCTCGACTCCCGACCCCCAGCCATGAGACTTCTGGTTGCGCTGGGCCGCTGGGTGCTCGACGGCCTGTCGCACGTGGGCCGGCTGAGCTATTTCATCCTCGATGCCGCTCGCGGGCTCTCCGAGGTTCGCATCTGGTGGCCCCGGATGATGATCGAGGCCTGGAACATCGGTGCCGGCAGTCTATTCATCGTCATGCTGATCTCGGCCTTTGCCGGTGCGGTGACCGCGCTTCAGACCGGCTACCAGTTCACCGGCAGCATTCCATACTACGTCGTCGGCACCCTGGTTGTCTCCTCCATCATCCTGGAGCTGGGTCCGGTGCTGACCGCGCTGATCCTGGCCGGGCGTATCGGCGCGCGCTATGCGGCCGAGCTCGGCACCATGCGGGTGACCGAGCAGATCGACGCGCTGGAGAGCCTGGGACGATCGCCCGCGTCGCACCTGGTCATTCCCCGGGTGCTCGCCGGACTGGTCATGATTCCCGCGCTCACCGTGCTGGCCAATCTGTCCGGCGTGCTGTCAGGGTGGATTTCGGTGAAGGCGGTGCTGCCGGTCACCGATGCCGACTTCATCTACGGGGCACAATACTACTGGCGCCCGTGGGACGCCTACTACTCCATCATCAAGGCGTTCTTTTTCGCCGGCTCCATCACGGTGATTGCCTGCTATATGGGATTCAACACCCAGCAGGGCGCCGAGGGTGTGGGACGATCCACCACCACCGCCGTGGTCACCAGCTCGATTCTCATTCTGGTGCTCGACACGGTTCTCACCCGGCTGCTGCTCAACCAATGATCGAGCTCCACGCCCTGCACAAGGCATTCGGGAAGCAGGTGGTCCTGGACCGGGTCGACTTCGAGGTGCGCGAAGGCGAGACCGTCGCCTTGCTGGGCCCCTCAGGCACCGGGAAGAGCGTCCTCCTGAAGCACATCATCGGCCTGATCAAGCCGGACAGCGGTACCGTGATCGTGGATGGCAAGGACGTGAGCAAGCTCAAGCGGAGGGAGCTGTCGAAGTTCCGTTCCCACATCGGTTACGTCTTTCAGAACGGTGCGCTGTTCGACTCGATGAACGTGTTCGAGAACGTACGCCTGGGAATAACGGACCAGGAGAAGTACTCGGACATGGACTACTGCCGACAGCGGATCGCCGAGTGCATCCGGCTCGTCAACTTGACGCCGGAGACGATCGAGAAATATCCGGCCCAGCTCTCGGGCGGTATGAGGAAACGGGTGGGGATCGCCCGCGCTATCGCGGGGGACCCGAAGTATCTGCTGTACGACGAGCCTACCTCGGGGCTCGACCCAGTCAATGCCGACATCATCGACGGTCTGGTGCAACGTCTGGATCACGAGCTGGGCGTTACCAGCGTCGTGGTGACCCACGATGTGCGCGGCGCGTTCCGGGTTGCCGATCGGCTGGCGCTGCTGAGCGAGGGCAGGATCGTGATGCAGGGTACACCGAAGGAATTCCTCGACTCGACGAACCCCAAGGTCAAGGAGTTCCTCGAGCGCGATTTCGACAATCCCACTTTGGCGGCCTGAGCCACTCATGGATCTGCGCTATACGCGGGAAGCGACGGTCGGCGCCATCGTCATCGTCGCCATCGTCGTGTTCATCTTCGGCACGATGTGGCTGAGCGGCCGGTCGGTCGGCTCGGAAAACCGCATCCGAATGCAGTTCGATAACGTGAGCGGGCTCAAGCGGGCGTCACCGGTGAGAGTCTCCGGGGTCAACGTCGGCAAAGTCGAGAAGATCGAGTTCGTGGACGTGGGCAAGGTGCTGGTGGTGGCCAGCCTCCCACCCAAGATCCGGGCGCGGGTGGATGCCAGCGCCAGGATCGTCTCGGTCACCCTCGTCGGCGATTACGCGGTGGACTTCGATCCCGGTCGCGCCGGCGAGCCCTTGCCGCCGGGACGGATCATTCTAGGTACCCAGGATCTGGGCCTTACCGGGAAGGCGACGGTGCTGGCCGAGCGCGCCGACAGCATCCTCCTCGGAGCACAGGGTATCGTGAACCAGCGCACCGCCGAGCAGCTGCGCTCGACCCTGACCGCCCTGGAAGGCACCCTCAAGGCAGCCCAGCGCACCATGCAGATTTACGCCGATCCGGATCGGGGCCCCACCGCCGAGATCACCAAGACCATGGCCGCGTTTCGTCAGCTCAGCAGCCGGCTCGACAGCACCCTGGCCAGCCCGGCGTTTTCCCAGCGCACCGATTCGCTCACGGCCAACCTGGCCGCCATGACCTCCCAGTTCGCCGCCACCGGCGAGCGGCTCGACACGCTCCTGGCCGGGATGAACCGGGGACAGGGCACGCTGGGCAAATTCGTTACCGACAGCGGGCTCTACTACGACATGCGGGAGGTGACCCAGGGGATGAAGAAGCTGCTCGAGGAGCTGGCGAAGCATCCAGGGAAGGTTCCGGTGACGGTTAAACTTTTCTAAAAGCGTGAGCGGGAAGAGAAGAACGTGAGCGGTGAGCGGGAGAACACGGAGCCAGCCCGCTTACCGCTTACGTTCTTTCTTTCCCGCTTACGTTGTTTGGCCCTTCCCGCTCACGCTGTATCTTCCTCCCATGCTAAGCATCACCTTCCTCGGCACCGCCGCCGCCACTCCCACCCTCGACCGGAACGTTTCTGGCCTGGCGGTACAGCGCAAAGGTGAGACGCTCCTCTTCGACTGCGGGGAAGGGAACCAGCGCCAGATGATGCGGTATGGCGTCGGGTTTGCGTTCCGCGAGATCTTCTTCAGTCACTATCACGCCGACCACATGCTCGGGGTCACGGGCCTCCTTCGCACCATGGGGCTGCAGGATCGTACGCTTCCCGTCACGCTCTATGGGCCTAAGGGGGCCCAGCGCATACTAGGCGCGGCCATCAGTCTCGGCATCGAGCGAAACAAGTTTCCGGTGGAGATCGTGGAGGTCAAACCGGGGGACCGCCTGGCCCGCGACGAGTACGAGATCGCAGTGTTCGAGACCGAGCATCGTGCCGACACTGTGGGTTATGCGCTGGTGGAGCACATACGGCTGGGCCGGTTCAATCCGGACCGGGCCCAGGAGCTGGGTATTCCTGAAGGACCGCTCTGGGGACAGCTGCACAAGGGGAAGATGGTGACGCTGCCTGACGGGCGGACGGTAGGGCCGGCGGACCTGGTCGGAGCGCCCCGGGCCGGCCGCACGCTGGTGTACTCCGGAGATACCCGTCCCCATCCCGCGGTGGTGGAAGCGTCCCGGGGAGCGGATCTGCTGGTGCACGAGGCCACCTTCGGCGGCGACGAGATGGAGCGCGCGCGGGAGACCGGCCACTCCACTGCCGCTGAGGCTGCCCGGGTGGCGCTCGAGGCGGGGGCCCGGCGTCTGGTGCTCACCCACATAAGCTCTCGCTACAACCGGGATGCGGCCGAGCTTTTGGCCGAAGCGCGAGCGGTGTTTCCGGAGACGGTGATCGCCCGGGATGGGATGACGGTGGACGTGCCCTACGCTGACGGACTGGACTAGCCGTGGCCGGAAAGAGCGCCGGACCGTCCGCTTACGAGCTTACCCTGCTGGCGTTGGTCGCCGGGGTCTTCGTCTGGTCCGGCATCGGGCCGCACGATCGGTTCACCTGGCTGCTGGAGGTGTTTCCGGTCATCATCGGCGTGCCGATTCTCATCTACGTCTATCCGCGATTTCGTTTCACGCCGCTGGCCTCCAGCCTGATGGCCCTGCATGCAGTCATCCTCATGGTGGGCGGCCGGTACACCTACGCCGAGGTGCCGCTGGGATTTCAGATGCAGGAGTGGTTCGGCTTCGCAAGAAACCACTATGATCGGATCGGCCACCTTGCTCAGGGGTTCATACCGGCTGTCGTTGCGCGCGAGATCCTGATCCGCCGGTCGCCGCTGAGGGGCACCAGATGGCTGCCGTTTTTCGTGATCTGTTTCTGCCTCGCCTTCAGCGCTTTCTATGAGCTGATCGAGTTCTGGACGGCGCTTGCCTCCGGCGAGCAGGCCGAGGCGTTCCTGGGAACCCAGGGGGATCCCTGGGACACTCAGTGGGATATGATGCTCGCTCTCATCGGTGCTATCTCGGCGCTCGTGCTCCTTTCCCGTTGGCACGACCGGCAGCTGGCTTCGGCCCCCTCGCTGCGTTCGGGGTGAAATCCTCGCCGCCTCCGACCTTGGCCCTGAGCTTGCAGACCGTTACGATCCAACGCTCTAGCCGCTGGTTTCCCCTTCATACGCTGGCATAATGCACCGGTTCCTCACTTCGCTAACCAGATTCCGCTCTTCGACCTTCCCGGCTCTACTGTCGCTCGCCCTGCTCGGCTGCGAGAATGCCCCTGTGGGGGCCAAACAGGTCAGCGACTCAGCGCCGCTACGCTGGGCACCGCGAGGGATCCAGGCGCCGCGGCCGATCGTACCCGCGGACTCGGTCACCGACTCGGTCTCCACCGATTCGGTGAAGGCGGACTCTCTAGTGATCGACTCAGCCGGTGCATCCAGCATTACGCCGGCCAAGACCATCAGGCCCAAGCGGAGCTCATTTACCTTAACGCCGGCCGATTCTGCGCGGTGGCCGGTGCCGGGCGCTCCCGAGCCGCTTCCGGGTGCAATCATCCCCGAGCATCGAATCGTCGCCTTCTATGGGAACCCGCTCTCCAAACGAATGGGAATCCTGGGCGAGATCGCTCCGGAGGAAATGCTGCGGCGGCTGGAAGCGACGGCCACGGAATGGGCCAAGGCCGATCCTGATCGCAAGGTGCTGCCGGGGCTTCACCTGATATCGGTAGTGGCGCAGGGATATCCCGGCCCAGCGAAGAAGTACCGGCTCCAGATGCCGGATAGCATCGTCGAGATGGTGGCGGGTTGGGCCGAGCAGCGGGGATGGATCCTGTTCCTCGATATCCAGCCCGGGCTCAGCACCGTCGAGGCCGAGATCCCCCATCTGATCAAGTATCTGAAGCGGCCCTATGTGCACTTGTCGCTGGATCCCGAGTTCGCCATGAAGGATGGCAAGCGGCCGGGAACGGACTGGATGGGACGAATGGACGCCAGCGAGGTGAATCACGCCGTTGACGTGCTGGCGAAAATCGTGGAGGAGAATGACCTGCCACCCAAGGTGCTGATCGTGCACCGGTTCACCCGCAACATGCTCACCAACGCGTCGAAAATCCGGCTGGACCCCAGGGTTCAGGTGGTCATCGACATGGATGGATACGGACCGCCAGGAGCCAAGATGGGGGCGTACAAGTGGTTCGTGGTGCGGCACCCGGTCCAGTACACCGGTTGGAAGCTGTTCTACAAGAACGATAAGCCCCTGATGACCCCCGAGCAGGTGTTGGAGGTGTATCCGAAGCCGATGTATATCCAGTATCAGTAGGCCGCGGGGCCGCGGGGCAGTTTGGGAAAGTTCGAGGGGGTCAGGGCTCGATTGAGCTCCGGCCCCCTCGCGTTGCTTGGGGTGACAACTTGCTGTCCCGCCGTCCCGCCTACCCACCCATCGCCACATCCGCCTTCGACCACGCTTTCTTGAACCTCGCCTCCACCTCGGACGCGTCCCCCGCGCGCTTCTGGGCTCGCAGGCTCTGCGCCAGACCACGAAGCGACCAGCCATTTTCCGGGCGACGGACCAGGTCGGCTCGGAAAGCCTTCTCGGCCTCCACCGGACGCCCGGCCTGTAGCAGCACCGCGCCGAGCCGCTGGCGAATCGGCAGGTACCAGGGTGGCGGCTCGTCGTAGGTGAGCTCATCCTCTCCGGCGATCGCCGTGTTCAGGTACCTGACCGCCTCGTCCGTCTTGCCTTGCTTTGCCGCCATCTCGCCCCGCAGGTGGTTCCCCGCGATGGCCAGCACTGCCTGCACCGAGTTCAGGTTGGCGTAGGCATCCGCTGGTATCGCCTTCGCAATGGCTGCCAGCTTGTCGCGCTCTGCGGCGGCCGAGTCGAGCTTGCCCTGGGCTGTGTAAGCGAGCCCGCGCACATAATGCCAGACTCCGCTGGTGTAGCGCAGGTCCTTCGGTGGAGCCGGCTCGCGCAGTGCGTCGTCCCACCTGGAGAAGCGGGCGAGAGTAAAAAGAACCGTGGGTGAGAAATATTCCAGCGGTGGCGCCTGTCTCACCACTTCCGCCGGCACGTTCTTCACCACGCCTTGCGCCGCCTTGAGCGCGTCCGCGCTCCGGCCGAGCATGTTCAGCGCGTACCACATCATGTGGTAGTTGTGCGGGTAGTACGCCATGGGATACACGCCGGTCGGCCGCCGCTCGTTGATGTACTGCTCGTCGGCGTGCACTGCGTGGACGTTGCGGTCAGCGGCGGTCTCCCACCGGCCGAGCCGGATGTAGATGTGGGTCGGCATATGGACCAGGTGCCCCGCCCCCGGCATCGTGCTGCCCAGCCGCTCGGCGCAGGCAAGGGCCTTACTTGCCTCGTTCGACGCCTCGATCGCGTGGATGTAGTAGTGGCAGGCACCAGGGTGATTCGGGTTCCGCTTCACGACCGGCTCCAGCACCCGGAGTGCCTCCAGGGTGGACGGGGCCTTCGGCCGCCCGCCGTTGGTCCAGTAGTTCCAGGGCCGCAGGTCCATCAGGGCCTCACCATAGAGTGCGGCCGCGTCGTCGTCGGCCGGGAAGCGGCGCGACACCTCACCGATCGCGTTGGCCCACGCGCTGTCGAGCGGTGCGCGGTTCGCTGGCGGGTCGGAGGAGTAGCGCTTGGCCAGCGCCTCGATGTAGGCCCGCTCGGCGGGTGTGGCGCTCGCGGCATACTTCAGCGCCTTCTGGGCCGCATCGTAAGCCGGCCGCGCCGCCGCGGTGTCCATCGGAAGGTTGATGTTGGGTCCGAGCGCGTAGGCGATGCCCCAGTAGCACATGGCGCAGCTGGGGTCGTGCTTCAACCCCTCCTTGAAGGACTTGATCGCCTCATCGTGATTGAACCCGTAGACCAGCCTGAGGCCCTGATTGAAATACCGCTGCGCCGTCTTCGACGAGGTCGTGACCGGATGCTCCAGGTTGCCGAGGTTGTCATAGAGTGGCGTGGCCGCTTCCTGGGTCGTAGGCTGGCCGGGTGGGTGCTCGTGCTGCTGGGCACCGGCAACGCCCGAGGAGGCCAAACAGATGGCGGCCGTGGCGCAATAAATAGTGGGCTTCATGGTCCTGATCTCCTTGGCGCGGGCGTTAGCGTGAGGACCTAGCTTACACCGTATCCGCTACTTCTGCGTCGCCTGAACGACCTACGAGAGGCTGCGGAATGGTATGGCCGGAACGGGCCATATGGTTGAGCTTGGGGTTGGCGGCGAGCAAGCTGTCACGGACGATCCAGAACGGCGCGCCAGAGGTGAGATCCATGGCTCAGGTCGCCCTCTGCGGGCGAGTCAACCGCTCGAACTCGGGATTGTCGTGCAGGGTCGAAAAGTTCGGATCGAGCCGGAGCCATGCTGGTGAGACATAGAAGGGGACCGACATCAACGTGCCGAGGGTGGCGAGCGCCTCCGCCTGGAGCCCAAGCCGGGCTTGGACGCAGGCGAGCCGATACACCAGTAGCGCGCCATTCAGCGCATCCTTGGCGATCGGTAGCAGGGAGATGCTCTTTTCCGCCTCCCGCAGCGCCTCGTCCCGCCGGCCGAGATAGGCGTTCACCAGCGCCAGCCGCGAGTGGTTGTACGCGTCATCGGACGTGTCATTGACCACCGTCACCAGGCTCTGGCGGGCAGAGTCTGCCAGAACCCGGGCAGTCGCGCTGTGCCCCTGCAGCATTCGGATAGCCGACGAGGCCGTTTGCCACCAGACCGTATCTCCGTAGAACTGCTCCGGCCCCATGGCCACGACACGCGACTGCTGAGCCTGGTCGAGAACCCAGTAGAGGTCCCAGTAAGTCGCCACGAATGGCAGTAGCTCGTCAGGCGGGATCTGCGCTTCACCGGCGCGGATGAACCTCTGCGCCTCCTCGAGGTTGCCCTCACCCAGCGCCACCATCGCCCTCAGCTGGTAGGCCTCGGGGTTGGTGGGACCCAGGATGATGTAGCGATCGGCAGCCACTCGGGCATCGGGATAGCGCCGCAGCCACAAGAGGTTCGTCGCCAGGCCCGCCGCATGGCCAGCAGCAGTGGGATCCAGGGTGACGGCCCGCTGGCGGAAGCGAAGTGCGTCCTGCCAGCGGCCTTCCAGCTCAAGAAAGCTCGCAGTGTAGCCGACCAATCGGGCGTTGGAGGGGTCGGCCTCCAGTCCCATTCGGGTTTCCTCTCTCGCCGCTCCCCGGTTCCCCTTCATGATATGATAGAACGCCAGCACCTGGTGCGCCTCGGCCGCTGCGCCGCCCAGGCGGAGGGCCACCTCTCCATGTGACCGGGCCTCCTCCAGCAGCTTGCCGTCGGCGGTGGCATTGTTCCAGAGCGCGGCTTTGGCCCAACCGAGCTGTGCCCACGCGGCGGCGAAAGTGGAGTCCTTCTTGACCGCCTGCTGGAATTCGGCAATCGCACGCTGCAGGTCCGCGGGGGCAGAGGCTCCCTGGCGCATGATCTGCTGTCCCCGGAGATAGGCCTCGTAGGCATCGGGATCGCGTTGCTGTTCCAGCCCGGCGGCCTGGCTCTGGCTCTGACCCGACCCGAGCCCAAGTGCCCCGGCTACCTCTCGCGCTATGGACGTCTGCACCTGCGGCAGATCCGTGGCCACCACGTCGAAGACCCGTTGCCAGCGGGTTACCGGTGCCGAGGCGTCCGTCACCTGAATCAACTCGGCACTGACCTGCACCTGGCTGCTCCCGCTGGGGTTCGCTTCCCTGCGCACCTTCCCGGTGAGGAGATATCCGGCACCGAGCTCGCTGCTCACCTTCTTGAGAGACGTGCTGTCGCTGTAGCGGGAGGTGCTGCCACTCGCGATCACCTGGAGACCGGGGAGCCGGGCCAGGCGGCCCCTGATTTCATCGGTGACGCCGCCGGCGAAATGCGCGTCCCTTGGAAGACCGGTGTTGCTGAAAGGAAGCACCGCCAGGTTGAGCGGCGCCGGAGCCGGAGCGGAGGCCTTGGCCGTCGTCAGCCAGCCCTGCCGCCAGGCGACAAAGCCCGAACCGGCGAGGAGCAGCAACATTCCGACCGTGGCCACGGCTTTCCAATGCAGCGGCGGCGGTGCGACCCTCAACCAGGAACCCGACTGGAGTGAGTCTTCCAGTGCCTCGGCGAGCTCACCCGCGCTCTTGAAACGATCCTCCGGCTTTGTGGCCAAGGCCCGAGTGATGGCGATGTTGACCGATCGCGGAATACCCGATCGTCGCTTGGTGACGGAGATAGGTGGGCCAATCAGCCGCTGAGCCAGCACGGCCTTGGGGGTTCCCGTGAAGGGCGGGCCGCCGGCGAGCATCTCGTAGAGCACGCATCCCAGGGCATACACATCCGCGCGGCCGTCTACCTCGCCCGATCCGCTGGCCTCCTCGGGGCTCATGTAAGCCGGAGTTCCCACAGCGAAGCCGGTGCCGGTGAGGCCTTCGGCCCCGCCCATATCGAGCGCTCGGGCGACGCCGAAGTCCGCGATCACCGCGTGCTCGTCCTCAATCAGGATGTTCTCGGGTTTTACGTCGCGATGCACGATGCCGCGTCTGTGAGCGTAGTCGAGCGCGGTCGCGATCTCGCAGGTGATGCGGATCGCCTCCTGGAGAGGGAGGGTGCGCGCGCGTACCAGGCGCTGCCGCAGCGTCTCGCCTTCGACATAGGGCATCGTGTACCAGAGATGCCCACCGGTGCCGCCACTCCCGGCCTCGCCCGAATCGAAGACGGGGAGGATGTGGGGGTGGCGAAGCTGCGCTGTAATGCGGATCTCGTGGAGGAATCGCTCGGCACCAACAGACGACGCGAGGTCGGGGCGCATCACCTTGAGGGCGACGAAACGGTCGTGCCGGACGTCGCGGGCGAGGTAAACTGTCGCCATGCCTCCCTTGCCGAGCTCGCGCTTGATGGAATAGCGCCCGGCAAGTGCGTCCTGAATCTGGAAGATGGGGTCAGGCAATCGATGGTTCCGAGGTGTCACCCTGAGCAAAGCGAAGGGGTCATGATGACATCGTTGAGGTTACAGCAATCCGCTCCTGGCCGCCTGGGCCACGGCCGCCGCCCGGGAAGGCAGACCGGTCTTGGTCAAAATATTCCCAACGTGGCGATGGATGGTATGCTCGCTCAGCTTGAGCCGGACGGCCGATTCCTTATCGCTCAGGCCCTGGGCCACCAGCCGGAGGACCTCGATCTCACGCGGCGTGAGCCGGCCGAGCCTGGCAGCCGCGCCGATGGGTCCATGGGGTTTGAGATCCAGCTCCTGAAGCAGGAGCCTCGCGGCACCGGCTTGGCGCGCAGCACCCAGCCGCTCGAAGGTGGTTCCCGCGGCGCGAAGCGCGATGGTCGCGGGATCGCGGCGGCTGAGCGCCAGGAGGGAGTGGGCCAGCTGGAGCCGGGACCGGGCCGCCTCGAACGGTGTTCGGTTGCGCTCGAACAGATCGGCGCTCTCCTCCAGTCGCGCGCACGCGCCCCGATGATCTCCCCCCGCCGCGAGTAGGCACCCCTCGGCATGGGTGACCGTAGCCTGAAGCGGCTCGGTGCCTACCGCGGTAGCGATGCTCTGGAGCTCATCGAGAGGAACCCGCGCCTGGTCCAGCTGGTGTTCCGCGATATGTGCCCGGGCCAACACGTCCAGCCCGGCTACCCGCTCGGTCCGGTCATTGGTGGGTACCCGCTGGAGATATTCCTCGGCCAGCGCGACTGCGGGGCCCGACTCACCCCGGTCAAGCGCCAGGGCGGCGCGGCCCAGCACGGCGAGGTAGTGGCTCCCGGTCTCGGCCAGCAGCGCGTCCGCCTCTTCCCAGCGTCCCTGGCGGCGGCGCAAGTCGGCCAGCCGGATCAGAGCGATGGGCACGACCCGGGGCTGCACCCGTTCCACGTGCCGGCGCAGCGCTTCGATCTCGCGCTCGGCCTCGGCCCACTCGCCCCGCAGCGTAAGCAGCGACGCGTATTGAGTGCGGCAGGCGGAGAACAGGTGAGTAAACTTCCAGCGGCGGGCGAACTCCCGAACCCGCTCGCACCATTGCGCCGCACGGTCGTAGTCGTGCACCTGCTCACAGGCGCGAATCAGGTAGCAGCACGCGGTGCCGATCATGCCGGGGTCGGTGAGGTCGCCGGCCGTAGCCGCTGCGGTGGCCTCGTCCAGGCGGCTCATGCCCTGGGCGACATCTCCCTCGGTCACCATCGCCAGCCCCTCGAGGGCGACGCCGAGCATCTCCATGTCCGCTGGTCCCACCGAGCGGGCGATGGCGGCCGCTTCCTGGCTCAGCCGCCGGGCGGCCACGGGGTCTCGCTGACCCATGAGGGCGACGTGCGCCTTCTGGTAGGCCAGCAACGCGTGCTCGGGAGAGGGATCCACGCCGTCGAGCAGTCGCTCGGCGCGCAGGATCCAGCCGTTGGCGACGGCGGTTTCACCTCGAAAATCGGCGTAGTCGTTGGAGAGCCAGATGGCGGCTCGGGCGGCGGCGCGGCAGTCTCCGGCCTGGCGGAACAGCCGGTAGGCGCGCTCCCGGGCGTCGATGCCCGTCGCGTAGTCTTCCAGCCACCAGCACGCCATGCCGAGACCCTCGAGCGCCTCGGGCGATTCGGCCTCCCGGAGGGAGCCCTCGAAGCAGACGCGCGCCTCCTCCCAGCCCCCGCGGGCGAGGGCATCGCGGCCGGACTGAAGCCGGTCGGCCGTGGAGGAGTCGAGGGTGGTGGACGTAGCGATTCTCGGTGCCGGGGTGAAGCTCTAAGGTAGGGCCGAAGGCCGTCTTGGGCCACTATTCGGGGGATCGGCGGGGGAATCTTGAATTTGGTTGACGAATCGGGGTGTCAACCGGTACTTTTCCCGTCCTTCATGGCCGACTTAGCGGCCACATTGGGGCTGTAGCTCAGCTGGGAGAGCGCCTCGTTCGCAATGAGGAGGTCAGGGGTTCGATCCCCCTCAGCTCCATGGTGAAGGACCAAAAAACTGCCCCTTGGTGTAACTGGCAACACGCCTGACTCTGGATCAGGAGAGTCCTGGTTCGAGCCCAGGAGGGGCAATGCCCACGGTGAACAACCGTGGGCGTCTTTTTTAGGGCTCGGCCTTCGGCTGCGAGCCCAGGAGGGGCAATACGGCCGCAGAAAGCGCGGCCGTTTTTTTATTGTGGGCTCGGCCCTGGAAGCTCGAGCCAGGAGGAGCAACACGGCCAGTGCGAAAAGCGCCGGCCGTCTCATTTCGTGCTACCGCCGATTGGCGCCTCAAGACCCTGCTTGACTGCCACTTGATGGCGAATCCGCAGCATGCAGGAGTTCTGATGAAGCTAGTCGCTCTCCTGGAGGAGGTTCTGTGTCAAATGAACTGCATCGCGCCCTCAGGGGGCATCATGGTTTGGAGACGCGGCTCCGTGTCCAAAGCAGCGGTATCCCTCTGAGACTATTCACGTTGCTCTCCACCATGACTCTCGCCATGTCGGCGTGCACGTCAGAGGATACTCTCACCGAACCGTCGGCGGAGGCCAGCTCCGCGCGAGCTGCCGGGAAGAGGTACACCGCCGTGGATCTCGGAACGCTTGGGGGCATCGCCAGTGTCGCCAGAAGCATCAACTCTTCCGGCTCTGTTGTAGGGTGGAGCGAGACGACGGACGGGCAGCGGCACGCCTTCCTCTGGTCGAAGGGTGTCATGACCGATCTTGGCACCCTCGGCGGCGGCAACAGTGACGCCTATAGTATCAACCCGCGCGGAGACGTTGTTGGGCAGAGCCTGACCGCTGCAGGGCAGCTCCACGCTTTTCTGTGGTCGAAGGGCGTGATGATTGACTTGGGCACTCTCGGCGCGGAAAGCAGTGAGGCAAATGGTATCAACCCCGCGGGCCGAGTGGTGGGCTTCAGCGGGACACCCACGGGCCCGGGGCACGTCTTTCTTTGGAATAAAGGGGTCATGACCGACCTGGGGGCGCTGCAAGCACCGAGCATCAATCCCGCAGGACAGATCGCAGCCTCCACACGAACAGCGGCGGGAGAGACTCATGCCGTTCTCTGGAACAAGGGAGTTATTACTGATCTGGGGACGCTAGGCGGCAGCTTCAGCAGATCATGGAGTATCAATCCCCGGGCGGACGTTGTCGGCGAGAGCCTAATAGCCGGAGGGCAGACCCACGCGTTTCTATCCTCCAACGGGATTATGACTGATTTGGGCACATTGGGCGGCAGCTACAGCATTGCCAGAGGCATCAATCCGGCCAGGGTTGTTGTGGGCTATAGCGAGACGAGCGAGGGACAGCAGCACGCCTTCGTCTGGGTCAACGACCGAATGAGGGACCTCGGTACGCTGAGCGGCGCCAGCTACAGCATAGCCTGGGGGATCAACCCCCGTGGCGACATTGTGGGAGAGAGTGGGCAACGCGCCACGCTGTGGACTCGTAGATGAGCTAATGGGACCGGGGGGAGAAGCAGACTGTCGCTCTCCTCCCCAACCGTTGAGTCCAGCGGTGTGACAAACCCCAGCATTTGAGCGAGTGAAGTCCAGCAAAGTCCAGCATGGAACCCAGCAAACTCCAGCATCGGGTGACACGAGCTCGCGTAAAGGGTAGCAAGTTGCTGGATTTCTGGTGGTTACAGCGGTCCCTCTGGATCAGGAGAGTCCTGGTTCGAGCCCAGGAGGGGCAATGGCCGGTGCGACAAGCACCGGCCGTTTTCTTGGGGGCTCGGCCTGCGGCTCGAGCCCAGGAGGGGCAACTGAAAGCGCCGCATCGGATTTCCCCGGTCGCGGCGCTTTCCCTATTTACGGCTCATGGCGGAGCAGAGTAGCCGGCCGGTCGCGTACCCCTTGCGCTCGAGTCGCCAGGTCTGTATGATGATCATCATATGAGCGCCGCCACCTCGAGGCAACTCGCCCCCAGCCGCAAGGAAGCCACCCACGAGCGCATTGTGGAGACCGCCGCCCGCGCCATCCGGCGCAGCGGCTACGCCGGCGCCGGCGTGGCCGAGATCATGAAGGAGGCCGGGCTCACGCACGGCGGCTTCTACGCTCACTTCGAGTCGCGCGAGGGAATGCTGGCCGAGGCCGCCGACCGGGCCGGCGCCGACACAGTGGCCTTCCTGACGCGGGTCGCCGCCGAGGCAACGCCCAAGAAGGCGCTCGAGGCCATGCTCCGCACCTATCTCTCAAAGGAGCACGTGGAAAGCGCGGAGACCGGGTGCGCCGTCGCGGCGCTCGGTTCGGAGATGCCACGCCAGTCGGCCAAGGTGCGCCGGGCCGCCACCCGCCGGATCAAGGAGATGATCGATCTGGTCGCCCGCCAGTCGCCCGACTGGGGGCAGCCGGGGGCGCACGAGCGCGCACTCGTTACCGTAGCCACCGCGCTCGGCGCGCTGGTCCTGGCCCGCGCTGTGGATGACCCTAAGCTCTCCGACGTGGTCCGCCGGGCCGCACTGAACCACCTCACCCCGAGAGACTGATACCTGTGGATTGGGACCTGCGGGTTGCGTTTGCTCAGAAATATGATGCGCATCATATGCAGGTAGGTGAATCGACTTCATCAGAAAGCGAGCACAGT
>DATMDQ010000095.1:0-27156 GCA_035557715.1 Gemmatimonadales bacterium
GAGCAGGACGCTCGAGATGGCGAATCGGATTGCGGTGAAGGCGAGCGGCGGGAGCTGGTCGAACGCCGACTTGGTGATACTGAAATTGAAGCCCCAGATCAGGCACACCAGCAGCATGCCGAGGTCGTCCGTCGAGATGCGTCGACGGCGGGAAAGCGGGGAGGCGGGGAAGTCTCGAGTCTGAGCTGGGGTGGTAGTCGCCATGGCGATAAAGTGTACTTGCTTCCCCGCCTCCCCGCTTCCCCGCTTCCCCACCTATCTTCCCCCCATGTCCCAGGCCAGAATTCGCAACTTCTGCATCGTCGCCCACATCGATCATGGCAAATCCACCCTGGCCGACCGGCTGATCGAAGCCACCGGTGCGGTGGAGAAGCGGCAGATGCGTGAGCAGCTGCTCGACACCATGGATCTCGAGCGTGAGCGTGGCATCACGATCAAGCTGAACGCCGTCCGGATGAGCTACACCGCGAGGGACGGAGTCGAGTACGAGCTCAACCTGATCGACACTCCGGGACACGTCGACTTCACCTACGAGGTATCACGGTCCCTGGCCGCGTGCGAAGGCGCCATCCTGGTGGTCGATGCCTCGCAGGGCATCCAGGCCCAGACGCTGAGCAACCTCTTTCTGGCGATGGATGCCGGGCTGGAAGTAATCCCCGTGCTCAACAAGATCGACCTCCCCGGCGCTGAGCCGGAGCGGCGAGCCGAGGAGATCATGAACCTCATCGGGGCGAAGCGGGAGGAGATTCTGGCGGTTTCGGCCAAAGAGGGGACCGGGGTGCCCGAGCTGCTCGAGGCCGTGGTCGCCCGGGTGCCGGCTCCCCGGGGCAAGCCGGACGCCCCGCTTCGGGCGCTCATCTTCGATTCCTACTACGACCGCTACCGCGGGGCCGTCCCCAGCATCCGGGTGGTGGACGGCGTGGTGCGCGAGGGAACCGAGATCGTCTTCGGCGCAAACCCGACCGAGGTCCACCACGTCGACGAGGTGGGGTACCTCCAGCTGGGGCAGCATCCCACCGATCAGCTGGCAGCGGGCGAAGTGGGGTATCTCGTCGCCAGCCTGCGCGACGTGCGCGACGCCCGGGTGGGCGACACGATTCTCGATGCGGCGAACCGGGCGACTGAGCTCCTGCCGGGTTACCGCGACGTCAAGTCCATGGTTTTCGCCGGCATCTATCCCACCGACTCGGAGCAGTACGAGGGGCTGCGCGATGCGCTGGAGAAGCTCCGGCTCAACGACGCCAGCCTCAACTATGAGCCGGAGTCGTCCACCGCGCTCGGCTTCGGCTTTCGCTGCGGCTTTCTGGGGCTGCTGCACATGGAGATCGTGCAGGAACGCCTGGAGCGGGAGTTCAACCTCGACCTGATCACCACGGTGCCGACGGTGGAGTACCACGTATACAAGACCGACGGCGAGAAGATTCTCCTGGAGAATCCAAGCCACCTCCCCGACCCCGCCAACATCGCCCGGATCGACGAGCCCTACGTGAAGGCCCGCATCATGGCCCCGGCCGAGTATATCGGTGGCATCATGAAGCTGGGCCAGGAACGGCGGGGGATCTACAATGGAATGCACTACATCGACCCTACCCGGGTGGAGTTCGACTTCGAGTTCCCTCTGGGCGAGATCGTGCTGGATTTCTACGACAAGCTCAAGTCGCTGAGCCGCGGGTACGCCTCGCTCGATTACGAGGCGGCGGACTACCGGGAGTCGGACCTGGTCAAGCTCGATATGCTGATCAACGGTGATCCGATCGATGCGTTCAGCGTCATCATCCACACTGACAAGGCCCAGGAGTGGGGCCGCAAGGTGGCGGAGAAGCTCAAGGAGCTCATTCCCCGCCAGCTCTATCAGGTGGCGATCCAGGCGGCAATCGGGAACAAGGTCATCGCTCGCGAGACCATCTCCGCCTTCCGGAAGGACGTGCTGGCCAAGTGCTACGGGGGAGACATCACCCGCAAGCGCAAGCTGCTCGAGAAGCAGAAAGAGGGGAAGAAGCGGATGAAGCAGATCGGCGCCGTGGAGATCCCCCAGGAGGCGTTTCTGGCTGTCCTGCAAGTTGACTAACAGCGTAAGCGGTGAACGGTGAGCGGTGAGCGGGAACAGCAAGCTCTGTCCTCAGACACGAGATCGGTGACCGGTACCGGGACCTCCCGCTTACCGCTTACCGCTGACCGCTCACGCTGTCTGGTTATACAGACCGCCTTCCTCGGCGACGTCGTCCTGACCACGCCCCTGCTCTCGCGGCTGGCCGAGCGTCACGGACCGGTGGATGTGGTGACCACGCCGGCGGCGGCGACGCTGCTGGAGACGCATCCAGCGGTGCGGTCGGTTATTCGTTACGATAAGCATGGCGCCGGCAAGAGCTGGCGCGGGCTACACCAGATCGCTTCGGAGCTTCGCGCGCGGCGCTACGCGACTGTCTATCTGCCCCACCGCTCGGTTCGCTCGGCCTTGCTGGCGATGGTGTCGGGTGCGCCGGAGCGGGTGGGCTTTGCCGACAGCACCGCCGCGATCACCTACACCCGGCGGGTGCCGCGACCCCGCGAGGGCCATGAGGTCGAGCGGCTGCTGACGCTTGCCGGATCGGCCGAATCGGCACCGAGCGTCAGCCTGGCGCTGAGTCCTTCTGATTATGCCGCGGCCGACCACTGGCTGGCTGCCCATGGAGTGAGTTCCAGGTTCATCGCGCTCGCGCCCGGCTCGATCTGGGGTACGAAGCGCTGGCCCTACTACCCTGAGCTGGCGGCGGGCCTGGACCGACCTTGCGTGATCGTTGGCGGCGGTGACGACCGGCCTCTGGCCGATGCCATCGTGGCGGCGGCACCGGGCCGAGCAGTGAGCGCCGCGGGCGAGCTCAACCTGCGGGCCTCCGCAGCCCTCATCCAACGTGCGGCAGCGTTGGTGACGAACGACTCGGCGCCGTTGCATCTCGCGACTGCGGTAGGAACCCCTATCGTGGCTCTCTTCGGGCCCACGGTACCGGAGTTCGGCTTCGGCCCCCGGCGGGCGAGGGACGTGACGCTGGGTTGGGACGGACTCGCCTGCCGGCCTTGCTCCAGGCATGGGCCGCCGGTCTGCCCGCTGGGTCATCATCGCTGTATGCGGGACCTGACAGTGGAAACCGTAGCCGCGGCGCTGGCCGCCATCACACGGGTGGAGGAGTCCGGTGCGATTTGTCCTCGGAATTGACATCGGTGGCACAAACCTGGTCGTCGGCAGCGTGGCCGAGGACGGGTCGGTCTTGCGCGCGCTCGGCAGCGAGCCGACCGGCGCGGAAGCCGGGGAGCGCGATGTTCTCGACCGGCTGATCGCCCTCGCCAAGCAAACAATCGAGCGGACCATGAAGGAATACCCCGGTGCCGAGATCATCGGGGTGGGCGTGGGGGCGCCGGGACCACTCGACACCAAGAGCGGCGTGGTCTTGCTGACGCCGAATCTGGGTTGGGTCAATCTCCCGCTTCGTCAAATCATACACGACCGGCTGAAGCTCCCGGCCGCGCTGGACAACGATGCCAACTGCGCGGTCCTGGGCGAATGGTGGATGGGAGCCGCACGCGGGACCCGGAACGCCATCGGAATCACGATCGGCACCGGCATCGGCGGAGGAATCATCCTCGACGGCAAGCTCTACCACGGAGCTTCCGACTGTGCCGGCGAGATCGGCCACACCACCATCGACACCGAGGGCCGGCGCTGCAAATGCGGCAACTACGGGTGCCTCGAGGCCTACGCCTCCGGACCCAACATCGCGTTGCGCGCCTGCGAAGAGATCAAGGCGGGGGCGGAGAGCCGGCTCACCAGCTATGTCGGGGGAGACCTCAAGAAAATCACCGCCCAGACCGTCTACCAGGCCGCGCACGACGGCGACGAAATCGCTACGCAGGTGGTCAACGATACCGCCAAGTTCCTGGGTATCGGCATCGCCAACCTGGTCAACATTTTTAATCCCGAGGCAGTGGTCGTCTGCGGCGGGGTGACCCTGGCAGGCGACCATCTGTTTGTGCCCCTCCGGCGTGAGGTGGCACGCCGCGCCTTCAAGCCGGCGGTGGAGGTGTGCCGCATCGTGCCGTGTGAGCTGACCGGCACCGCCGGGGTCTACGGAGCCGCCAAGACGTTCCTGGATCAGCGTGCCTAAGGTCGGCATCATTGGTTCGCTGGTTTGGGATCTCATCTACGGGCGGGATCCGCTCGCGCCGCCGGTCGAGGAATGGGGCGGGATCGCGTATGCTCTGGCCGGGCTGGACGCCAGCCTGCCGCCCGATTGGCAGATCGTACCACTCATCAAGGTCGGGCGAGACCTCAGCCGCGAGGCGCAGCAGCTGTTGAATGGGTTGTCACACCTCGCGCCCGGGGGCCGGTGCGTCGAAGTGACCGCGCCCAACAACCGCGTCGTGCTCCACTATCAGTCGAGCGAGCGGCGCTGCGAGCGAATGGCGGGCGGTGTGCCCGGGTGGACCTGGGCCGAGCTGGGCCCCATGGTGCGCGACCTCGACGCCATCTACCTCAACTTCATCTCCGGCTTCGAGCTGTGTCTCGGCACCGCGCAGGCGCTGCGACAGGGCTTCCGGGGACCGATCTACGCGGACTTTCACAGCCTCTTTCTCGGCATGCAGCAGGATGGGATGCGGGTGCTCCAGCCGCTTCCACATGCGGCTGACTGGTTTGGGTGCTTCGATCTGGTCCAGCTGAATGAGGACGAGATGAATCAGCTGTCGCCCGATCCGCTTTCGCTGTCGGCACAGGCGTTGGCGGCGGGTGTTTCTCTGCTCACCGTGACGCTCGGCCCGCGGGGAGTGGCGTACGTGGCGGCGCCGGGGTTTGACGGACTGGTGGGGACGCGGGGACGCGGGGAAGCGGGGAGGCTGGATGTCACTCGAAGCGCGCTCATCAAGGCACCCTCCATCGAAACGCTCGATCCCACCGGATGCGGCGATGTCTTCGGCGCGGCCGCCTTCGCCCGGCTCCTGGCCGGTGAGTCGGTTGAAGCCGCGCTCCGCCACGCCACAGCCCTGGGGGCGCGAAACGCGGGTTTTCGTGGTGCGAGAGGCCTGGTGAGCCACCTTCGCGGTGAGCTGGTGACGCCGTGACCCGAGTCATCGAGGTTCCGACCCATTTCGACGACCGGAATTTCGACACCTTTGCCGCCGGGTTCGGGGAATGGCCTCCCGCGGAGAAGGTGCTGATCGATGCCCGTGGCACGCAGTGGGCCTCCCCCTACGGCTTGATTGGGATCTTGACAGCGGGCCAAGCGCTGGCCGAAGCGAAGCGGGAGAAGCCGTTGCTCACCGTGCCCACCAGCGACGAGGTGAAGCGCTACTGGGCGCGAGCCGGTTTCTTCACTCAGGCAGCCGAGCTGTTCGAGCTCCACGGCAAGGTGCCCAAGAGCGGGGCCACCGGCCCTTCGGACGTCCTGCTCGATGTGACCCCAGTGCGCGCTTCGGAGGATGTGCACGGAGTGGTGCACAAGATCTCCGAGGGAGCCTCCCGCATACTCCACGGCGAGCTGGGCCTCGAAATGAAGGCCACGCTGCGATTCAGTATGGCGCTTTCGGAGGCCTGCCAGAATATTGTGGAGCACGCCGGCACCAGTGGCTGGGTGGCGGTTCAAGCTTATACTTTCCGTCGCCGGCTGGGCCGCCGGGTCGTCGTCATCGCCGTCAGCGATGCTGGAGTCGGCTTTCGCCGCTCCCTCGAGAGTACCCATGCCAAGCGCTTCGGTGAGCGGTGGGGAGACGGTGCGGCGCTTGAAGCGGCGCTGATTCAGGGCGTTAGCCGCTTCCGCGACCCCGGGCGCGGCCAGGGACTCGCCTTCATCAAACGCTTTCTCGACCAGTGGGAGGGAAAGATTTCCATTCGTAGCGGTACCGCCCGGCTGTCGATCGTGCCGCCATGGGACGAAGACATTCCGCTCAGTGACCACCTTCCCTCGTTTCCCGGAGCCCAGGTGCAGATCATCATTCCGGCCCAGGACCCGAAATCACGGTGATCCAGACGATCCAGATGGGGCACGTGCTGCGCGAGGCTGTCGCAGCCCCGTATCGCAACCTCGTCACCCGGCCTACCGGAGCGGCGGTTCGCGTCCGGATCGAGGCAACGCTGGCGCTCTCCAATGGCCTGACCGCCCTCCTGGACTTCTCGGAGATCGAGCTGGTCGACCTGAGCTGCGCCGATGAGGTCGTGGCCAAGCTGCTCCTGACCCCCCAGACCGCATATTTCCTGGTCTTGCAGGGCCTGCGGGAGGACCATCATGAGGCGATCGACCACGTCCTCACCCATCACCGGCTCGCCATCGCGGCGGTTCCGCCGGGCTGTATGGCTCCGCGGCTTCTCGGCTGGGTCCAAGCCGATGCGCGCGAAGCGTTCGCCCACATTTCCGAAACTGGACCGCTGAATTCCTCCGGCCTGGCCCAGGCACTGGGCTGGTCCGAATCCCGCAGTCGCGAAGCCCTTGGCGATCTGACTCGGCGCCGCCTGGTCCGGCCCGTGGGCGAGCTCTACTATCCGCTCCAGACCGCATGAGCCGGCCCGGGCTGGGCCTTTCGACCATCGCGATCCATGGCACTCCCCACCGCCGGCCCGACTGGAGCCCGGTGGCCCCCTCGGTCCACCAGAGCAGCACCTTCGTCAACCCGATCGGCACCGACGACGAGGTGCTTTACAGCCGCTACGGGAACAACCCCAACCAGGTAGAGCTCGCCAGGAAGTACGCCCTCCTGGAAAAAGCCGAGTCCGCCATCTTCGTCGCCAGCGGAATGGGCGCCACCGCGCTCGCGCACCTCGCGGTGCTGCGCCCCGGCGATCACCTGATCTCGAGCACCTGGATCTACGGCGGAACGCAGCGCCTGTTCGACGAGGAGCTGGGCCGGCTGGGAATCGACGTGACCTATGTGGGGCCGGACCAGGTCCGGCTCTGGCGCAAGTCGGTGCGGAAGGCCACTCGCGCGATCTTCGTGGAGACCCCAACCAATCCGCTCATGCGGGTCATCGATCTCGCCCCTATTGCCTACCTGGCCGAAGAGCACGGCCTAGCGCTGCTGGTAGACGCCACCTTTGCGAGTCCGATCAACTTCAGGCCGCTGGAGCACGGTGCCGACGTCGTCATCACCAGCGCCACCAAGTACCTCAACGGCCACAGTGACGTGATCGCCGGCGCGGTGGCCGGCACCGCATCATTTGTCGAGGAGGTCAACCGGCTCATGCGCCTGTGGGGCCAGGCCATCGACCCCCATGCCGCCTGGCTGGTCGATCGGGGCATGCGCACCCTCGCGGTCCGGATGGAGCGCCACAACAGCAACGGCATGGCCGTGGCGCAGTGGGCTGAGCAGCACCCGGGCATCTCGAAGGTGCACTACCCTGGCCTGCCGTCTCATCCCGATCACGCGCACGCCAAGTCGGTGCTCGCCGGCTTCGGTGGAATGGTGGGACTGGAGATCAAAGGCGGGACGAAGGCAACGGAACGACTGTTGAAACGGCTCAAGCTGGTCACCCATGCACCCAGCCTGGCCGGCGTGGAGACTCTGGTGTCGGAGCCGCGGGTTACCTCCCACAAGAGCATCGGCCCGGAGGGGCGGGCCAAGATCGGTATTCCGGACGGTTTTCTGCGGCTCAGCTGCGGGATCGAGGACGCGGCCGACATTATCGCGGATCTGGAGCAGGGGCTTAAAGGGAGTGAGAAGTGAGAGGGGAGAGGTGAGAGGTGAGAGGTGAGGGGTGAAAAGTAAGAAGGTTCTCATTCTCGTCAGGTAGATCCTTCGCTACGCTCAGGATGACAGGCTCGCAGAACCCCCCTCTCACTTCTCACCTCTCACCTCTCACCTTACTTTTCCAGCCGTGATCCGCTTTTCCAGCGTTTACAAAGCCTATCCCAACGGTGCCATGGCCCTGAAGGACGTGACCTTTCACGTCTCCAAGGGCGAGTTCGTCTTTCTGACCGGCCATTCTGGCGCGGGCAAGTCCACCATCATGAAGCTGCTCTTCGGCGAGCAGCGGCCGAGCGGGGGCGAGGTGCGCGTCTCCGGCTACAACGTCAGCACGCTCAAGGCCGATGACGTGCCCCGGCTCCGGCGGCGCCTGGGGGTAGTGTTTCAGGACTTTCGGCTGCTGGAAGACCGGACCGCTGAGGAGAACGTCGCCTTTGCGCTCGAAGTCACCGGGGCGCGCACCGACACCATCGCAGCCCGGGTGATGCGGGTGCTCACCCAGGTGGGGCTCTCGGCGAAGGGTAGGGCGTATCCTCGCGAGCTGTCGGGCGGCGAGCAGCAGCGGGTGGCTATCGCCCGAGCCCTGGTGAACGATCCGGCCATTCTGCTGGCGGATGAGCCCACCGGCAACCTCGACGAGCGGGCCACCCGCGGCGTATTCCAGCTGCTGCGTGACATCAACAACGGTGGCACCGTAGTCGTCATGGCCACGCACGACCTCGACCTTGTCCGCCAGACCGTCTACCGGACCATCGAGATGCGCGATGGCAGCCTGGTTTACGACAGCGACGTGGACGAAGCGGCGGCAGAGGCCCGATGAAGCTTCTGACCCGCGAGGCTCTGCTGTCGTTCCGCCGCGCGCCGCTGCTGTCGGTCCTTTCGGTTACCACCATCGCGTTCTCGCTCTTCACCGTCGGGCTCTTTGGTCTCGTCGCGGTCAACCTGCGCGCGGCGCTCCGCGGCATTGAAGAGAGAGTCGAGATCGTCGCTTACATCCTTCGCGGCACGCCGGCGGAAACGATCGCCATCGCCACCCAGGACATCTCGGCCTTTCCGGAGGTCAGCGACGTGAGCTACGTGAGCGAAGAGGAGGCACTCCGGCAGGCCCGAGCCGAGCTGATCGAGTTCCGGGACGCCTATAGAGACCTGCAGGTGAACCCCCTCCCTGCGTCGATCGAGGTCCGGATGAAGGACGGCCATCGCGACGCCGCAACCGTGGCCCGGGTAGCCCAGCGCCTGCGGGGCTTCGGGTTCATCGACGATGTGCGCTTCGGACGGGAGTGGGTTCAGAAGCTCGACTCCCTGCGGAACCTCACTGGCCTCGTCGGTCTGGTGATCGGGCTGGCGTTCGCCGCGGTCGCGGTGGTCATCATCGGGGTAACCATTCGCCTTACGATCCTGCAACGGGCGCGCGAGATCTCGATCATGAGGCTGGTCGGCGCCACCAACTGGTTCATTCGGGGTCCATTCCTGCTGGAAGGCGCCTTGAAGGGTCTGCTCGGCGGCCTGCTCTCCCTCGTCCTTTGCTACGCCGGCTACGTCCTCTTCCGCGACAACAGCGGTGGGACGCTTTCGGGTCTCATCTTCTTCCAACCGATGCAGATGGTGCTGATCATCGTGTTCGGCATCCTGCTGGGGCTAGCCGGCAGCATGGTGAGCGTGGGGCGGCATCTTCGGCATGTGTAGGCGGGGCAGCGGGGCAGCGGGGCAGCGGGGCGGTCAACTGGTCGCCACCATCGCGTTTCGATGCGTCCTCGCAGGCCTCCTGCCCCGCTGCCCCGCTGCCCCGCTCGCCGGCGTCATGGTGCTACTCGCGTCACCGATATCCGCGCACGCCCAGGAAACACCGGATCTGGACGATAGTCGTCGGCGACTAGAGGTGATCCGGGCGGAGCGCGATCGGTTGGAGCAACAGCGACGCCGGCTGCAGGGCCAGGTACACGACGTCAACGACGAGCTGACCAACCTGGAGCGGCAGCGGGAATCGACCCACCGGATCGTCAACGAGATCGAGCGGCAGATCGGCGGCCTGGCCTCGCAGCTCGACCGCTCGAGCGCGGAGCTGATCCTGGCCCAGGACAATCTGGCGGAGCGGCGCGCCGTGCTGGAGCGGAGACTGGTCGATATCTACAAGCGCGGGCCCTTGCACACCTTTCAGGTACTGCTGGCGGCCGAGGGGTTCGGGGATCTGCTGAGTCGGTACAAATACCTGTACCTGACCAGTCAGCAGGACCGTTCTCTGGTCACCGACGTCGAGAAGCTACGCAATCGAGTGGTGACCCAGCGGAATAACATTCTGAACGTCCGCAGTGAGCTGGACCGGCGCCGGGATGAGCGCGAGGCGGAGTTCAGCAAGTACAGCGAGCTGGCCTCGGAGCGCTCGAGGCGGCTGCAGACCTTGCAGCGCTCGGCCCGAAGCACCGAGCGCCGTCTCACCGAGCTGCAGAAAGACGAGTCCCGGCTGAATGGCCTGCTGGCAGCCCTCGAGCGCGCCCGGCGCGACGAGCTGGCCCGCGGCGCACTCCGCGGCGCGGTGGACGCGCCGGGCTCGATCACCACCGCCGACCTGGGAAAACTAGACTGGCCGGTGGAGGGAGCCATCGTGTATAAGTTCGGGCGCGATACCCTTCCCAGCGGGGGAATCATCCGGTGGAACGGCGTCGGCATCGCCGCCGGAGTCGGGACACCGGTGAAGGCTGTGGAGGCGGGAAAGGTGCGGCTGGTGGGACAGTTCGGCACCTACGGACTCACCGTCGTCGTCGAGCACGGCAACGGCTACTATTCGGTCTATTCGCACCTTGCCACCGCGGCCGTGAAACTCGGGGCGTCGATCGGCAAGAGCGGCATCGTGGGAATGGTGGGCGGACAGAATTCCGACTACGGGCCGCACCTTCACTTCGAGATTCGGGGAGAGAATCAGATCGCGCTGGATCCTACGACGTGGTTGAGGAGGAGGTAGGACCTACACCGCCACTCCAATCCGCTCTCCCGACTGCGCCTTCCCTCGCATCAGCGCCGCCTCGGCCATCGCGTACAGCTCCTCGGTCTGCGAAACTGCGGGATGCGGGTAGGTGACGATCCCGGCGCTGAAGCGAGGATGCTCCAGACGGGGATCACTCTCCTGGGGCACGACGGCCAGGCGCTCCCGAACCCGCATGACCGACTGCCGAGCGCCGGCCTGACCGGTTTCGGGGAGCACGATGGCGAACTCGTTGCTGCTGTAGGTGACCACGAAGTCCGGCAGTCGGAGCTCCCGGCGGAGCACCAATGCCACGTCGGCCTTGAGTTTCTCGGCTGCTTCCACGCCGAGGCGCTCGCGAACCGCGCGGAGCTCGTCGACCCCCAGGAGGATGAGGCTGAAGCTGAGTGAGTAGCGGCGGGCCCGCTCGAACTCCTCCCGCATCCGCCGGTCCAGTGTTGCCTGGGCAGTCCCAGAGTCGGCAAGGTCGTCCTGGTAGTCACCCAAATCTCGTCCGTCCTGCCGCGACGGCTCGCTCTGGTCGAGCGCCGCCGCCGCGCTGCGGGCCAGGCCGGCCGCAAATTCGAGCTGCAGCGGACTTAGGCGACGATGGGCCTCACCGGTGCCGAGCAGGAGGGCCCCCGCGACTCGGTCTCCAGACTCGACCGGCAGCACGATGACCGAGCGTGGCGGCTGGCCTGGGTGATTGGTATGCTCCGCTCTCACGACCGTCCGGCGGGTGCGAACGGCTTCGGCGATCTCCGGGTAACGGCTAAGCGCCAGATTTTCCGCATCGGGGGCAGGACGCTGGAACTCAGCGATGATCCGGCCACTCTCGCCACCGGGGGCAAGGGAGACGAAGGAGCAGTGCGCCAGGTCGAACGTCCGAGCCAGCCGACGAACCAGCGCCAGGATCAGCTCGTCGGGGTCGAGGCCGGGCTGAGCGAACGCCAGGGACGCCTCCCGCAGCTGCTCCTGCTGTGGCCCCAAGGCCGCGTCCAGCCGGTCCCTGATGCGGGCATGCAGCCGGGCGCAGAGCTCGGGCAGGTGGATCGGCGCAGCAAGTGCGTCCGCGGCACCCAGCGCTAACGCGGTAGCCGGCGCATCACGGTTGGGGGCGGCGATGAGGACGATCCGAGGGGGAGCCCCGGTTGAACCCGGGTTCGGATTCGGGAGTAGTTCGGCCAGAGAGCCCTGGTCGATATCGTTAACGGTTATGAGGATGGCATCGGCCTCGGGGTCGGCTGACGGATCGTCGCGCTCGACCGGGTGGAACCCGCCCCGGGTTAGGGCGCGCTCCAGCCCCGTCGGCCTGGCGGAGGGGTCCCCGACCAGAAGTACCCTCGGGCGAGCGAGAGCCTCCCCTGCCTCCTCTTTCACGTTCTACAGAGGAGAAAATGCATCGGCCTGATCAACCAGAGCGCTTGGGGGCTCATGTATCCGTCCAGGGTGGCGTCGAAACGGCACCAGTCAGGGGCAAGGTAATCGGTGCAACCGCGATCCAGGTGTTCACCAAAACGCCCAGCCAGTGGCGCGAGCCGGGCATCTCTTCCGAGTCTTACGACGCGTTCCGGCGGGAGTGCGAACGCTGCGAAGTCTCCAATATAGTGGGGCATGATTCGTACCTTATCAACCTGGCCTCACCGGATCCCGCCTTAACTGCACGCTCCGAGGCCGCTTTCGTGGCAGAGCTTCGGAGATGCAAAGCCTTCGGCATCCCCTACCTGGTGTCGCACCCAGGCAACTATATCGATGATCGAGATGCAGGGCTTGTCCGCAACGCCGCGGCCTATACCCGCTGCCTCAGGCTGGTCCCAGAGTCGCCCGTGGTTCTGCTCGAGACCACGGCCGGGTGTGGGACTTCGCTGGGCAGCACCTTTCAGGAACTGGCCATGCTGCGCGCCGCGATCGCCGACGACGTGCGACCCCGCATTGCCTACTGCGCGGACACCTGCCACCTCTATTCGGCAGGCCACGATCTGGTCGGCGACTACGATGGAGTCTGGCGGGCCTGGGACGAGATCCTGGGTCTGGACAACCTTCTTTGCCTCCACCTGAATGACTCCAAGACAAAATTTGCATCCCGGCGCGACCGGCACGAGTTGATCGGGGAGGGCTCCCTGGGCCCCCAGCCGTTTCGCCGAATCATGACCGACCCCCGGCTGGTGCGTGCTATCAAGATTCTGGAAACCCCGAAAGGCGATGACGGGGTCACCGCGGATCGGAAGATGCTGCGCCGCCTGCGCCGCTACGCCAGAGCAGTAGGGCCGCCGCGTTGACCGCCTCACCTTCTGCGTCCATACTTGCGGGCATGCGCGCTCCCTTGACGTTACTGCTGACCCTGGCCGGAGGCGCAACCGCGCTTGAAGCCCAGGTGGATTACAGCGCCCGCCTCGGGGTCACCTGGGCCACCGCCCTGGTCCGTGACGACATCATCAACGAGATCGAGGTCCGGCAGAAGCTGGCCCCAACCCTGGTGCTGGGCGTGGCCCTTCCGATCGCGCCGCTCTACCGGGCCGGCCTCGAGCTCGCTCTGGCTACGTCCGGCTACCAGAGCAATGAGGAGGGCGGGACGACAGTCGACCTGGGTACGCTCCGCACCGGTACGATCACCTTGGGACTGGACGGCCCCGTCTCGCATGGCCTTCGCTGGCGGGCTGGAGTCGGACTCCTGCGATATTTGCCTGCCGAGGACCAGGGGATTTTTCTCCGCGGCGGCACGACCCGGTTTCTCGCCGGCGCCGGGATAGACTACCGGCGGCCAATCATGACTAAATGGGACCTGATGGCATCGCTACACTACGACTTCCACCGATTCACGACCGACGAGCTGGAGGCTCGAGGCTTCAGTCAGAGTCAGGGCGTTCAGCGAATCGGGGTGTCCATCGGACTGGCGCGGGGTCACCGATGAACCCACGCCGCTGGTTGCCCCTGCTTTGTCTGGCTGGTGGATCAGTGCTGCTCTCCTGCGCCGACATAGCGGCCCCGAGCCGGAGCGGTGCCTATGAGTGGCGGCGCATCGTCGCCACCGCAAGCGGCCCCGACACCCTCAGTTTCCACTGGCCGCAAGCCCGGCTGCCGGTGCGGTTCTGGGCCGAGGACACGCTGAATCTGCCGGTCCACGTCCAGCAGGCCATCGACCAATGGCAGGCCGCATTCCTTTACGGTGAGTTCCGTGGCGAGCTGGTAGCCGATTCGAGCATCGCCGATGTGATCGTGGCCAGCGGAATAGCACCCAAGGGCGGCCTCTCCGTCACCCGGCTCGAGAGCCTCATGGCGCCGGAATGTCAGGGGGCCACCGACATCGAGCTCGATGCCAGCGGGCACCAGATTCTCCCTCCAATCAGGGTCTACGTGGACCCCAGATTCGACCCAGCCGCCCCCGGTGTCGACGCGTGCATGGCACTCACCACGACGCACGAGGTGGGACATTCGCTGGGCATCTTCGCCCACTCGCCGAATGCCGAGGACATCATGTTCGCCGATCCCGTAGTGGCTGAGCTCAGCCCGCGCGACCGGGCGACCGCCGAGCTCGCCTCCCATACTGAGCCCACCCTAACAGCTGCTCCACGGTGAGGTTGCAAGATGGGTTGAAGCTGCCGATACTTTAGCCCATGACTGCCGAAACCACAGCAGCACCGCGCGAGACCCTCACGCTGGTAGAACACGGGCTTTTCCCCATCCGAATTCATGCCAATCTGACACCACCGACACTGATCGAGCACGCGGTGCGCAGAGGCGAAGGCGTCCTGACCGACCGAGGCGCCTTCACAGCGGTGACCGCGCCCCACACCGGTCGCTCGGCCAAAGACAAGTTCCTGGTCGAGGAGCCGGGCACGGCGGATCGGATCTGGTGGGAGAAGAACGTGCGACTCGACCCCGACGCGTTCGAGCGGCTTCAGGAAGACGTGCGCGCTCATCTGGATGCACGCGAGGTCTTCGTCCAGGACCTTTTTGCCGGCGCCGACCCGGCCTACCGCCTTCCCGTCCGCTTCATCACCCCAAATGCGTGGCACGCGCTCTTCGTGCGCAACATGTTCATCCGGGCTGTACCGGCCGAGCTGGCGCAGTTCCGGCCGGGGTTCACCGTGTTGCATGCGCCCGATTTCCAGGCCGACCCGGAGCGGCACGGCACCCGCACCGGAACCTTCATCGTCATCAACTTCGGCAAGCAGGTGGTCCTGATCGGCGGTACCCGGTACGCGGGCGAGATGAAGAAGTCGATCTTCACCGCCATGAACTACATCCTGCCCGGCCGGGGGGTGATGCCCATGCACTGCTCGGCCAACATCGGGCCGGACGGCGACACGGCCATCTTCTTCGGCCTGTCTGGAACGGGCAAGACCACGCTGTCGGCCGATCCCACCCGCCAGCTCATCGGTGACGACGAGCATGGCTGGAGCGACCGGGGAGTATTCAACTTCGAGGGCGGTTGCTACGCCAAGGTGATCCGCCTCCGCCCGGACACCGAGCCAGAGATTTACCACGCGACTCAGATGTTCGGCACGGTGCTCGAGAACGTGGTCCTCGACCCCGCCACCAGGGCGGTGAACTTCGACGCTGACACCATCACCGAGAACACCCGCGCCTGCTATCCGATCGATGCCATCCCCAATCACCTGCCCAGCGGTGCCGGCGGACATCCCAAGAATGTGGTGTTCCTCGCGGCCGACGCGTTCGGAGTGATGCCACCAATCGCACGCCTGACCGCCGAGCAAGCCATGTATCACTTCCTCTCCGGATACACGGCCAAGGTAGCGGGGACCGAGCGGGGCGTGACTGAGCCGTCAGCCACATTCTCCGCTTGCTTCGGAGCGCCCTTCCTACCGCTTCATGCCGGGGTCTACGCCCGAATGCTGGGCGAGCGGATCGGGAAGCACGGCGCCAAGGTATGGCTGGTGAACACCGGATGGACCGGCGGCCCCTACGGTACCGGATCGCGGATGAAGCTGGCCCATACGCGGGCCATGCTGCGCGCGGCGCTGTCCGGGGCGCTCGACCGTGGCAAGTTCACCCGCGATGCGGTCTTCGGATTCCAGGTTCCGGCCTCGGTCCCCGATGTCCCCAAGGCTGTTCTGTCGCCCCGAGCCACCTGGCCCGACCCCAAGGCCTATGATGCGCAGGCTGGGAAGCTGGCTACGATGTTCCGGGAGAACTTCGAGCAATACAGGGCGGAAGTGCCGGCTGAGGTGGCCGCGGCTGGCCCAGTGGTGTGAAGCCAGCGGGGCGACGGGGCGGCGGGGCAGTTCGTAAGAGTGACGGATCGTCGCGAGCCGGGCAGATTGACCTCCGCCCTGCCGCCCCGCTGCCCCCCTGCCCCCCCGAGATCATCCGGGACCCGCTCTGGGACAACATCCGGGTCGATCGCCCCGCGCTGCTCGCGCTCGACACCACCGCAGTTCAGCGCCTCCGCTACATCCGCCAGGTCGGGCACACCTTCCTCGTCTACCCCGGCGCCACCCACAGCCGCTTCGAGCATGCGCTCGGCGCCTTTCACCTGACCCGGCGGGCCCTCGCGGCGCTGGAAGAGTTGGGTGATCTCGGATCCGTGAGCGCGGAGGAGTGCCTCGCGGTACGAATGGCCGCCTTGCTCCACGACATCGGCCACTATCCCTTCTCGCACGCGCTGGAGGAAGCAGGCTTCCCCTCGCATGAGAAGCTTGGCGTGGCCAAACTCACCGAGGGCGAGCTGGGCGAGCGGCTGGTTCAGATCGGTGGGCCCGATTTTCCCAGCGCGATCGGCAAGCTGATTAGCGGGACCAGCAAGAGCCCGCTTCAGGGACTCATCTCAGGCTCCATCGACCTGGACAAGGTCGACTACCTGAGCCGTGATGCCAGGATGTGCGGTGTTCCCTATGGCACGGTGGATGTAGACCGGCTGCTCTCCTCGCTCACCCTGCTCGAAGTCGCTCCCGGCCGCCTCGAGGTAGGGGTGCAGGAGAAGGGCATCAGCGCTCTCGAGTCGCTCCTCTTTGCCAAGTACCAGATGTACCGCAATGTCTACTGGCACCATGCCGTGCGCTCCGCCACTTGCATGTTCAAGCGGGCGGTCCGGGGGGCAGTCCGGCGTGGAATCGTCACCCCGCAGGACATAGCCGAGGCCACCGATGACGGCCTGATGGAAACCCTCATCGGCCAGGATCGCAACGAGCTTGCCGTCGCAATTCGGGCACGGCATCTCCACAAGCGGGCGCTCGACCTGCCGGCGAGCGATGTACCAGCGGGTCTGCAGCCCTGGGTGGCCGAGGATCCGGATCTATTGGAGCTGGTAGAGGACGCCGTAGCCATGCAAGTTGGGCTGCCTGCTGGGGGGTTGCTGCTCGACTTCCCGGCTCGCTCATCGATGCTGGGGGTAGACCTGCCGCTCCGCACCCGGGCCGGTACGATCGAGCGGCTCACCGATGCAGGCCGGGCGGGGCAACTGGGACTCCCTCGCGTGGCCGATGAATTGTACCGGAGCGCCCGGCGTCTTCGTATCTTTGTTGCGAGCGCACCCAGCCGATCGCTGGGGCGCGTACTCGATCTGCTGACCCTACCGACTGACGAGGTCAGGCGCCGTCTCGGAGAAGGAGTGAGCCTTTTGTGAGTGACATGAGAACGATGCAGCGACGCGGGTTCCTTACGAAGTTGGCCGGCCTGGCAGCGGCGGGGGTGGCCGGCCCACGGCTCTGGGCGCAGCTACCGGGCGGCATGGCCCCGACCCCGATTACGGTCTACAAGAGCAGTACATGCGGCTGCTGCACGAAGTGGGTCGATCACCTACGCGCCAATGGCTTCGCTCCCGCGGTGCACGACCACGAGGAAATGGAGACCCTAAAGGACGAGATGGGCGTGCCGCGGGGGGTCCGGTCCTGTCACACCGGCATCGTCGATAAGTATCTCATCGAAGGGCACGTGCCGGCCTCCGATATCCGCCGGCTCCTGGCCGAGCGGCCCAAGACGGCAGGCCTGGCGGTGCCCGAGATGCCGCCACTCACTCCGGGAATGGCGCCCGACGGCGTGAAGCCGAAGGACTTTGAGGTCGTCTCGTTCCAGGCCGATGGTTCAACCACACTGTTCTCCCGACACTAGGCGCCAGCCTGGCCGCTACCGCGGCGGTATGGTCAGGGTCACGATGTCCCCGGGTTGAACGCTCATCTCCTCGCTGACCGGGGTGCGGTCTCCGCCGATCGGGTCGGCCAGAAACCGGATCGGGCCGGCGCCGGTCGTTAGATATCGCGGGATGGTGAATGTCTTGGTGGAATTTCCCGTTGCCAGTCCCAGCCGGACTCGCTGTCCGCCGTTGACGGCATAGATCGCCATGTCGGTAAAGCCCTGATTCTGGACTTGTACCTGCGCCAGGCTCTCTGGCCCGGGGGCGGGCTCTTCGGAGCGGGGGGCACAGGCGGTCAGCATCGCTAGCAGGCAGAGGCGAGAAATGCGGATGAAGGAAAGCATAGGACTCAGCGGTGAAGGTGTCGATTCGCGGAAACCAGAGGTGCTACGGTACCGCGAGGAGCTCCGGAGCGCCTTCGAGCGGCTGAACCGCGAGTGGATCGAAGCCTATTTCGTCCTGGAGCCCGCCGACCGGGAGATCCTGGGGGATCCTCGCAGGAAGATTCTCGATCCCGGTGGCCAGGTGTTCTTCGTGCTGGAAGGGGGCGACGTCCAGGGGACCTGCGCGGTTCTTCGGCATAGCGCGGAGGAGTGCGAGATAGCCAAGATGGCGGTGGCGCCTGCCGCCCGGGGCCGGGGGTACGGCGACCTCCTGATGGAGGCCTCCCTGGCCTTCGCCAGGGAGATCCAATCCCACCGGGTGGTGATCGTCTCGAATACGGTGCTGGAGCCGGCGATCCGGCTCTACCGGAAACACGGATTCGTGGAGGTACCGCTGGCCAGTGATGGCCGCTATCGCCGCGCCAACATCCGTCTGGAGCTGGAGCTCGGCCCTACGCCCGGCGCCTCGACCCCCGGAGCAGCCGGATGATCAGCAGCAGGACCACCGCACCGATGAAGGCCACGAAGATTGCTCCTGCTATTCCGGGGAACGGCGTTCCCCAGCCCATCTGGCCAAAGAGCCAGCCGCCAAGCAGGGCGCCCAGGATGCCCACAATGATATCGCCGGCGATGCCGTAGCCGATGCCGCCCATCACCATGGAGGCCAGCAGTCCAGCCACCAGCCCAACGATGATCCAGGTCAGTACGTCCACACATCCTCCTCGTGCCGCGGGGGGTGGAGCGCCAAGCTTCGGTTCAGCGAGAGTAGCCTGGAAACGCCTGGGAGACTGTGCCGGGCATCACGACCGCTGACTGGCGGCGGCTGACACCGTCGGGTGCTCGCCGGTGTCGCTGTCTACCGAGTCGATCCGAATCACGATGGCGGTGATATTGTCGAGCCCGCCCCGCCGATTGGCTTCCGACACCATCCGGTCCACCCACGCCTGTGGCCCTCCCTGCGACCCCATGATGTTGACCAGCTGCTCGTCCTCCAGCATCCCGGTCAATCCATCAGAAGCGAGCAGCAAGACGTCGCCCTTCTCCAGGCGGCCGAAGTAGATGTCGGGCGCGACATCGATGCCGGCCCCCACACACCGCGTGATCACGTTGCTGTAGGGATGGACCCGGGCCTGATCCGGCGTAAGCAGTCCGGCATCGACCTGCTCCTGGACATAGGAGTGGTCTTTGGTGAGCTGGTGGAGCCGGCCTTCGCGCATCAGGTACGCCCGGCTGTCGCCCACCTGGCCGATGAGGTAGCGCTGCGGGAGCAGCACCAGGACGGTTGCGGTGGTGCCCATCCCCCGCTTGTCCTGCTCCGATAACGTGCGCTCGAAGATGGCATCGTTGGCGGTGCGGATGGCGGTCCGCACCCGCTCGCCCGCCTCCTCGTCGCTCAGCCCTCGCAGGGAGCCGATGGTCTGGGAGGTGATCCTCACCGCCATCTCGCTGGCCACTTCTCCTGCCGCGTGCCCACCCATGCCATCGGCCACGATGAAGATTCCGTGCTCGGACAGCATCAAGTAGTTGTCTTCATTACCCGAACGGACGATCCCGACATCGGTGCGGGCAGCGCAGGTGAAGTTCACGGAACTTTTCAGCTCAGCAACAGGTATGCGAGAATTGCCATCAGAATCAGCAGGGACATCACCAGACCGGCCGAGGGGCCCTTGGGTCGGGGCGTCGCCATCCGGATCGGCCGCCGGGGCGGTCGCGGCCTGGGCTTATCGGTCTGCCGCGGGTCTCCTGCCGCGGCGTCGGGGTCCAACCGGTCCATGAGCCGGGTGTTCCCGCTGCGGCCGGCCGGCACCTTGTCGTCCAGCGGCTCGAACAGCGCGATCACGTCCCCGAAGCGGAGTGTCGTTCCCGGGCTGAGCGGAGCCTCGCCGGCGAGACGCTGGCCCTCGACGAAGGTGCCGTTGGTGGATCCCATGTCCGTCAGGATCCAGACCGCTTCCCTGCGCTGCAGCTTGGCGTGCATGGTGCTCACACTGGGATCGCCGATCACGATGTCGTTATAGTCGCCCCGCCCGATGTTGACCACCGGCACCTTGATCGGTAGTCGCCTGCCTTTGAAGTCTCCGGTCCGGAACAACAAGGAAGCCAGTGGCGCGGCCTCCGGCGAGGGAGGCGTAGTTCGCCGCGCCGGCTCCTCCTCCGGCAGGCCATGCATGGTATCGGAGAGCTGCTGAGCCGCTCCTTCCGGTGGGCGCGACGGGTTATCAACCGGGGGCGAGATCTCCGGCGCAGGCACGGGCGGGGGAGAGCTCACGGGATCGGCATAGAAACGAAATTCATCGTTGCCGATCCGGATCACGTCCGCCCGCGCCAGCCGGTGGGTCTTCCCGATGCGCTCACCATTCACGTACGTGCCGTTGACGCTAACATCGACCAGAATGTATCCGTCCGGCTCGTTGCGAATCTCGGCATGCTGGCGCGACACTTCACTCCCCGCCACCACGACATCCGACCCCGCATCCCGTCCCAGTGTGAGCGGCTGTGCTCCCACGCTGTACTCCCGTCCATCGGTGAGACACACCAGGCGGCCACCGGTGCGGGTTCCGGCCCCCTTGTAGCCGGGCGGCGGCGCGAGATCGGCGAAGGCGCCGGAGTCGAACAGCTGGGTGCTGCCCGCACGAGTCGCATCCACGACCAGCAACTCGCGATTGCCGATGCCGATCTTGTCGCCATGCAGCAACGGCGTCGGATCGGAACCGAGGCGGACGCCGTTGACCCGCACCTCGGCCTCGCTCCCCGCGGCACGAATAGCGGCCGCGCCGGCCGGCATGCCCTGCACCACCGCGTGGCGGGGCCGCACACCCTCACCGTCGAGGACCACCGTGCTGTCTGAAGCCGAGCCTATGACTGTCTCGCCGGCGGCGATAGGGTACCGCTCGCCGTCGATTTCGAGATGGATCATCGATTGATCCTGAGGAGAAAGTCGAGTGCCGTGTAACGTATCCCCCGACTCATAACCATGCAAGGAAATGGAGGTTAGCGCCCAACAGCCTGCCCGCTGAGCTGGAGTTGATAAAGCCGCTCGTAGAGCCCCTGCTGCGCGAGTAGCTCACGGTGACTTCCCCGCTCGCGGATCTCCCCGTGCTGCAGCACCAGGATCTCGTCCGCATGGAGAATCGTGCTGAGGCGGTGGGCGACCACGAGGCTGGTGCGCCCGGCCATGAGCTCCGCGATGGCCACCTGAATCTGGCCTTCCGCCTGCGCGTCCACTGAGCTGGTGGCCTCATCCAGCACCAGGATCGTCGGATTCAGCGCGAGCGCCCGGGCAAAGCTCAGCAGCTGGCGCTCCCCTACGCTCAGGCTCCTCCCCCGCTCACCGAGTCGGTGGTCGTACCCCGCCGGAAGGCGTTCGATGAAGCGATCCGCGCCCACCCGGCGAGCCGCCTGCCGGGCGGCCTCCGGTGGGATCGGGGCATCGAGCGTCAGGTTGTGCTGAATGTCCCCGGCAAAGAGGAAGAGGTCCTGCTGCACGAAGCCGATCAACGCCCGGAGGTCGGACGTGGCCAGCTGCCGGATGTCCACCCCATCGATCAGAATCCGGCCCCGGTCGGGGTCGTAGAACCGCAGGAGAAGATTGACGATGGTGGTCTTGCCGGCGCCGGTGTGGCCCACCAGCGCAATGGTCTGCCCCGGCGAAGCCGTGAATGACACGTCGCGCAGGACCCAGGGGCCCTCAGGACCATACCGGAACCACACGCCCTCGAATCGGACCTCACCGCGAACTGGCTCGGCCAGCTTCACCGGATTGACCGGCTCCAGCACGGTCACCGGCTGATCCAGGAGCGCGAACACCCGCTCGGATGACGCCATGGCGCTCTGCAGCAGGTTGAACTTCTCCGAGAGGTCCTGCAGCGGCTGGAAGAAGCGACGGGTGAGCTGGATGAACGCCGCCAGGACACCCACCGTGATGGTGCCGCCGAGGGCCCGCAGCCCTCCATAGTAGAGCAGCAGCGCCATGGCCACGGCGGTCAGCAGCTCAACCACCGGGAAGAAGACCGCGTAAATCGTGATCGAGCGCCGGTGAGCCTCGAGGTGATCCTGATTGAGCTGCGCGAATCGGGCCGCCGAATCGGCCTCCCGTCCGAACAGCTGGACTACCCGCATCCCCGAGAGCCGCTCCTGCAGGAAGGCATTGAGCCGGGCCAGGCGCACCCGGATGTCGCCGAAGGCCTGCCGCACCCGGCGGCGAAAGATCCGGGCCGTAAGCCACACCAGCGGGATCACGGCGAAGGTGACCAGCGCCAGACGCCAGTCGATCCACAGCATCATGGTCATGATGGCGAGCAGGGTGAACACGTCGCCAAAGACGGTGACCACTCCCGACGAGAACAACTCGTTGAGGGTCTCGACGTCAGAGGTGACCCGGGTCATGAGCCGCCCAACCGGATTCCGGTCGAAGTAGCTGATGCTCAAGCGCTGGAGATGACTGAAAATCTGCATGCGCAGGTCGTACATGACCCGCTGACCGAGATAGGTAGTGAGCAGGGTCTGGCCGTACTCGACCAGGAACTCGAGAATGAGCGCGGCCAGAAACAGGAGGGCCAGTGTGCCCAGCAGGCCGGTATCGCGGGCAGGGATGGCAACGTCCAGGGCCCGCTGGGTCAAAGCCGGACCTACCAGGGCGAGCCCGGCCCCTGACAGTAGCAAGAGTACCGCCAGGGTCGTCAGGCCGCGGTAGGGCCGGAGATAGACCAGCAACCGCCGCAGCAACCTCGCGTCATAGTTCTTATTAAGCGCTTCGTCCTGATCCATGGGAGATGCTATCCGGCGGGCTCCACCACCGCCGACTCATCCACCCCTTTGAGCCCCCGCCGAACCCAGCCGGAGAACACCAGGAAGCCAAGCGCGATGGTGAAATAGCTCAGGGTGAGGCGCCAAATCAGGATGTAGATCGGAGTGAGCTCACGGGGCACATAGGAAGACATCACCGCGGCGGACAGCACCTCTCCGATGCCCGAAGCGCCGGGAGTCGGCGCGAAGTACAGCAGAAACATGACCAGGGTCTGGACCAGCAGAATGTCGACGAAGTTCGCGTGAAGGCCCACCGCTCGGAGCGCCACGTACCCGGCCAGAAGCTTGTTGGCGTGAGAAGGGCCGGAGAGGAGCGTGGCCCAGAGGAGTGCCAGCCAGCCCTTCGGGCTGTTGAAGGCGACCACGCTCTCATGCGCGTGATCGATCCCCTCGCGCAGCTTCTCCAGCCGGTCCGCCACCCCCCGGTTGCGCTTTCCAATGGCCTCGGCCGCACGATGCAGCAGGTCGCGCACCAGTTTGGGGAAGAACATGACGACGGCCATGAGTACGCCGATGCCGGCGATGATCACGAGGCTGCCGAGAAAGAGATCGAAGAGCGAGAGGCCGAGCACATTGCCCCGCTGGCCCAGCGATCGGCCGGCCCCGAAGAACACGGCGAGGGGGCCCGCGATGGCAAAGAAGAGGATGGTGGCGACGAAGCTCATGAACGTCGAGGTGACCGCCACCGGGAGCGGCACGCCGTACCGACGCATCGTGTACATCGTAGTCGGCCCGGCTCCGGAGTTGAGCGGGGTGATGTAGCCGGCCCAGGCCCCCATGCCTCCGGCCAGAATCAGTCCCTTGAGTGGCGGGTTGGGAAAGATGTGCCGGGCCACAACCCAGAGCCGGAGGCCTCCACCTATCCAGTCCAGGGAGGCGAGCCCCACCCCGACCAGCACCCAGATCCACTTGATCTGGCCAAAGCCGGTGAGGAATGCGGGAAGGTCGTTGCCGTAGAGAAGCGTGATCCCCCAGCCCACCAGCGAGGCAACGACGAAAATCTCGAAGCCACGGAGCAGGAGTTTGGGGGTGAGGAGCAGGGGCATCGAAGGAGAAAACTAGTGGAAGTGCGGGAAAGGCGGGAAGGGCGACTATTTTCCAACCATGTCCGTCATCCGCATCGTCAACGCCCGGCAGAACAACCTCCGCGGCATCAGCGTCGACCTGCCGCATCGCGCGCTCATCGTGATCACCGGGCCCTCGGGCTCGGGCAAGAGCACCCTGGCCTTCGATACCCTCTACGCCGAGGGGCAGCGCCGGTATATCGAGTCGCTCTCGACTTACGCCAAGCAGTTTCTGGATCGCATGCCCAAGCCGCTGGTGGACCGGCTCGAGGGGCTGGCACCTGCCGTGGCCATCGAGCAACGGAACCCGGTCGTGTCCAGCCGCTCCACGGTTGGCACCGCCACCGAGATATATGACTACCTGCGGTTGCTCTGGGCCCGCATCGGCAAAAGCCATTGCCGGGTCTGCGGGGGGCCCGTGCGCCGGGACACACCCCAGGGGGCGACCGACGCCATTCTGGCCCAGGTAAGCGGCCGGCTCCAGGTCTGTTTTCCGCTCCCGCCGCTGGCCCGGCTGAGCCACGCGACTGTCGTTGAGAATCTTCGCGCGCTGGGGTTCGTGCGGGTTGTGGCGGACGGGGTGCCGCTGCACCTGGACGAGATCCCCGCTCTGCTCGACCTCACCACCGTCGAGGATCTCCTGGTGACGGTGGATCGGCTGGAGGGCGGGCCCCCTTCGGCCTCGCGGCTGACGGAATCCCTCACCACCGCCTTTCGAGAAGGTGGGGGCGTAGCCATCGTGCTGCACGGAGGGCAGCCTATCATCGGGCGGACCCGGTTCACCGAGTTCCCCGCCTGCAGCAGCTGCGATACGCCCGCCGCCACGGTCACCCCAGCCCTGTTCTCCTTCAATAATCCGCGCGGCGCCTGCTCCAACTGCAATGGATTCGGCGCCGTCCTGGAGTATGATGACTCGCTGATCATCTGCGATCCCGGCAAGAGCCTGGTAGAAGGCGCGATCGACCCCTGGACCAAGCCGCGCTACGAGTCCCGTCGCAGGATCCTGCTCGACTTCGCCAGGTCCATCGGCGCCGATGCCCACAAGCCATGGTCCAAGCTGAAAGCGACCCAGCGCCGGGAGCTCCTCTATGGACGCAAGGGGCGCTTCCTCGGCATCCACCCTTTCCTGAAGGGACTGGAGGAGAAGCGGTACAAACAGTACATCCGGGTCTTCCTGCGGCAGTATCAATTGGCCAAGACGTGCATCGAGTGCGGTGGAAGCCGCCTCAACCCCGACGCCCTTTCCGTCCGAATCGGGAATGACACCATCGGGTCGGTGGCGAACCGCTCGGTGGACGCCATATACCAGTGGCTGCAGCAGCTCGCGCTCACTCCCTGGGAACGCTCGGTGGGACAGCTCATTCTCGATCAGATCGACGCCAGGCTGAGCTTTCTTCGCGATGTCGGGCTGGGCTACCTGACGCTCGAACGTCAGACCCGCACTCTCTCCGGCGGGGAGGCCCAGCGGATCTCACTCTCGAACGCACTCGGCGCACACCTGGTGGACACGCTGTACGTCCTGGATGAGCCGTCGGTAGGGTTGCACCCGCGGGACACCGATCGCCTGCTGGGCCTGCTGCACCGGCTGCGCGACGCGGGCAATACAGTCGTGGTCGTGGAGCACGACCTGGCGGCTATCCAGCAGGCCGATTTCATGCTCGAGCTCGGTCCCGGGTCCGGGGAGCACGGCGGCAGAGTGGTGCACGCGGGGCCGGTCGCCGAGGCACGTGCGTCGCTCACCGGGCAGTACCTCACGGGGAAGAAGCGCATCGCGGTGCCGAGCGTGCGCCGTCCTGCCGGCCCGCAATGGCTGCGAGTCCGGGGCGCCGACCTGCACAACCTCAAGAACGTGGACGTCGACATTCCCCTGGGTACCCTGACCGCGGTGACCGGCGTGTCAGGGTCGGGCAAGAGCACGCTGCTGCATGACGTGATGTACCGTAACCTCGAGGCGAAGCTCCGGGGCGAGCACTCCGCCAAGTCCCATCTCGGCGAGCCGGTGGGACAGGTCGCCTCGATCACCGGATGGGAGCTGCTCCAGGACGTCCTGCTGGTGGACCAGTCGCCCATCGGCCGCTCGCCTCGCTCGAATCCCGTGACCTACATCAAGGCCTTCGACGAGATCCGGGAGCTGTTCGCCAGCCAGCCGCTGGCCCGCCAGCGCAAGTACACCTCGGCGACCTTCTCCTTCAATCTGCCGGGAGGCCGCTGCGAAACCTGCGAAGGCGCCGGGCATGTCCGGGTGGAGATGGTGTTTCTGGCCGACGTGTTCGTGCCCTGCGAAGCCTGCGGTGCCACCCGCTATCGGCGGGATGTGCTCGACGTCAGGATCTCGGGGAAGTCGATTCACGACGTGCTTCAATGGACCGTCGAGGAGGCCATCGCCCGCTTTCGCCACCAGCCCAAGCTCGGCGCGGCGCTGTGGCAGCTGCAGCAAGTGGGGTTGGGATACCTGCGGCTGGGGCAACCCGCCACGACCCTGTCCGGCGGCGAGGCCCAGCGGCTCAAGATCGCCCGGGAGCTGACGCAGGCGGGCAAGCGCGATGGAAGGAAGCTCTACATTCTCGACGAGCCCACCACCGGCCTGCACCTGGACGACGTGCGGGTACTGATCCATGTGCTGGACCGGCTGGTCGACGCGGGCCACACCGTCGTCGTCATCGAGCACCACCTCGATGTGATCAAGCGGGCCGACTGGGTCATCGATATGGGACCCGATGCGGGCGACGCCGGAGGCCGGGTCGTGGCTCAGGGAACGCCGGAGGACATTGTCGAGGTACTGGAGTCGCACACCGGCCGCTACCTGCAGCCGATGCTCTCACCCAATGAGGCCGTCCTCGCCGGATAGGCGGTAGATACAGCGGCGGTCCGGCGGGCAACACGGGATTTACCCTCGCGATCTGGGGTCCCCGGGAAAAGGAAGCGCTCTAAGGAGAGGCGGCCTCCTGAATCAGCCTCCACAGCTCTTTCACGTGTGCACGATCGGTCTGCCGTTGGCCAATCGCCACTCGTATCACATAGCGCCCGCCCAGCCGGGTGTGAGTCAGGTGTACCCGGTGGGTGGCGTTCACCCGGGCAAGCAGCGCGGCATTCAGATCATCGAGCCGCGGGTCGTCCATATCCGTTCCCTCCGGCCGGTAGCGAAAG
>DATMDQ010000096.1:0-7469 GCA_035557715.1 Gemmatimonadales bacterium
GACAGGGCGACAGCGGGACAGCTAGACAGCGGGACAGTGCCGACAACCAGGGTGCCGATCTTCATGGCCATTCCTTTTGTAGGGACTGAAGCTGCCAACTTGTGGAAGAACAGACGCGTTGTCCAGAAGCTACGTCCTGACCCGCTGACCCGCTGACCCGCTGTCCCGCTGTCCCACCTACCCGTCCCGCTGCCCTGCCGCCCCGCCTGCCAACCACGCTCCCCCATCCACCACCATGATCGCGCCGGTGATCCAGTCCCCTGCGGGGCTGGCCAGGAAGGTGACCGCTTGTCCGATGTCCTCTGGCGTTCCCCAGCGACCCAGCGGGATCGATTCCGCGGCGTACTTCTCCATGCCGAACAGGTCAGGCGCGTCACTGCCGGGCGGGGTGAACGCCTTCTTGACTCCCTCGGTGGGAATCGGTCCCGGCGCCACGGCGTTGACGGTGATCCTGTCCCTGGCCCATTCGAGCGCCAGCGTGCGGGTGAGCGCGTCCACCCCGGCTTTGGCAGCGGTGGCGTGAGCCATCAGAGGCCAGCCACGATAGTGCAGCGTCATCGAGATCGAGACGATGCGTCCGCCGCCCTGAGCCCTCAGCAGAGGGTACGCGGCCTGGCAGCAATAGAAGGTGCCGTACAGGTCGGTTTCGACCACTGCCCGCCAGGCATTGGGGCTGAGCGTAGCGCTGGGTGCGTAGAAGTTCCCGGCCGCGTTGTTGACCAGGATGTCCAGCCGGCCGTGCTTCTCTCCCACCTGACCGACCATTCGCGCCACCGACTCCGGCTCCCGCACATTGACTTCGACGGTGCTGACTTTGGCCCCGCCGGCCCGGAGGCGCTCTGCGGCGGGCTCGAGATGGTCCGGCTTTCGGCTCGCGATCGCCACTTCGGCACCGGCCGCCGCCAGCGACGCCGTGATCCCATAACCGATTCCGGTTCCACCTCCGGTCACCAGCGCCACCCGCCCTCGCAGGAGGTCGGGGCGGAATACGTTGAACGGCGATTGGCTCACGCTGGCTGTCCGCGCGAGGCGAGGCGCGCGGCAAATGCCTCCAGGCGGGCGCGGAATTCGGGACTCTGCAAGGCCTGCAACTGGGCCGCTCCCTCCGTGGAGAGCGCCTGTTCCAGGGCGCCGACCTCGGGGGCGCGAGTGAGGCGCTTGATGCTGCGGATGCTGGGTGCCGAGCACTCGATCAACGCGTTGACCGTCCGGCGTACAGCGGAGTCCAGGCTGGAGTCCTCGGCCACCTCCTCGACCATCCCGATCGAAAGCGCTTCTACGGCGTTGACGGGCTCACCGGTCATCAACACCCGCATCGCCCGCCCGACGCCCACCAGGCGGGGCAGGGTGAAGGTCGATCCTCCATCAGGCACCAGCCCGATCCGGGCGAACCCCGAACTGAAGATCGCACTGGAGCCCGCCAGCCGCATGTCGCAGACGAGGGCCAGGTCGAACCCAAACCCGGCGGCCGTACCCTGCACTACGGCGATCACCGGTATCGGGCAACGCACGATGGCGATGACGGCGGACTGAAAGTCACTGAGGCCGTGCTGGAGGTCGGAGACGTTGGGGATGGTGCCGAGAGAACGGAGCCAGTGAAGGTCGAGGCCGGCGCAGAAGTGGCCACCCGCACCCGAGAGCAGGATGACTCGGGTTTCGCCGACTTGCTCGAGCCGCTCGACTTCCTGTGCCAGTGCGCGCGCGAGGCCCGGGGTAAGCGCGTTTCGCCGGGCGGGCACGTTGATTGTGAGCCGGTGGATCGGTCCATCGGACTCGGATACGAGCTCCGCCATGTGGATCGCACTCCTCGATGGAGTCCAGGCGAACCTGCGCCTTACCAGCCGGCCGGATCAGGGTAGTATTATACGAAGAAGCTGGAGATCGTACCTGCGGCTCCCCTGCCGTCTCCCAATCCCCGCTTCCATCCCTAATTCGTGACAACCAACCGCGCAGCCTCTGAATCGGTCGCCGCCGCCGGCCTGCGCTGTGCGCTGGTGGTGGACGACGAGCCCACGATTCGAACCGCCGTGGCTCGCTATCTCCGGCGGCGAGGCTGGCATGCGGATGAAGCTGAAGACGGAAGGGCGGCACTGGAGAAACTGGACCGGGCGTCCCCCGGCGGCTATCAGGTGGTGATCTCCGATCTCCGAATGCCGCACTGCTCCGGTGATCAGCTTCACGACTGGCTGGCGCGGCATCGTCCCGACCTGTTTTCCCGACTCATTCTGATTACGGGTGACGTCGCGTCACCCGCCCTGAGCGACTTTCTCATCCGCACCCCCCGGCCGGTCGTCGAGAAGCCCTTCGAGCTGGCCGCACTGGCTCAGGTCATCGAGGCGGTGCTGCAGGCGCGCTGAGGCTACTTCTCCGGCTCGGTGCCCATTCCCATGGCGTGATACCCGTTGTCCACGTACACCACGCTGCCGGTGATCGAGCGGGCCAGCGGGCTGCTCAGGAATGCGGCCGTGTTTCCCACGTCGGCCGCTTCGATGGGACGAGGCAGGGGAGAATTGGTGGCCGTGTACTTGATCATCATGTCGATGAAGCCGATGGCGCTTGCGGCCCGGGAAGCCCAGGGCCCGGCCGAGATGGCGTTGATCCGTACTCCCCAGCGGCGGCCCGCTTCGAAGGCGAGGGTACGGGTGTCGGCCTCGAGTGCCGCCTTAGCGGAGGACATGCCGCCGCCGTATCCCGGAATGACCCGCTCACCCGCCATGTAGGTCAACGAGAGAAACGATCCGCCCTCGCGCATCAGCGGTGCGAGGTGCCGCACCAGGGACACGTTGCTGTAGGCGCTCACGCTGATGGCCGATAGGTATCCCTGGCGGGAGGTGTCCACCAGCGGCGACTTCACCTCGGGTGCGTTCGCCAGGCTGTGAATCACGATATCAAGGCTCGATTCGCCGAAGTCGGTGCGCAGGCGTTCCGTCATCCCCTGAATGCTGAAGTCGCCCACCTCCTTGTAGCGCTTGTTCTCCCGGATTTCCGCCGGTGCGTCGGCCAGCGTATCGAAGGCCGCGTCCAGGGGATAAATCCGTTCGAACTCCAGCCGGCGACCATCTGACAGCCGCATCGATTCGTCCATTTTTCCGCGCTCGAGCAGCTTGGTAAAGATGCCCAGCGCGGGAGGCCAGCTGCCGAGACAGATCGTGGCCCCCGCTTCGGCCAGGGCCTTGGCGATGGCGAATCCGAAACCGCCGTCGTCCGAGACGCCGGCCACAAGGGCACGCTTTCCGGTCAGGTCGATTGGCAGCATTCGGCTTCAGTCCTCAGAGGTAGACCGCGGGAATGTAGGGCGGTACGCCGGTACGGCGGTAGGGCGGTAGCTGCTGTCCGCCTTACTACTCTTGCCGTAGCACTTCCAGTGGAGCGCGGCGAACCACGTCCCTACTGTTTGCCAGGCCCACCATGACGGTGAGTGCCACCACCGTGAGGGCGAGGGCGGCCATCTGGAAGACCGGCAGGGTAAAGCTGCCTTCGAACAGGAACCTTGCAACCGCCCACCCGGCAGCGGCCGCCAGTACCAGCGCCACCGCGGCCGCCAGCAGACCCAACGAGAGATATTCAGCTAGCACCACCCGAAACACCTGTCCCCGTGTTGCGCCCAGCGTCCGCAGCAGCGCCCCCTCCCGCACCCGCTGAAACCGGCTGGTGGCAAGAGCGCCAACCAGCACCAGCACACCGACCCCCAGACTGAAGAGGGCCATGAAACGGATCGCCAGCGCCACCCGCTCCACCAGGCGCTCGAGCGCCTCCTGCAACAACGACAAGTCCAAGGTAGAGACATTTCCGAAGCGCTCGGCCAGGCGGCGTTGGAATCGTCCGCGTGCAGCCGGGTCGGGAATCCGGGTGAGTGTGACGAAACTCTGGGGCGCCGCCTCCAGCGCTCCCGGCGCGAACACGACGAAGAAGTTGGGCTCGAAGCGAGCCCAGTCTACCTCACGTAGGCTGCCGACTCGGGTTGGTACCGGAACGCCCTGTACGTCCCAGACGATTTCGTCACCAACGGCTACCTCGAGCTCAGCCGCTAGGCCTTGCTCCACCGAGATCCTCGTGGGCGTCTCACCCGTCTTCGACCATTTGCCCGCTACCACTCGCTCCGATGCCACCACCGAGTCGCGATAGGTGGATCGATACTCCCGCCGAAGGGCCCAGCCACCCGAAGGACCATCCTGTTCCTGCCCTGGGGTGCCGACCAGCAGCTCGCGGACGGGGCGCCCTTTCACCGACCGAATTCGCATGGGGACGATTGGTGTGGCCGGGGCTCGCGGAAGCCCCGCGTCGCGCAGCTCCTGCTCGACCGCCGCGAGCTGATCCGGCTGGATATCGAAGAGCACCAGGTTGGGGCGCTCTGGGCCGCCGGTCAGCCGGAGCTGGCTGAGGAGGTTGTGCTGGACCAGGTAGAGAGTGCCGAGCAGGAAGGCCCCAAATCCAATGGCGAGCACCAGCGTCACCGTCTGATTGGCGGGGCGATGGAGGTTTGCCAAGCCCTGACGCCACACATATGGCCAGCCGGCCGGCAGCCATCGCCGCATACCTCGAATCAGTATCCACGCGGAGCCGTACAAGATCAGCAGGACCACGCCTACCGCTCCCGCGAAGATGGCCCCCTGCCGCCAGCTTCCCGTCTGGTGTGCGGCCAGCGCCACGGTACTTCCGGCCAGCAGGAGCAGCGCCAGGATCACCCAGCGATCTCGCGGGGTTCGTTCGGCTTCATAGGGACGCCTCAGCGCGGACAGGGGTGATATCCGGCGAACCGCGAGCAGTGGGAGCAGGGCAAACACCAGCGCGACCCAGAGTCCCATTCCGATGCCCAGAACGGCCGCATTCCAGGAAAGGCTCAGCGTCACATCGATGGGGAGTAGCCCCGACAGCAGGCCGGGAAGCAGGCGCTGCAGCCCGATACCCAGGAATGCACCGGCAACGCTTCCCACCAGCCCCATCACTCCCGCCTCCAGCAGATAGATGGCGAAAATGCTGCCCGACGTCGCCCCCAGGCAGCGAAGAACCGCCACCGACTGGGAGCGCTGGCGGACAAAGACCACGATGGCGCTGGCTACCCCGATGCCACCAAGCAGCAGCGCGATCAAAGCGACCAGACCCAGATAGCCGGTGAGCTTGGAGAGAACGTCGTTGAGGTTGCGCTGATCGTCCGCGACGGTGCGGAGCCGGACCCGTTCGGCGCGGAGTCCAGGCCGATATTGGTCAGCGAGGGCTTGGGCCGACACGCTCCCGGGGAGCTCCAGGAATGCCTCGTGCTCGACCCGCGCCCCGAACCCGAGCAATCCAGTCTCCTCGAGATAGCGGGCAGGGATGTAGATACGGGGTCCAAAGGCGAAGCGAACGCCCGCGTCGCTGGGTGCGCTCTCAATCGTGCCAGTGATGACGAAGCGGCCCTCGCCCAGCGCGATGGTATCTCCGATGGCGGCACTGAGTGCCGTGAGGAGCGATGGGTCAACCACAACGTGGCGCCCGCTCTGCAGCCGGCTCCAGGCGGTCTGAGGCTCGGTTCGTATCTCGCCGTAGTAGGGAAACTGTCCCTCTATCGCAGCCACCTGGACCAGACGACTGCCTGCCGTCCGGGGAACGTACGCCATGCCGGCAAAGCTGGTCATGCGCGACAGGCGTGCTCCGCGAGACAGAGTATCCAGCAGTGCTTCCACCCGAGGGGTGAAGGCTTGCCGGCTCACCAGCGCCAGGTCGGCGCCGAGCAGCGCCCGGGCCTGTTGACGGACGGAATCCTGCAGGTTGTCGGTGAAGGAGTTGATGGCGACCAGCGCCGCCACACCCACCGCGACGGTGCCCATGAGGAGCAGGAGCCTGCGGGGCGCAGCCCTGAGCTCTCGGGCCGCCATCCGGGAGACGAAAGCGAAACGGGTCACGCGGCGGAGTCGGCCACCACGCTACCGTCGGCCAGCCGAATCGTCCGGCGGGCGCGTGCGGCAAGGGCCAGATCGTGGGTCACCAGAACCAGCGTCGTGCCGAGATCGTGGTTCAGCTGGACCATCAGGTCGATGATCGTGGCGCCGGTTTTCGCGTCGAGGTTCCCGGTGGGTTCGTCGGCGAAGAGCACCTTGGGACGGATGCTGAATCCCCGCGCCAGGGCTACCCGCTGCTGCTCGCCACCGGAAAGCTGCGAAGGGTAGTGATGCTCTCGGCCCCCGAGCCCGACTCGGGCCAGCAGCTCCCGGGCCCGCGCCGCTGACCCGTCATGACCCCCGAGCTCCAGAGGGACCTGCACGTTTTCCTGCGCCGTCAGTGTGGGGATGAGCTGAAAGGCCTGAAAGACGAAGCCGACCTTCTCGCCTCGCACCCGCGCACGTTGGTCTTCGTTCAGCGCCCCGAGCTCCTGCCCGTCGAGATAGACCTTCCCCGCGCTGGGCTGATCGAGTCCGGCCAGCAGACCGAGCAGCGTTGTCTTTCCGCTTCCCGACGGTCCGAGTATCGCCAGGAATCCGCCCGGCTCCAGACTGAAGGTGATATCCTTCAACACCGTGAGATCCCGGTCGCCGGATCGGTAAGTCCGGGACAATGATTGGCATTGCAGCATAGTGGTGTGCATTTCGAATGATACCAAGGTACCTATCGATAATCGGCCTGGTCGCGGGTCTTTTCGGCTGCGACCAGGGGGACAGAGAACCGCAGCAAGGCGCCACACCTCCCACCGCCACTGCCTCCCGCCCATCGGTGGTCTTCCTGGGCACCAGCCTGACGGCGGGCCTCGGCCTGGAGCCGGATCAGGCATACCCCGCCCTGATCCAGCAGAAAATCGACTCGGCCGGACTCGGGTTCCAGGTGGTGAATGCCGGTGTGAGCGGCGAGACCTCCGCCGGAGCACGTGGGCGCATTGATTGGCTGCTGCGAGAACCAGTTGCGGTCCTGGTGGTGGAGACCGGCGCAAACGATGGACTTCGGGGTCTCCCCCCTGACTCGCTGCGAGCGAATATCCAGGCCGTGTTCGACCGGGCAAAGCGGAGCACCTCCCCTCCCAGGCTGGTCCTGGTAGGAATGAAACTGCCGCCGAACTATGGACGGGCGTACACCGAGCGCTTCCAGGCCGTGTACCCCGAGCTCGCGCGCGAGAATGGCGCCGAGCTGGTTCCGTTCCTGCTCGATGGGGTGGGCGGAATTCCACGATTCAACCAGGCGGACGGCATCCACCCGACGGCCGAGGGTCAGCGGATGATAGCAGAGACGGTGTGGAAGGTGCTGGAGCCGGTCCTGAAGGAGGCGGAGAGCTCGGCAGGCCTGTCATCCTGAGCGAAGCGAAGGATCTATTTGTTCAGGATGTCACGCAGTGCCTCCACCGCGGTATCGATCTCTTCCCGAGTGTTGTAATAATGCGGCGAGATCCGGAGCGCTGACTCAGTCCCTTTCTCGTCCATGTCGATCACGGCATCCTCCCGATGGGGCGAGCTGGTATTGATGCCCCGGCGGCGAAGCTCGAGCTTGATGTCCTTCATGTCGCG
>DATMDQ010000097.1:0-9116 GCA_035557715.1 Gemmatimonadales bacterium
CTCGAGGGCGGACCGAACCGCGCTCCAGTCCTCCGCACGTGGGGCCTCCAGCGGACCGAGTCGGGCGTAACGGCCCAGCATCACCATTTCGGCCACGCTGAGCCGGAAGAGCGCCTCCTCCTGCTGACCTACGACGCCGACCACCCGGGCGAGGGCGCCGCGCGGCCAGGCTCCCACTGGCCGGCCATCGACCATCACGCTTCCGTGCTCCAGGGGAAGCAATCCCAACAGCGCGCGGACCAGGGTCGTCTTTCCACTGCCGTTGGGGCCCACCACGGCCACCAGCTCCGAGCCCGTCACCTGGCAGTCAACGCCGTCCAGCGCGACCGGGGTATTGGCCCGATAGCGCACCGTCACCGCCCGAGCTTCGAGGATCATCGGAGGGTCCGCCGCAGCAGAAGCGCGAAGAGCGGCACGCCGATCAGGGCGGTGATCACCCCCACCGGCAGCTCCAGCGGGCGCACAACTGTCCGGGCCACCACATCGGCCAGCACCAGGAAGCAGCCGCCCACGAGGAAGACGATCGGGAGAAGAGTGCGATGCAGGGGCCGGAAAATGGTTCGCACCGCGTGGGGCACGACCAGACCAACGAAGCCGATGATCCCACAGGTCGCGACGCTTGCGGCTGTCAGCAGCGCGGTCGAGAGGTAGACCACCCGGCGCAGGCGATCCACCTCCGCGCCGAGGTGGTGGGCTGGTTCATCGCCCAGTGCGATCAGATCGAGCGAGCGGGCGTGAAATAGGATCACGGCCACCGGGACGGAGGCATAGACCGTAAACACTGCGAGGGCGCTCCAGGAGGCGGTGCCGAAGCCGCCCAGCAGCCAGAGGAAGGCATTGCGGACCCCCGGGGCATCGGAGAGCACCATGACGGCGCTCATCAGGGCGCCGGCGAACGATCCTACCACCACTCCCGAGAGCAGCAGCACGTGGGGATCGAGGCGCCGGCCCGAAACCAGGCTGAGCCGGTAGACCAATGCTACGGCGCACAGGGCGCCGACAAAGGCGGCCACCGGCACGGCCCAGGCGCCACCCGCCCGGGTGGCGATCGCGATGACCGCGCCGAGTCCCGCCCCACTCGAGAGGCCAAGGAGGTACGGCTCCGCCAACGGGTTTCTGATCATGGCCTGAAGCGCCGCCCCACAGATGCCCAGGCTGCCCCCAACCAGAAAGGCGAGCACCACCCGTGGAGCACGCAGATCACGCACGATGGCGGAGGCTTCCGCGTTGGCGTGCCACAACCCGGCCCAGACCTCGCTGAGAGGAATCGGAACGGCGCCCGCGCTCAGGCCGACCAAAAGGCAGGCTATGACGACGAGTCCCAGGGCCCAGATGCGCGCAGCGGTCATGGCCTGATCCCGTTCAGCTTGGCCCTGAGCTGACGGATGGTGTCTGGTGCCCGCGGGCTCGGCCGGTTGAACTCGGAGCCGGTCACGTGGAGGAAGCGATGTTCGCGCACGGCGCGCACGACCTGCCACTCCGGGCGGGTGGCGAAGGCTGAGGGCCCCTCCACCGTAGTGAAGATCAAATCCGGGTCACGCGCGGCCACCGCCTCGATGCTCACCACACCGGAGGACGAGGTCACGTCGGCGAAGAGGTTCTCCCCACCGGCGCGCTCTATCAGCTCGCTGAGGAAGCTTCCCTGCCCGATAGTCATCGGCGGCTGCTCCCATACCAGAAGCAGGACCTTGGGTCTCCGAGCGGTGTGAGGCTGGGTGGCGGAAGTCAGGGCGGTGTCGAACACAGCGGCCAGCGAGTCGGCTGCTTTCTCGCGGCCAGTAAGCCGGCCGAGCATGCGTGCTACTCGCGGGACGCTGCTCAGGGCATCGGTATTGATCCGGAGCGCCGCGACGCCCAGCTCGCGTAACCGCCCGGCCACCGCGGCGTTCTGGCCGGAGTTGTAGAGGACCACCAGGTCCGGACGGCTGGCGATGACGGCTTCGATGTTGGGCTTGATGCCGTCGCCCAGATCGGGAACGGCCTTGGCGGCGGCGGGATAGTCGCAGTAACTGGTGCGTCCTACGACGGCCGAGCCGGCCCCAAGTGCAAAGAGCAGCTCGGTCGACGCTGGAATAAGCGAGACAACGCGACGGGCAGGCGCGGCAAGCCGGACCGTGTCGCCTGCATCGTCGACCACGCTGATGCCCGTGCGGACACTGGGGGCTGGGCGGCACGCGGCCGCGGCGATGAGTGCGGTGAGGAGAAGACGGGAAGGACGGGAATGACGAGAATGACGAGAATGACCGGAAAGTCCCGCACCTCGGCTGGAAGGGCGGTGCTGGTGCGCACACCTTTCCCGCCTCTCCCGCCCTTCCCGACTTTCCCGACTTTCCCGTCCTAAAGTCATAAACCCATCTTCCTGGACTCGGAGGATGGGCGATGAGCGAGAGCCTATGAGGCTGCCGGGCACGCCACCAACCCTCCCCCGAGGGCTTCATGGTGGCACGAACGGCGAGGTCTCCTGGCTTCGGGACTCCACTCGCCTTCCCGGTTTCCCAGTGGCGTTCTGAGTGGAGAGCCTGGCCGCAAGGGCCAGGTACCCGTTACAGTGGCGGGGCCGCGCCGGACTTGCACCGGCTTCCGAGTATCCCCGTTCGTGTGGTCTTCAGTTGTTCAGCAGCGGCTAGTCTATCGGCCTGGCGCGCCCGCCGCAAGGGCCGCCTCCAGCTCGGCCTTGAGCCTGCGGCGCTCGGTCTGATAGGAATCCCAATCCGCCGCCGAAGTTTCCTCCTCCCGTCCCAGGTAGCGCGCATCGAGCGCGGCGATGGCGTCGAGCAGCTTGGCCGTGGAAGGCGCGGGAGCCCGAGCCCGCCGCACCAGGAAATACCACGCGGTCCCCACCAGCACGACGACAATCGCCGTCACCAGCGACGGCAGCAGCCACCCGGGCACGCGAGCCCGTCCAGGCAGCGCGATTCGCAGCGTCCCGCCCGCCGGGGCGTCACCGGTCCAGCGGCGAAAGGAGCGACCCTGGAACACCTGGCTGTCCGCAAGCGCCAGACTGCCCCCGCTCACCACGACGTCCGTCTCTTCGGCGAGGACATTGACGGATGGGACCGGTTCGGCAAAGCGGAGCTCGAGATTCCTCTGGCCCGCGGGAATCGCGTACTGCAGGGTGAGCTGTTTCTCGCCCGGAGCCAGCGGTGCGGCTACGAGGATCGAGTCCCCTCGCCGGTTTACTGCTTCGGGGGAGACGTCGCTCTCTCCCAGCTCGAGGCCGGTGGTTCCGCTCGGCAGCAGCCCGCCCCAGGAGGCTCCTGCACTATCGGGCGCCACTCGAGTGCGTTGTCCGCCATTGAGCAACACAATCAGGTCGAGGACATTTCGGGAGCCGTCTTCGCCAGGCTGCGTGATCACCAGGTGCCTTACCTCCAGGGACACCGGGGCGGTGCTGGAGGTGTCGTACACAATGACCCGAATCGCGGTGTCCGGCTGCGCGGGGTTGGTGTGGAGTGGCGCTGAGAAATACTCGATGCCGGAGTGGCGTACGCTGACCAGATAGAGCGCGGAGGTGTCGGGACGAAAGGAAAACTTGAAGCGGCCACGCTGATCGGATCTGGTAGAGTCGAGGGGCCCCTGCAGCGCCCGGCCCACCTGGTGCAACACCACCCGGGTACCGGGCACGGGCGCGGAATCGCCCTGGAGCACGGCGCCACGGACGGGGACGGCTTGAGCAGAGAGGGCTGAAGCGGGAAAGACGGGAAGGACGGGAAAGACGGGAAGGAGCAGTACAATGGCGCACGCAGCAAGGGCGGTTAGGTGATTACGAGCCCACCTTCCCGCCCTTCCCGTCATTCCCAACCTTCCCGTGCTATGGATTAAACTTCCCGAAATCTTGCGGGTCCATCTTCTCGAGGTAGTCCTTCAGCTTGTCCGCCTCGAGCGATGGATCGGGGGAGGGGTCGTCGGTCTCGACGCCGCTCTGATCGAGCAGCTGGTCGCTGGTGAAGATCGGCGCCCGCATCCTGAGCGCCAGGGCAATGCTGTCCGAGGGGCGGGCGTCGACCTGAAAAACGTGGTCCTCACGGCGGATCAGCAGCTCGGCGAAGTAGGTGTTCTCCTTGACCGAGCTGATCACGACCCGGCGAAGATCGCCCCCCAACCCGACCAGAATCTGCTTGAGCAGATCGTGGGTGAGGGGGCGCTGGGCCTTCATCCCTTGCAGCTCCATCGCGATCGCGCTGGCCTCGGCCGGTCCGATCCAGATCGGGAGGACGCGACTCCCGTCCTTCTCCCGCAGAATGACAACCGGGGTATTCGTGGTTCGATCGAGGCCAAGGTGCGCGACCGTTACTTCGATCATGGGCTCATCCGCTTACGTGCCGGCATCCCAACTGGCCAGGTAATGCACCTGCTCGGGGGTCAGCGTGTCTATCGCGATCCCCATGGCCTGCAGCTTGAGCCGAGCGATTTCCTGGTCAACCGCGGGCGGGAGACGGTGGACTGCCTTCGCCATCTTGTCCGCCTCCTTGGCCAGCACTTCCGCCGCGAGGGCCTGATTGGCGAACGACATATCCATGACGCTGGCGGGGTGGCCTTCGGCCGCGGCCAGATTGATCAGCCGGCCTTCGCCCAGCACCATGATGCGCCGGCCCTTCACAGTGAACTCCTCGACCATCTCACGCACGTGCCGGCGCGCGGTAGAGATCTTGGCCAGCCCTTCGAGGTCGAGCTCGACGTTGAAGTGGCCGGAATTGCAGACGATGGCCCCATCCTTCATGGCCGAAAAGTGCTCCGGCCTGATCACGTGGATGTTGCCGGTCAGGGTGATGAAAAGATCGCCCACCTTGGCAGCGTCGGCCATCGCCATGACCTCGAAGCCGTCCATCCTCGCCTCGAGCGCGGGGAGCGGATCGATCTCGGTCACGATCACGTGCGCACCGGCGCCCCGTGCCCGGCTGGCCACTCCACGTCCGCACCAGCCGTAGCCCGCCACGACGACCGTGCTTCCAGCCAGCAGCAGGTTGGTGGCGCGGATCACCCCATCGAGCGTGGACTGGCCGGTGCCGTAGCGGTTGTCGAACATGTGCTTGGTGTTCGAGTCATTCACAGCGATAATCGGGAACTGAAGGATCCCCTCCTTGGCCATGGCCTTGAGCCGGATGACGCCGGTAGTGGTTTCCTCAGTCGAGCCCCGCACGGCGGAGACCAGCGCCTTCCGCTCGGCCTGCGAGAGCCCCTCGACCCAGCTCCGGATCGGTGGCGCCAGATCGTCCAGCCGGTTGAGTGCAATCATATGCAGCGCGCCCACTAGATCGGCCCCGTCATCCTGGGTCATCTGCGGACCAAAGGCCAGAGCCTGGGCGATGTGGGTGTAGTAGGTCTGGTGATCCTCGCCTTTAATGGCGTAGACATGGACGCCATGGTCGCGCGCCAGGTGCGCCGCCACATCGTCCTGGGTGGAGAGAGGATTCGAGGCGCATAGGGCGATCTCGGCACCGGCTGCCCGCAGGGTGACCATCAGATTGGCGGTTTCGGTGGTGACGTGGAGACAAGCTGAAAGCTTGATCCCCTTGAGCGGCTGCTCCTTAGCAAAGCGGGCACGGATCTGCCGGAGGACCGGCATGGACCGCTCAGACCACTCGGTTCGGCGCTTCCCCTCGTCGGCCAGCGTCAGATCTTTGATGTCGTACTTCGCCACGGCGGTCTGGACGGTCATTGTGCTCCTCAACGGGCAGCCGACAGCAGTGCCTTCACGCGGTCGGGCTGCTCCCAGGTGAAAAAGTCGACCTTCTTACCATCGAATACGCCACTCTTGGGCTTCCTGCCAAAGTGACCATAGCTCGCGGTCGGCCTGTAAATTGGCCGCTTCAGCTTCAGCACGTCAATGATGCCCTTGGGCGTGAGGTCGAAAACTTCATCAACCATCCGCTCCAATTCCGTGTCGGGGAGCACACCGGTCCCGAATGTTTGCACCATCACCGAGACCGGGCGAGCGACACCGATTGCATAAGCCACCTGGACCTCACACCGCCGGGCCAGCTTGGCCTCCACGATGTTCTTGGCCACCCAGCGGGCCGCGTACGCCGCCGATCGATCCACCTTCGAAGGGTCCTTGCCGCTGAAGGCACCGCCCCCATGCCGGGCCATGCCGCCATAGGTATCTACGATGATCTTCCGGCCGGTGAGCCCCGCGTCGCCATGGGGGCCTCCGATCACGAACCGCCCGGTGGGGTTGATGAGGAATTTGGTTCGGCGGTGGTCGAGGCCCGCCTCTTCCAGCACCGGCCTGATGACCTCATCGATGACCGTCTGCCGGATGGTCCCCTGGGCCAGCTGCCGGGAGCCGTTGCGCTCCGCGTGCTGGGTAGACACGACCACGGTCTTCACCCCGACCGGGCGGTCCTCCTCGTATTCGACCGAGACCTGGGACTTGCCGTCGGGCCGAAGCCATTCGATAGATGAATGGCCATTGAGCCCCTTTCGTACGGCGGCCAGTCGCTCGGCGATCCGGTGCGCCAGGACGATCGGCAGGGGCATACGCTCCCTGGTCTCATTGGTGGCGTAGCCGAACATCATGCCCTGGTCGCCGGCGCCCTGCTCCTTGTTGCTCTTGGTATCGACTCCCATGGCTATGTCGGGAGACTGCCGGTCGATGGTGGTCAGTACCGCGCAGGTCCGCCCGTCGAAGCCGTAGGAAGCGTCGGTGTACCCGATCGACTCTACGGTCTCGCGAACCAGGTCGGGAATGTGGACATAGGTATTGGTGGTGATCTCGCCGGCCACCACCGCCATACCGGTCGTTACCAGTGTCTCGCAGGCCACCCGGGCGGCGGGGTCGCGGGAGAGGATTGCATCAAGTACGGCATCGGAAATTTGATCGGCGACCTTGTCAGGGTGGCCTTCGGTGACCGATTCGGAGGTAAAGACGTGACGCCTGGGCGCGGACATGTGCTCTCGATTCATGGTTGACATGCTAAGCGGGGCGGCGGGGTGTTGCCTGCTACCCCGCTGCCCCGCCGTGCTATGCGCTGCTCTTACCGGGGGGCAAAGTAGCCACTCGGCCACGGCCAGGCAACGCCGATTGGGGGTCGAGCAGCCGGACATCGATGTATCCCCCGACTGCCTCCCTTAGCGCAGCAGAGACGTCGGCGGCGTTGGCCGCAGCGAGCGCCGCCTCGGCTGCCCGCCGCGCCGCCTCGTCCGGAATGCTGCGGATCACCCACTTCACGAGGGGCAGCGCAGGCGGCGACACACTCAGGGTCTCGTATCCGAGCCCGAGCAGGAGAACGGCGCTCAGCGGCTCCGAGGCCATCTCCCCGCACACACTCACCGGCAGTCCGGCCGCCCTCCCAACCTCCACCACCCGGTGGAGCTGCCGGACGATCGAGGGGTCGTGGGGATTGAAGCGGTTGGCCAGCCTGGCGTTTCCGCGATCCACCGCCATGGTATACTGGGTCAGATCATTGGTCCCCACGCTGAAGAATGCGCTCACCTCGGCCAGCCGGTCCGCCATGAGGACCGCCGCGGGGGTCTCGATCATCACCCCGACCGGAACCGAGTCGGCGCTCTGCTTCCCTGCCTTCCTCAGCGCCGCTGCCTCCGCGGCCACAATCTCGAGGGTCTCCTGCACCTCCTGCACTGTGGTCACCAGCGGGAGCATGAGCTGGATGTCGTGGCTCGCCGCAGCCCGGAGCACGGCGCGGATCTGGGGCCGAAACACTTCCGGTTGATCGAGACAGACCCGAATGGAGCGCCAGCCCAGGAAGGGATTGGCCTCAACCGGTGCTTTGAAGGCCGCCGGGAACTTGTCGCCGCCCAGGTCAAACGACCGGATCACCACGGTCTGGTTGGGGAAGGCGCGTGCCACGCGGAGGAAGTAGTCGGTCTGTTCGTCTTCAGTTGGCAGGCTGGCGCGTCCGGTGAGGAGGAACTCGGTGCGCAACAGTCCCACCCCCTGGGCCCCGTGGCGGTTCGCCGCCTCGATCTCCTCCGGTAGATCAACGTTCCCCATCAGTCGAATAGCACGGCCCGATGGAGTGACCGCGGGCTCGCCCACCACCCCTTCCAGCTGCAGCTCGAGCTTGTGCCGGCGGCTGACCTGAATCTTGGCCTCTTCCAGCTCGTCCCGATTGGGATCGAGCACGATGGTACCGCTCTGACCATCGAGAAGAAGCATGGTGCCATTGGGAATCCCCGCGAGCACACCCGCGGCGCCCATCACCGCCGGAATACCGAGTGAATGGGCCAGGATGGCCGCGTGGGACGTGCGGGTCCCCTCTTCGCTAACCAGACCCACCACATGCTCACGATCCAGCTGCACGGTCAGCCCGGGAGACAGCTCGTGCGCCACGACTATCACCTGCTCATCGGCGGGGATCGACCAGAGCTCGCTGTCGGTACCACCCATCAACCGATGGATCATGCGCATCTGGATGGCGTGCAGGTCGGCCAGACGCTCTCGCAGCCGGGCAGCGCCCGACCAGAGTGCCCTGAGCTCGAGGGCCTTGAACTCATACGCCGTTTCAGCGCTGAGCTGGTTATTCCGGATCAGGATTTCTACCGCGGCCAGGAACTCCTTGTCCTGCGCCATCAGTATCTGCGCGTCGAAAATGCGCGACTCTTCGGGCCCGGCCCGATGGAGGACCCGCTCGCCCAGCTCTTGCAGATGGGAGACCACGTACTCGACTGCTTCGCGGAGCCGCCGGACCTCGCTCTCGACCTGGTCGGCACGCACCGGCCGGTCCGGCACTGCGGGAAAGTCCCAGCGGATGACCAGCGCCGGACCACAGGCGACCCCGGGCGATACCCCGATTCCGCGAAACAGACGAGGCTCGCTCATGCCTCGCCGAACCCGTCGGCCACGAGGGCCGCGAGAGCCTCGGCCGCCTTCTCCGCATCAGGGCCGGTGGCCCGGATGGTGATCGAGCTGCCGCACTCTGCCGCGAGCATCATTACGCCCATGATACTCTTTCCGTTCACCCCTACTCCGTCCTTACAGATCTCGATGTCAGAGTCGAAGGAGCTGGCCAGGCGCACGATCCGGGCGGCCGGACGGGCATGGAGACCTTCCAGGTTCACGATGGTGGCCTCGCGCTCGATCACACGCCGACCCTCCGTAGAACCAGGAGGAAGATCATGGCCGCCAGCGCGAACCGGACCGTCGTCAGGAAGGG
>DATMDQ010000098.1:0-34484 GCA_035557715.1 Gemmatimonadales bacterium
CCTGGACCCAGGTCGAGACGGGCTCTGCCATCACCTGGAAATATCCCGGCGTCATTCTCCAGGGGGACAACTCGGTCGGAGAGTTCTATTCGGTGGCAGTGGTGAACGGAATGCAGCAGGCCGACACCGGCACCAAGATGATTCATCTGGGAAAGAACACGCGCAGCACCATCGTCTCCAAGGGCATTTCGGCGGGACAAGGACAGAATAGTTATCGCGGTCTGGTTAAGGTGCTGCCCAAGGCCGCCGGCGCGCGCAACTACACCCAGTGCGACTCCATGCTCATCGGGAACCGCTGCGGGGCGCACACCTTTCCGTATATCGATGTCCAGAACTCCACTGCCTCAGTCGAGCACGAGGCGTCGACCTCGAAGATCGGCGAAGACCAGATCTTCTATCTGAAGCAGCGGGGCCTGAACACCGAGAATGCCATTTCGATGATCGTGAACGGCTTCTGCAAGGAAGTCTTCAAGGAGCTCCCGATGGAGTTCGCAGTCGAAGCGCAGAAGCTGCTTGGAGTCAGTCTGGAAGGAAGTGTTGGGTAAGGCGCTCACGCTTAAACGGAGTTTGACATTGCTCGAAATCAAAGGCCTCCGGGCCAGCGCCGGAGACAAGGAGATTCTCAAAGGTATCGATCTCACCGTCACCGCCGGTGAGGTTCACGCCGTGATGGGCCCAAACGGCTCCGGCAAGAGCACGTTGGCCCAGGTCCTTGCCGGCCATCCGGCCTACAGGGTAACGGGCGGCCAGGTGCTCTACGAGGGCAACGATCTCCTCGACATGGAACCCGAAGTGCGCGCCCAGGCAGGCATCTTTCTCGCCTTTCAGTACCCGGTCGAGATCCCGGGCATCAGCAACGCCTACTTCCTTCGGGCGGCCTATAACGAGATTCGCAAGTCCAAGGGTCTTGAAGAGGTCGATTCGATGGACTTCCTCGACCTGCTCGAACAAAAGCTCCAGCTGGTGGAGTGGGGGCCCGAGATCATGAGCCGGGCGGTCAATTCAGGCTTCTCCGGCGGCGAAAAGAAGCGCAACGAGATACTGCAGATGGCCGTGCTCGAGCCCAGGCTGGCCATCCTCGACGAAACCGACTCCGGACTCGACATCGACGCACTTCGAATCGTGGCGGGCGGAGTGAACGCGCTCCGCAAGCCGGATAACGCCACCATCATTGTCACCCATTACCAGCGGCTGCTCAACTACATCGTCCCCGATCAGGTGCACGTCCTGTCGGCCGGCAGAATTGTGCGGTCCGGAGGCAAGGATCTCGCACTGGAGCTCGAGGCCAGGGGATACGAGTGGCTGGAGCAGGAGGTCGGGGCAGCATCGTGAGGGAGGCCCAACTGCAGGAATTTGGATTGACCCTGCCGGTGAGCACTGCGGAGACACCCGACTGGCTCGAGCCGGTCCGTCAAGCGGCCATCGAGCGGTTCGCGGCAGTCGGGTTTCCAACCGCCCGGGACGAAGAGTGGCGTTTCACACCTATCGGGCCGATCGCTCAGGGCACCTGGCGCCGGGGGGTGTCCCCCTCGCGTGAGGTTACCCGCGAGGAGCTGGCCCCGTTCATCTTCGGACATCCGGAGTGGACCACCCTCGTGTTCGTGGACGGCGGGTACAGCGAGAGGCTGAGCTCAACCGGCGAGCTCGCGCCCGGGGTACGCGCGGGAAGCCTGGCTGAAGCGCTCCAGGCTGATGGGGCCCTCCTGGAGAAGCACCTGGCGCGTCACGCTGCCATCGAAGGCAGCCCCTTCACCGCGCTTAGCACTGCATTCATCCGGGATGGCGGGTTCCTTCATGTTCCCGCCAACACCGACCTCACCCGCCCGGTGCATCTGGTCTTCGTGACCACCTCCGACGCGGCTGGCAGCGTTACCCATCCTCGCAACCTGATCGTCGTCGATCGGGGTGCCCGAGCATCGGTCATTGAGAGCTACGTGAGCCTGGCCGAGGGCACCCGCTACTGGACCAACGGGGTAACCGAGGTCGTCGCCGGCGCCAATTCCTGGATCGAGCACACCCGGATTCAACGTGAGAGCGAGCGCGCCTTTCACGTCGGGTTGACCCACGTGGAGCAGCAACGAGACAGCCACTACCGCTCCTTTACCCTGGCCATGGGTGGCGCCCTGGCCCGGCATAACCTCCACGCCCGCTTGAATGGCGAGAACGTGGAGACCCTGATGTATGGCCTGTACCTGACCCGGGGCGACCAGGTGGTGGACAATCACACCGCCATCTACCATGACCAGCCCAACTGCCGCAGCTGGGAGGTCTACAAAGGGGTGCTCGACGGCCGGTCCCGGGCGGTGTTCAACGGGAAGGTGTTCGTGAAGCCGGAGGCGCAGAAGACCGACGCCAAGCAGACCAACCGGAATCTCCTGTTGAGCGACACGGCCAAGGTGGATACCAAGCCCCAGCTGGAGATCTTCGCCGACGACGTGAAGTGCACCCACGGGGCTACCGTAGGCCGGTTGGACGACGTCGCCCTGTTCTACGCCCGGAGCCGGGGAGTGCCTGCGGAAAAGGCGCAGCGGCTGCTGACCTACGCCTTTGCAGCGGAAGTCACCTCGGAGATCGTCCTGGAGCCAGTCCGAGACGAGCTGGACCGGCTGGTCCGCGAACGCCTGGGGGAGATGTGAGACGGACGGCGGGACAGCGGGACAGCGGGGCAGCCACTGCTGAGGAGGTCTCCTCCGTAGGTGCTGTTGCTGCCCCGCTGCCCCGCCGCCCCGCCGTTCCATTCGACGTATCCCGGATCCGGGAAGACTTCCCCATCCTCCGCCAGCGAATCCGGGGGAAGCCTCTCGTCTACCTCGATAACGCGGCCACCAGTCAGAAGCCTCAGGTCGTCATCGACGCGATCACCCGGTTCTATACCGCCGAGAACGCCAATATCCATCGCGGGGTCCACTACCTGAGCGAGCGGGCCACGGTAGCCTATGACGAGGCCCGGGAGAAAGTAGCACGGTTCCTCAATGCCAGCTCCAGCCGGGAGATCATCTTTACCCGCGGCACGACCGACGGCATCAATCTCGTTGCCCAGGCTTATGGGCGGACGCACCTGAAACCCGGCGACGACATCGTTATAACAGCAATGGAGCACCACTCCAACATCGTTCCCTGGCAGCTGCTCTGCGAGCAGACCGGGGCGACTCTTCGGGCCGCTCCGATCAACGACCAGGGCGAGCTGGATGTGGACGCGTTCGAGCGCCTGCTGGGAGACCGTACTCGGCTGGTCGCCGTGGTGCACGTCTCCAATGCCCTCGGTACCATCAACCCGATCAAGCGGCTGGTCGCGCTGGCGCATGCCCGGGGCATACCGGTGCTGGTTGACGGCGCCCAGGCGGCCCCGCACCTCCGGGTGGATGTCCAGGACCTGGATTGCGATTTCTTCGCCTTCTCCGGCCACAAGCTTTTCGGGCCCACGGGGGTGGGGGTGCTCTATGGCCGCGAGAGTCTGCTGGAGCGCATGCCGCCCTACCAGGGGGGTGGTGACATGATCGCGACTGTCACGCTACAGCGGTCTACCTGGGCCCCATTGCCCGCCAAATTCGAGGCCGGTACCCCGATGATCGCCCAAGTGCTGGGGCTTGGTGCGGCGCTGGACTATGTGAACGGGGTTGGGCTGGACGCGATAGGGGCCTGGGAGCGGGAACTCCTCAGCTATGCGACCGAACGAGTCGCCCAGATCGAGGGGATCCGGCTGATCGGCACCGCGAAGGAAAAAGCCAGCGTGCTGGGATTCGTGCTGGAAGGCGTGCATCCCCACGACATCGGCACCGTGCTCGATGACGCCGGGGTGGCTATCCGGGCCGGCCATCACTGCGCCCAGCCGGTGATGGAGCGCTTCGGGGTCTCGGCCACGGCCCGGGCCTCCTTCGCCTTCTATAATACCCGCGCTGAAATCGACGTTCTGGCTGACAGTCTGGTGACTGTCAAGAAGATGTTTGCTTGATGGCTAGTCTCAGGGGGCTGTACCAGGACCTGATCCTGGACCATAACCGCGCCCCGCAGAACTTCCGGCGGATGGACGACGCCAACCGCCGAGTTGAAGGCGTCAATCCGCTCTGCGGTGACCGGTTGACCGTGTGGCTCAAGATGGAAGACGGCGTGATCAAGGACGCCACCTTTCAAGGCTCAGGCTGTGCCATCTCCAAGGCCTCGGCTTCTCTCATGACCAGCGCCGTCAAGGGAAAGACCCGTGAGGAGGCAGAGGCTCTCTTCGATCGGTTCCACCGGCTGGTCACGGGCTCGATGGAGTCAACCGAAGCGGCGTCGCTGGGGAAGCTGGTGGTGTTCTCCGGCCTGTCGGAGTTCCCGATTCGGGTCAAATGTGCCAGCCTGTCGTGGCACGCGCTCAAGGCAGCACTCAACGAGCCCGACTCAGTAGTCTCGACGGAGTAGGCGGAGGGAACGAGGAAACGTGTTTGGCGGCTAGGTCTCAATACTCATGCTCTATAAGGAAGAACACAGATGCCCTACAATCCCGCACTTGTCGCCCCCATGCGAACCGAAGTCACCCGGCTCGGCGCCAAGGAACTCACCACCGCCGCGGAAGTCGACGCGGCCCTGGGCGACCAGAAGGGGTCGATGCTGGTCTTCGTGAACTCGGTTTGCGGGTGCGCCGCGGGGAATGCCCGTCCGGCACTTGCCCTGGCGCTCAAGCACAGCGTGGTGCCGCAGCAGGTGGTGACTGTATTCGCCGGCCAGGATGTGGATGCCGTCGCCCGTGCCCGCCAGTACTTTGGCGAGTATCAGCCCAGCAGCCCGTCCATGGCGCTCCTCCGGGACGGCGAAGTGGTTCATTTCGTCCACCGCCACCAGATCGAGGGCCGCTCGCCCCAGTCCATCGCGACCGAGCTATCGGCGGCGTTCGACCGGCATTTCGGCGCTGCAGTCTAGGCCGCCCGTGTCGGGTCACGTCTTTCACCCAGGCCACGCGGAGCTCCACGGGATCACGGTCGTAGTCGAGACCAGCGGGTCTCTGACCTACGTGGGTCGGTACGACAGCGAGGATGAACGGGGGGTGCTCATGCTGGATGTCGGCGTGCACGATGCCACCGCGGCAGATGTACCCAAGGACGAGTACGTCCGGAAGAGCGCCAAGTTCGGGATCAGGAGCGACCACAAGCGGCTGGTCGTGCCGGCCGCCGAGGTTACCCGTATCACCCGCCTGGGGGAGATGGGTTAGGGCCCTCCTATCGGGGACGTCCGGTACGCTGCCTCATTGATGTCGCTACGATGTCGCCACTCTCCACCTGCCAGACAAATCCAATAGATTCATCGTCATGGACCCGTACGATGTCATTGTGATCGGCGGCGGCCACGCCGGCGCCGAAGCCGCCACCCTCGCCGCCCGGCGGGGGGCCAGGACTCTTCTCCTCACTCAGAATCTCGAGACCATAGGACAGATGTCATGCAATCCCGCAATCGGCGGGATCGCCAAGGGAACCGTCGTTCGGGAAGTCGATGCGCTCGGCGGAGTGATGGGCCGTGCCACAGACCTGGCCCGGATTCAGTTTCGGATGCTGAACAAGGCGAAGGGGCCCGCAGTCTGGTCTCCCCGGGCGCAGTGCGATCGAGGCCTCTATCGTCGGGCGGTTCGCTCGTTGCTGGAGCTGCAGCCAAACCTTCAGTTCGCGCAGGGAACGGTGGCCAGCCTAGTAGTGTCAGGTAAATGTCTTACTGGTGTCGTGACGCTGGATGACCGGACGTACCACGCGCCCGCTGTCGTTCTCACGGCTGGAACGTTCCTGAGGGGCCGCATCCATTTGGGACCGAACACGCAGGTGCCAGCCGGCCGCGCCGGGGAGTCGCCTGCGACCGAGATCGCGCACCAGATTGAAGAGCTCGGTCTGACGGTTAAGCGGTTCAAGACCGGGACGCCGCCGAGGATCGATGGACGCTCAGTGGACCTATCGAGCATGGTTCGCCAAGATGGGGATCCGGAAGGGTTCTGGTTCTCGTTCTATCAGCGGGCCGAACACCCGGAGCAACGCCCTTGCTACCTGACCCATACGGGCGCCGAGCTCCAGGAGATCGTGCTCCGGCACCTCCTCCAATCGGCCTTGTACGGTGGTGCAATCAGCGGACGGGGGCCGCGGTACTGTCCATCCATTGAGGACAAGGTTCTGAAGTTCCCCGACGCCAAGCACCACCAGGTGTTCCTGGAGCCAGAGGGACTTGATACTTCTGAGATGTATGTCAACGGCCTCTCGACATCGCTGCCCCCATCGGTGCAGCTGGAGTTTCTGCGGAGCGTCCCGGGTCTCGAGCAGGTGCTCATGACCCGGCCCGGATATGCGATCGAGTACGACTACTTCCCCCCCACGCAGCTCCTCCCGACGCTCGAGTCGAGACACCTGCAGGGACTCTTCCTCGCGGGCCAGGTGAACGGAACCACAGGGTACGAGGAGGCCGCCGCCCAGGGCGCCGTGGCGGGCATCAATGCCGCCGCTCGCGCGCTCGATCTCGACAGCATCGTGTTCGGGCGGGGCGAAGCCTTTCTAGGCGTACTGACAGACGACCTCGTCACCAAGGGGGTGGACGAGCCCTATCGGCTATTCACTTCTCGATCCGAGTACCGGCTCCTTCTCCGGCAGGACAACGCTCTCCGACGCCTCACACCGATCGCCCAGCGACTCGGCACGCTTAGCGGAGAGGAGCTGGCGCTGGCCGAGATCAGGCTCAGAAATGAGGAGGCCGTCCAGGGCGTCGCCGAATCAACCAGCATCTCCCCCACGGTGGCGAATCCAATCCTGAGTGGCTGCGGCTCACCGCTGATCGCCGAGTCCATGCGGATCGCCGATCTGGCCCGCCGACCAGGAGTAGCTCTCACCCAGCTGCTCGCCGGTGTCGGGATCGAGTGCCCGGATGAATCGGCCGGCTGGGCGGACATCGAATTCAAGTACTCCGGGTACCTCGCCCGAGAGCGGTCCGCAGCGGTGAAGCTGACCCAGATGGAAGCGTTCGCTATCCCGGCAGACCTCGAGTATCGAAATCTCACCACGCTCGCCTTCGAGGCCCGGGAGAAGCTTCACGCCCTTCGTCCGGAGACCTTGGGCCGAGCAAGCCGGATCCCCGGCATCTCTCCTAGCGATCTCCATGGACTCATCCTCGAAGTGGCGCGCAGAAGGTCTCGCTCTGGACTCGCTCCTGTTTCACGTGAAACGCCGGGTGAAGCACGGGACGCGATGGTCGCGGGCTCGGTCTTTCCCGCCTCGGGGCAGACGACCTCCTAGTCGCCTGAAGCCTAGGGTTAAAGCGCTCCCCGTAGCTTCTCCTTAGGGTCAAGGCCGACCCACTGTTCATCCACCCACTAAGCCGCTCCACCTTTCTCGCCCCTAGTCAGCTCCCAAACAAGCCTCGGCTCGGAATCCGGTTCAATCGCTTTTCATCCTACAACGACAACTCGCCCAAGAACACACGCGAGGGGCGTGGCCGCACGCCGGATTCTCCGATTCTCCGCCGGCTAGCTCCTTCGAGGTTTGGTGGCAGAAGAGAGAGTTTTCCGCCCGGTGGTGCTGCAGGTCCGCCTGAAGCGATCTGGCTGGCTGGCTGGCTGAGTCCTGCTATCCTGCGGATCGAAGCTCAACGGGCTCCAGGGCTCCACCCGTTTCACGTGAAACGCTAACCGGTCTGCCTCGCGGACAAGCTATTGACGCCAGGGGCTTGAGCATCAAGGCGGAGACGGGATCTACGATGATGCGTTGATCCGTGCCCCCGGTTACGAGGAGACGAGGAAGGCCGGGACTTCATGAAACGAGATATTCATCCGCGCAGGAGATTGCACAGAATGCGCAATGTCCTATATTCGTGTGTTCCTTCCCATGCGTGCCCAGCTCCGCTAGATCGCGTAGGATTCGTTAGACCGCAAGTGACTGTAGTATAACCACTTAGAGGCTAATCGGCGTCCATGGCCCATGTCATAGCAATAGCGAACCAGAAGGGTGGCGTGGGCAAAACCACGACCGCCGTCAATGTCGCGGCGTCTCTCGCGATGGCCGAGAGGCGCACGCTTCTCCTGGATGCGGACCCCCAGGGCAATGCAACGAGCGGCGTCGGCATAGCCAAGGAGACCGTCGAACTCTCGCTGTACGAGTCTCTGGTCGAGGGGCGCGCCGCAGCCGATTCGATTCTGCGCATCAGCGCGCTTCCTTTCCTCTCGGTCCTCCCCGCGACGCAGGACCTCGTGGGTGCCGAGCTGCAACTGGTGGATCGGGAAGGTCGCGAGGCCCAGCTCCGGCACGTGCTCGAGCAGTTGCAGGATTCCTACGACTACATCGTGGTCGACTGCCCGCCCTCGCTCGGTCTGCTGACGTTGAATGTGCTGGCGGCGGCCAATGCGGTGCTGATCCCTATTCAGTGCGAGTACTACGGTCTGGAGGGGATCTCGCAGCTTCTTAACACCGTCCGCCTAGTACAGCAGAACTTCAATCCTGGCTTGGCGATAAGCGGCGTGCTCCTGACCATGTATGACTCACGTTTGAACCTCTGCCGGCAGGTGGCCGAGGATGCCAAGGAGTACTTTGGAGCCAAGGTATTCATGACACCCATTCCCAGGAACGTGCGCCTCGCGGAGGCGCCGAGCTTTGGGAAGCCCATCCTGTTGTACGACGTGCAGTCTGTAGGCGCCAAGAGCTACCTGGCAGTCACCCAGGAGCTGATGCGCCGGATCGAGAATCCAGGTGTCATCGAAGAGGCGCCTGCCCCAATTCCTGAGGTAACCACATGAGCGAGACGAAACGTTTAGGGCGAGGTCTCGAGGCCCTGCTCGGAGCGGTGTCTCGAGACCAGGCCGAGGCGTCTGGCTCACTCCGGGAGCTTCCCATCGGCAACGTGGTGCCGAATCCGTATCAGCCGCGCACCCATGTCGACGAGGCCGGGCTGACCGAGCTGACCGCGTCGATCGAAGCGTCCGGCCTGTTGCAGCCGGTGATCGTCCGCCCGAAGAACGGAAAGTTCGAGCTCATTGCCGGCGAACGCCGCTGGCGCGCGATTCAGCGTTTGGGGTGGGCCAAGATCCCGGCGGTCATCAGAGAGGTCGACGATCAAACGTTGCTGACGCTCGCTCTCATCGAAAATCTTCAGCGCGACGATCTGAGCGCTATCGATGAGGCGGCAGGCTATCAGCGCCTCGGCGATGAGTTCAAGATCCCGCAGGCGGAGATCGCACGACTGGTGGGAAGGAACCGCTCCACGGTGGCGAACCTGCTCCGCCTCCTGAAGCTGCCGGATGAGGTCAAGGCGCTGGTGCAGGAGGGCAAGTTGTCCGAGGGTCACGCCCGCGCCCTGCTGGCGGTCGAGAAGGAATCGGATCTCCTTCGGTTGGCGAGAGACGCGGCGGCGCAGGGCTGGTCGGTGCGCGACACCGAAGCCCGGGCTCGGGGAGAATCGCCGGCGCCCCTGTCGCCGGTCGCACCCACGAACGGTCCTCGACCCCGTCCTCCCCAGAAGATGGCCACGGCCGAGGTGCGGCGAATCGAAGACGCATTGAGAAAGCGACTCGGTACCGACGTGCGGGTCACGTCTCGGCGGCGCGGCCGCGGCTTCCTCAGCATCAGCTATTACTCCAATGACGATCTTGCGCGGGTGCTCGAGCTGATTCTGGGTGAGCCGTTCGCGGGATGAAGACCCGTTCGCGCTCTGTCACCATCCTGATCCAGAAGGATGGCAGGACGAAGACTCGAAGCTTCCGGGTTCGAATCCTGACTCTCCGCATCGGGGCCTGGTTGCTGGGGTTGGTCGCGGTGCTGTTGCTGCTCCTGGTCGTGTTCTACGGCCCGGTGTTCCGGGCGGCGAGCCGGGTTCCGGGGATGGAACGCGAGCTGACCCGACTGCGAGCAGAGAACGCGAGAGTTCGCGACCTTTCGGCGGCTCTCGACAGCGCTGAGTCCCGATATGCTCAGGTCCGCCAGATGATGGGCGGCGAAATCGTGCGGGATCCGCTGACGATCAAATCGTCCTTGCCTGTCGCTCCCCCAATCCGAGCCCGCCTGATCACGGCTCCGACGCTCGCCGCTCCGGGACTTGGCACTCCACAGCATTGGCCGTTAGACGAGACGGGGTATATCACCCGGGGGCAGGTCAAGGCGGGTGGCCGTGATGAGGCTCATCCCGGGATAGACATCGCGGTGTCGGTCGGGAGCCTGGTACGAGCGTCCGGTGGGGCCGTCGTCGAGGAAGCGGGCGACGATCCGGAATACGGGCACTTTGTCCTGCTCGACCATTCGGATGAATATCAGACCATGTATGGACACCTTTCGCGCATCTTAGTGACACCCAATGCCGCAGTCGCTCCAGGCGAGGTCATTGGGCTAACCGGCAACAGCGGGCGCTCCAGCGCGCCCCATCTGCACTTCGAGATTCGGCAGCGGGGTTTGTCCCTGGACCCGCAGACCCTGGTAAAGGAGGGGCGTTGATGGGGTTCTTCGGCAATACCGCGCGGGACGAAGAAGGAAACGAGCTCAAGCGCCGGCGCACCGACCAAATACCCTTCTCCATTATCGCCAGTGACATGACAGTAATAGGCGACCTGGAGACAGAGGGCATGGTCCGGGTCGAGGGGCGGGTACGAGGGACCGTTCGGGTTGGAGGTCAGGTGCTTGTGGCCCAGGGCGCGGTCATCGAGGGAGACCTCCATACCCAGGAGGCGGTCATTGCCGGCCAGGTGAGCGGAGCCATTCACGCGCGGGAACGAGTCGAGCTTCAGGCGACCGCCATGGTGGCGGGAGACATCCTGACTCCTCGGATCTCCATCATTGAGGGCGCCCGGGTGACGGGCGAGGTTAAGATGGACGCGGCCGCTCGGTCAGAGTCCGTCGGAAATTCCCACAATAGTTGATAATTCGGCTAAGTGTGTGGAAATAAAAAGTTTGGCGCTACTAATTGCATCCTGGAGGACCAAAATCACGCCGACGTGCCACTTCTTGACGAAGTGATCCACCGCTGCTGCTATACTGTGCTTTCGCTGGCACTCCTTTCGTGCTCTCCGCCTCCCACCTCAGGAATGCGGGTCGGCCTCATCACCCCGGGCTCGATCGCGGATGCCGCCTGGAATTCTGCGGCTTACCAAGGCCTCCAGCGCATAGGTGATTCGCTGAGGGTTCGGATCAGCCACGTCGAGGCCAGGACACCAGCCGAGCAGGCTGAAGCGCTCCGGACCTACGCGGCCCAGGGTTACGACCTCGTCTTCGCCAACGGGTTCGAGTTCCAGGACGCCGCCGAGCGGGTGTCGGCCGAGTACTCGAAGACAATCTTCATCGTGACGTCTGGCCAGCGAGCTCATGGAAACGTGGCTCCCCTCATCTTCCGGCTGGAAGAGGCGAGTTATCTAGCTGGGATGGTGGCGGGTGGCCTGACCAGGAGCAATGTGCTCGGCTTCGTGGGTGGGATCGAGCTCCCGCCCATCAAGGCTGCTTACCAGGGTTGGCTGAACGGTGCCAAGGCGGTGAACCCGAAGACCCAGAGCCGGGAGATATATCTCAACAGCTTCGACGATGCCGCCGCCGGGCGTGAGGCGGCCCTGGCGCTCATGCGAGTCGGTGCCGACATGTTTCACCACAACGCCGATGCCGCGGCACTTGGCCTGTTCCAGGCGGTCAAGGAACGGGCCGGGGTGTATGTATTCGGCTCGAATGCCGATCAATCGAGCCTGGCGCCCGAGCGGGTCGTCGGTAGTGCCGTGATTGATCTCCCGCACGCCTTTCTTCTCGTGGCCTCCGAGGTTCAATCCGGGCATTTTACCCCCCGGGCGAAGGTCTTTGGCCTGGAAGGCGGCGTGGTGAGCTACGTGCCTAACCCGCGACTCGACAGCCTCGTGCCACCCCGGTTGAAGGCTCGAATGCGCGCCGCTACCGACTCCATCGTTGCCGGCAGCCTGATAGCTGCACCGCGACCGGCCACCATGGAGGCGGGACGTCCACGACGCGGGGGCGGCGACCTCGCAGTGTCGCGCGCACCCGTGGGGCGGAAATGAGCGCCGGCGTTCCGCTCTCCGACGTCGTGGGCTACCTGGACGAGTATCTCCGAATCCGGGAGATCCCGGATGAGCCCAATGCGATCAACGGTCTCCAGGTCGAGAACGGAGGCCAGATCGGCGGGATCGTAGCGGCGGTGGATGCCTCTCAGGCCACGATCGACGGCGTGATCGCAACGCTGGAGCCGGGGCAACCGCCGCCGCTGGTGCTGGTTCACCACGGGCTGTTCTGGGATGGCAATGTGCCGGTGACCGGCCGCAGGTACCGGCGGTTGGCGGCGCTCCTCGATCATGACATTCCTCTCTACTCGGCCCACAATCCTCTCGATGTTCACCCGGAAGTCGGCAACAATGCGGTGCTCGCCGAGCGGCTCGGCATCGAGGTGGAAGGCTGGTTCGGGAACTACCGGGGGATGTCGATCGGGGCGTGGGGCCACAGTCCGGCGAGCCTCCCGACGCGCGAGGCGCTGGCGGTAGAGCTCGACCGCGTGTTGCACACGATGAAGGGCAGCGCGCGAGTGATCCCGGGCGGTCCCGAAAAGCCGGGCCGGATCGGCATCATCACCGGCGGGGCCGGCAGCATGATCGCCGCCGCCGGTGACGCCGGGCTTGACACATTCATCACCGGCGAGGGGCCGCACCACACATATTTCGACGCGATGGAGCTGGGACTCAATGTCATCTATGCCGGCCACTATGCCACCGAAACCCTGGGTGTCCAGGCAATAGCGTCGCATCTGGCTGAGCAGTTCGACCTCGAGTGGGACTTCCACGACCATCCGACCGGCCTCTGATGTGACTTCGGTGCTCGAGCTCGCCGGCATCGACAAGCAATTCGGCTCCGTGCATGCTCTGCGCGGGGTCGATTTTACGTTGGTCCCCGGTGAAGTGCATGCCTTGCTGGGAGAGAACGGGGCTGGAAAGTCTACCTTGATGCAGGTCGCATACGGTCTGGTGCGACCAGACGCGGGTGTGATCAGGATCGACGGCATACCTCGTCGGATCACCAGTCCCCGACTTGCCCGAGCCCTTGGCATCGGGATGGTGCACCAGCATTTCACCTCGGTGCCTGCCCTGACTGTCGCCGAGAACGTGGCTCTCTCGGCGGGGTGGCCGGTCAGGCCGCACGAAATGCGCGAGCGCACCAGGCTCTTGAGTGAGCGGATGGGACTGCCGCTCGATCCCGATCAGCGAGCGGGCCGCCTGTCGGTATCCCTCAAGCAGCGGCTCGAGATCGTCAAGGCCCTGGCGGGCGACGCCAGAACACTGCTCCTCGACGAGCCCACCGGGGTACTCGCTCCACCAGAGGCGGAACTGCTGCTCCAGATGGTTCGGAGTTTCACTGCTTCGGGCGGATCGGCCGTGCTGATCACCCATAAGCTCGATGAGGCACTGCTCACTGCCGATCGAGTCACCGTGCTGCGACAGGGAGCGGTGACCTTCACCGGCCCGGTTGCAGGCCAGACCGTGGAGTCCCTGGCCCATGCGATGATCGGTGGTGACCCTGGTGTTCCCCTCACAGGCAGAGAAACGGTCAGGAGATCCGAGCGTCGGTCGTCGCGAGAGCTGATTCGGCTCGACGCCCTCGAGGTGTCTCGGGAGAGCGGGTACGGAATCGCGCTTCGGCACGGGTCTCTGTCCGTTCGGGCGGGAGAGATTGTCGGCGTAGCGGCCGTCGAAGGGAATGGACAGCGTGAGCTTCTCCGCACCGTGGCGGGGCGCATCGCGCCCCTTCGCGGCAAGCTCCAGGTGGCTCAGCCGGTGGGGTTCATCCCGGAGGACCGTACCTCTGAGGGTCTGATCCCGGCGCTCAGCCTTACGGAGAACGTGGTTCTTGGCCTGGGGAACGAGGGTCCGTGGATTCATGGCGGCCGTATCGCCTGGGACGAGGCGACGGCCCGGACAGCGGAACTCATTCGAGATTACGAGATCAGCGCACCCGGGCCCGGCATCCGGGCCGCGGCGCTCAGCGGGGGTAACCAGCAAAAACTGGTGGTGGCCCGCGAGCTCTCCCGGGCTCCAGCGGTGATCGTCGCAGAGAATCCCACCCGCGGTCTGGACATCAGCGCCGCGGCCGCCATCCATGCGCGTCTGAGGTCGGCCGCGGCGGCAGGGGCCGCGGTTCTCTTCTACTCAGCCGATCTGGACGAGGTGCTGTATCTCGCGGACCGGGTGATCGTGGTGACGAGGGGGGTGATCTCGGAGGCGTCTCCAGCTGCGTCGCGCTCCGAGATCGGCGCCATGATGCTTCGAGCCGAGCGAGAGGCGTGAGGGCGCTGGGCTGGGCGGTCGGGGCGGTGGCGCTGGGTCTGGCCGTCCTCTTCCTCGGGCTCGAAGCGGCCGGCTTCAACGCGGTGGCTGGGCTCAGCGCTCTCTGGTTGGGCGCCTTCGGCTCCTGGGATGCCTTTACATCCAGTACGCTGGTGCGGGCGGTGCCGCTCATCCTCATTGGGCTCGGGATCTCGGTGGCGTTTCGAGGCGGAGCGCTCAATATCGGGGCCGAAGGGCAATTCTACGCCGGCGCCATCGCTGCAACGTGGGTCGGGCTGCACCTGGCGGGCGCGCCTCGTCCGATCGCGATTGCGGTGCTCTTGCTGGCCGCGGCAGTAGCCGGGTTCGGCTGGGCCGTGCTTCCGGTCTGGCTGAAGCTCCGGTTTGGCGTCATCGAGGTCATCAGTACCCTCCTGCTCAACTTTGTCGCCTTGTCGCTGGTGAGTTACATGGTGCAGGGGCCGCTCCAGGAACGGGGGGGCATCTATCCTCAGAGCGATGCTATCGCTGATTCGGCACGATTACCCCTGCTCCCCGGCTCGCGACTTCACGCCGGCTTGATTCTCGCCGTGGCCGGCGGCCTCGTTCTCTGGTTTCTCTTTGCCCGGACGCTCTGGGGATTCCGGCTTCGCGCGGTTGGACTCGGTCCGCGAGCCGCCGAAGTCAGCGGGCGAATCGACAGCCAGGGCGTCAGCGCAATGGCGCTCCTGATCTCGGGCGCGATCGCAGGATTGGCCGGCGGCGTGGAAGTGAGTGGGGTGTCGTATGCCCTGTTTCAGAACCTGTCGCCCGGGTATGGCTTTACCGGAATCGCCGTGGCGCTGCTGGGTGGATTGCATCCGATCGGAGTCGTCGTATCCGGTATTCTCTTTGGCGCGCTCGAAGCCGGCGCTGGTGCGATGCAGCGGGATGCGGGAATACCGGCCGTGGCAGTGTATGTGGTCGAGGCCGTAGTAATCATCGTTGCGCTACTGGCTACCGTGCCGCGGGGAGGGTGGATCGGTTTGCGGTCAGTGGTGCGAAAGCGGATCGCTCCAGGTAAGGCCGCGGGATAATGGACACCGAAATTCTGGTTGCCGGCTTTCTGGCCGCCGCCGTTCGTGTGGCCACCCCCCTCGTGCTCGCGGCAACCGGCGAAACCATCACCGAGCGCTCGGGAGTGATCAACCTGGGGCTCGAAGGGACCATGCTCGCCGGGGCCCTTGCCGCCACCATGGGTGCCACGGCCTGGGGACCTTGGAGCGGGGTGGTATGTGCCATCGTGGCCGGGATGCTCCTTGCGGCCGTTTTCGCGCTGCTCGCCGTGGGAGCGCGGGCAGACCAGATCATCACCGGCACCGCGATTACCCTCGCGGCTGTAGGCCTCACCGGCACCATCTACCGGCAGGCCTACGGCTTCGGCGGTGCCGGCCTGAGTATTCCCACGCTCAAGTCGGTGGCCATTCCCGGCCTCTCGCAGATACCTGTGCTGGGGACGGCGCTCTTCGACCAGCCGGCACCGACCTACCTTGCCCTGCTCAGCATGCCTCTCGTCTGGTGGGTGCTGTTTCGCACCCGCCTGGGCCTGATGCTACGCGCCACGGGCGAAGGCGCTGCGATGGCGCGGGCGGCGGGAGTCCGAACCAGGCTGATCCGTACCGGGGCGACGGTTGTCGGCGGCGGGTTTGCGGGTCTTGCGGGCGCCAGCCTGGTGCTGGCCCAGGTGGGCTCGTTCACCGAGGGCATGACGGCGGGCCGTGGCTACGTTGCGATCGCGATCGTGGTGTTGGGACGCTGGCATCCCGGCGGGATTGCGCTGGGCGCGTTGCTGTTCGGGGCGGCGACCGCCTTGCAGTATCTGCTCCAGACGCTGGGACTGGACGCTCCGTATCAACTGTTTCTCATGCTGCCCTACCTGCTGACGCTGCTGGCACTCGCGGGCGCGGTTGGGCGGGTCCGGGCCCCGGCCGATCTGGGGAGATAGCTTTTCGCGTTTTCGTGGCTGCTATTGTTTTTCAACGGCGGGATGCGGCGAGAGCATCGCGGGCATCCACGATGGTTTGCCGCACCCGGCCCTTGAGCTGCGGGATGTCGTTGAGGGTGAGGCCGGTTGTCTCGACTGGATCGAGCACCCGCACCTCGGCGTTCGACCGGCCGAACCGCCAATCGTGCTTGCGGAGCGCGGTTCCCGTGCCCGACACCGCAAGCGGAAGGATTGGGACGCCCGCCTCGATCGCCAGTCGGAAGGCACCATCCTTGAACGGTAACAGCTCGGAGGTGCGGGAGCGGGTCCCTTCCGGGAAGATCATCACCGAGACACGATTCTGGAGCGCACGGCGGCAGCGCTCCATGGCCTCCAGGGCGCTGGGCCCGAACCCGCGCTTGACCGGAACATCGCCCGCCAGCCACATCATCCAGCCCATGATAGGGATGCGAAACAGCTCGGCCTTGGACAGCCACTTCATTTCCCACGGGAGATGGCTGATGAGGAGAATGTCGGCGAAGGACTCGTGGTTGGAAACCACGACGAACGGCCTCCTGGGGTCCCTGGGCATCGTTCCGGAATAGCGGAAACGCCAGAGCGGATTCAGCGTCGCAAAGACCGGTCCGATCTTCCGAAAGATGCGTCCGGTGATGTACCGCCCCCGATCGAATGGCGCGGTGAGCAACCGAACGACCGCGAGCACGGGGAACCACAGCACGACGCACACGACGAAAACGAGCCAGGCCCAGATCGAGAGGATAGTTTGCCAGAGTCGCGACATGCCACTCTATTCCGGGCTGGGGTAGGCAGGGTTGCCTGAGACGCTGACCGTTGCGGGCCGGGTAACCTTAGCGTCTTCGGGCTGTGAGGGACAAGAGGCCACTTCTTCCGCGAGCCATACATGATCCAGGATGGGCAGGCACCCGAGCCGGAGGACACAGGCACCGTGGCCGGCGCCCCCCTCCCCGTTCCGGTCCCGGTTCCCGATCAGGAATCGAACGGGCTCCTTGGCGGCCAGGTCGACGTCCGTCACGTCTCGCTGGTCATTCTCACCGTCCTCGCCGTGCTCTATACCCTCCACCTGGCTTCGGCGTTTTTTCTGCCGATCGTCCTGGCCATTCTGCTGAACCTCCTGCTCAGCCCCAGCGTCCGCTTCCTCCGCAACTACCTCCGTCTACCGGTGCCGCTGGGGGCCGGGATCGTGATCGTCGTGCTCCTCGGTCTGATCGGGTTCGGGGCGACTCGACTCGCGCCGGCCGCGACCGCGTGGGTGGCCCGGGCCCCGGAGAGCATCGCCACGCTGAAACAAAGGATCCAGCCGCTGCGCCGTCCGATGGAGCGCGTCAATCAGGCCGCCGAGCAGGTCGAGCAGGCGACCGACATGGACAAGAAGACGCAGGAGGTCGAGATCAAGGGCCCCGGCCTCACCCAGCAGGTCTTCGGCGGCACGACGGCGCTCCTGAGCTCGTTGATGGTGGTGATTTTCCTAACTTACTTTTTGCTGGCCTCGGGCGAGCTGTTTCTGCAAAAGCTCGTCGGGGTGTTGCCGCAGCTGAAGGACAAGAAGACCGCGGTGCGCATCGTGCGGGAGACCGAAGCCCAGGTCTCGGTCTATCTGGTCGTCACCACCCTGATCAACCTTGGGGTGGGCGTGGCCACGGGTGTGGCCCTCGCGCTGGTGGGTATGCCGAATCCGGTCCTCTGGGGCGTGATGGCCGCGGTGCTGAACTTCGTACCGTATGTCGGCGGCCTGGTGAACACCATAATCCTGGCGCTGGCCGCCTTCCTCACCTTCGACGACATTGGCCGGGCCCTGATGGTTCCCTTCGTCTTCACCGTCATCAACATTCTGGAGGGGAACCTGATCACGCCCTGGATTGTGGGACGCCGTATGCGTCTCAACACGGTGGCGGTGTTTGTCGGGCTGATCTTCTGGTGGTACCTCTGGGGGATCACCGGAGCCATCCTGGCGGTGCCGATCATGGCCTCGATCAAGATCGCCTGCGATCACATCGCCCCGCTGGCGCCGATCGGCGAGTTTTTAGCCGAATAGACCGGACTCGAGATGAGATCGCGAGACGTAAGCAGGCCGGCCTCTCTGGTGGAGAGCGAGCGAGGCGTCGTGGCAGCAATACCGTTCGATGCCGATTGGTCACGTGTGCGGCTGTACCGCGCGGCCTGCGGTGGCGCGGCCGGATGGATCCGCCAGCTCGTGCTCCTGGCCAGCCGCAATCGAGCGGTGGCCCTGGGCAATCGGGTGTTCCTGCCGGATCGATGCGACGGAGACCTGGGAGTGCTCGCCCACGAGCTGACCCATTGCGCGCAGTATCAGGCCTGGGGGCCAGGAGTCTACTACGCTCGCGGCATGATCACCCAGCTGCGCGACCTGGCCCATCGAGCACTCGGGGTGGGCTCCAGTCCGTACTCCTATCGGGTAAAGCCGGGCAAGCCGTTCGGATCGTACGGAATGGAGCAGCAGGCTCAGATGGTGGAAGATCGCTTCAGGCAGGGCTCCGGCGGCGATCATCCCATTCCATCGGCCTGATCCACCGTGTGGTGCTCCTGGGTGACAGGCATCTTGTCCTCCCAGAGCGCGAGCACGTTTCCGTCGGGATCCGCCACCATTGCCATGATGCCCCACGATTGCTGGGTCGGCTCAGTGGCAAACCGCACCCCGCGGTCGTGAAGCACACCGCAGAAATGCAGCAGGTCCGGCACGAACAGGGTGATGCCGGTGTGCCGGCCGACGAGGGACTTGGCATCCTTGTGCACGGCCGGATGCACGCTCACATGGGTCTCCCCCTCCAGGAATTCTGCTCCGAAGGAGCCTTGCCGGGTCAATGGCAGCCCGAGCTTGTCGCGATAGAACTCCACTGCCCGCGGGATATCGTGCACGAAGATGGCGATGCTGTGAAGAGTCGGCGTGATCGGAACGGTCATTGAGGCGGCTTTCACTGCAAAAGGTTCAGAACCAGTTTCGCCACCAGCACACCAAGCGCAACCGCGCCGATGAACAACAGAAGAAGCACTCCGCTCAAGATGAGAAGCGCCTTGCGGCTCCCGGCTCTGGCCGCTGCGGGTTGCTGCAGATGACTCTCGAGCAGCGCCATATTCCTCAGGTTCGACTTCCAGGCCACGTCGAAGATATCGCCCAGGATTGGAACCCACCCCACCAGGGTATCGAGCGCGACATTGGCGATCATCCGGGTGACCACAGGTCTCGGGGCCCCCAGGCGTGATGCCTGGAGAATGATGTAGGCTGAGAAGACCGCACTCACCGCATCACCCAGCCCGGGCACGAGGCCAACCAGGGCGTCGAATCCAAAGCGATATCGAGTGCCAGGAATGACAAAGGCGCTGTCCAGCAGGCGGCTCAGAGCTCGGAGCCGCTCCAGCTGTGGAGCCTGGTAGGTGCCCACAAACGGGGCCGGCGTGCGGGTGGCGACAGGCTTGTTCATCGCTGAATAATAAGGGTGTCGACTTGCGCTAGTCATCGCGAGCGGGCGAAGCCCGCGTGGCGATCCCGCCGGTCATTCGATCAGCCTTTGACGCACGGCATGGATGTAATCAGTGTAGGCCGGAACCCCACCGCTGCCCCGCACATCGGAGGCGATCTGGCCCCGGTGGTAGGCGGAATGGATCACAATGTGCGTGAGGATCTCCTCGACCGTGTTGGTCCAGGTCTCCCCTTTCGAGTTGGTGTAGGAAATCTGTTCCGTGAGACAATCGGCGGCATCGTCCAGATACTCCGGCCACATGCTGGAGAGCTCCTCGAGGCGCTGGCCGCACGCCTCAACGTCGAGCTCCGGCCAGACCGGGAGCGTCGCCTGGCGCCGGCGCAGACGGGCCATCCAGAGGTGCTCGGCGCCGATGATGTGGGCCATCCACCGCAGGCTTCGGGATGGAGTACCCTGCGGGAGGGAGTGCAGTGTTTCCCGGTTGGCCCACACGTCGTAGCGAAGCAGCTCTCGGAGATGCCGGATCATTCCAACCTCCCGGGCTCGACGGTCGACCGGTAGGCGGCGCGAAAGTTTCGCCGCATGCCGGCGAGGCCTGGCCGTTCAAAGGGCGTGTCCCCGAATCGGTCGCTGAAATCCTCCTCCGTCATGCGCTCGAAGAAGTCCGGGCCGGCTCCGCTCAGCTTCGCGGTGGGCTGGAACTCAGGTGTGCTGGTCGGCTGGGCGAAGCGCTGATTCCAGGGGCACACATCGTTGCAGATGTCGCATCCGAAGGCATAGCCCTGAAACTGCTCGGCCAGCTCGTCGGGTATGGGGCCCTTCTGTTCGATCGTGAGATAGGAGATACACCGGGTGGCGTCGAGCAATCTCGGCTCCACGAATGCGTCCGTCGGGCAGGCGTCGAGGCAGCGAGTGCAGCTGCCGCACCGGTCGAGCTCGAAGGAGTCATCGAGCGGAAGCTCGAGGTCGGTGAACACAGATCCGATGAAGAAAAATGAACCGGCATCGGGCCGGATGAGCATGGTGTTCTTGCCGATCCAGCCCAGGCCGGCCCGCTGGGCCAGCTCTCGCTCGGGTACCGGTCCCGCATCCACGAAAGTGCGGCTCAGCCTGGCGCCGCGGGCACGAAGGAAGTCTGCCAGGTCGTTCAGGCGCTGCCCGGTTGCCCGGTGGTAGTCCTGCCCGCGGGCATACTTCGCGATGCGAGGGGCGGCTGACTCTTCTTCACTGTCAGCGGTGTAATAGTTGTCGAGCACGACAACGACGGCCCGCGCTTCGGAAAGAATCGCCCGGGGATCCTTCCGACGCGCCGCCTGCCGATGGAGGTATCGCATCGTGCCGGCGTATCCCTTGGCGAGCCACTCATCGAGACTGCCGCCATGGGCGGTCGGCCCCGGATGGGTGATCCCGCAAGCGAGGAACCCGAGCTCGCGCGCACGCGCCTTGACTGCCTCGCTGAGACTCACGGGCATCCTGTCGCCACGCGGGTCCCCGACCCCGGCTCGTCCTCGGTCATGATGAGCCGGGCTCCCCTCCCGTATGTCACATAAGACCAGGCCCACTGGATCATCACCAGAACCCGGTTGCGGAACCCGATCAGGAAGAAGATGTGGACGAATGTCCAGACCAGCCACGCCAGAAAACCGGCGAAGTGCAGCTTCCGGATGTCGGCAACCGCGCGCCCGCGGCCAATGACTGCGAGCTGCCCCTTATCCCAATAGCTGAAGGCCCGCCGTGGGCGATGCTGGAGATCGCCCCGAATGGTGCGGGCGGTGTACTCACCCATCTGAATAGCCACCGGGCAGATCCCCGGTAACGGGCCACCTTCCCGGTGGTTGAACAAAGCCGCGTCTCCGAGGACGAACACCTCCGGATGCCCTGGAATGGTGCAGTCCGGCTCGACGATGGCCCGGCCCACGTTGTCGAGCGGTGTGCCGAGACACTTGAGGATCGGGCTGGCCATATTGCCGGCGGCCCAGATCACGGTCTTGGTCGGGATGGTCCATCCTGCCGCTATGACTGAGCCGGGGCGGATATCGGTGACGAAGGTCTCGGTGCGCACCTCCACCCCGAGGCGGCGGAGCTCGAGCTTGGCCTTGTCACCCAGACTCGGCGGGTAAGAAGGCAGCAGGCGAATTCCCCCCTCGAGGAGCAGCACGGTCGCTTCTCCCGGATCTATGTGCCTGAAGTCCCGCCGGAGAGCGTACCGGCGGAGCTCGGCCAGCGCTCCTGCCGTTTCCACGCCGGTCGGGCCGCCCCCCACCACCACAAACGTCAGCAAGGCATGGCGGCGTACCGGATCGGGCTCCCGTTCGGCCTGCTCGAACGCGAGGAGCACCCGCTGCCTGATCGTGACCGCGTCCTCGATGCTCTTGAGCCCCGGCGCGATGTGCTCCCATTCATCGTGCCCGAAGTAGGAGTGTCGCGCACCGGTGGCAACCACGAGGTAATCGTAGGCCAGCTCCCCGCCGTCGGCGAACACCACCCGGCGGGCCGCCGGGTCAATGGTCAAGACCTCCGCCAGGATAACCTCGGCGTTGGATTGATTCCGGAGCACCGACCGGATCGGCGCGGCGATGTCGCTCGGATTGAGGGCGGCGGTGGCGACCTGGTAGAGCATCGGCTGAAAGAGGTGATGATTGCGGCGATCGACCAGGGTGACGCGCACCGGGGCGCGCTTGAGCCCGCGAGCAGCGTACAGACCCGCAAAGCCGCCCCCCAGAATCAGGACATGGGGCATTCCAGGCTCAGCCCTTTCATCTCTCACTTCTCACCTCTCACCTCTCACTTCTCACTCCTCACCCTTCACAACCCCATGGTCTGGCGGCGCCACCGGGCGAACCGGACGACGTCCTCCAGCGGAGGGATGGCCGCCTCGTCGGCATAGGCGGTATACATCCGCCAGCGGAGGTAGGTGCGGTCGGGCAGCGGCAGGAATGGCGCCCGGGTCCACCAGTTACGAGCTCGGAAAGCCCACGCGGTCCGGAGCAGGTCCAGACCGAGGCGCGGGTTCACTAGCCCTCGCGCCGCGAGGCGGCCCGCAAGCGACAGCCAGGAGTGGGACATGCGCCAAGTATAACGGTATATTCCGCTCCCTATGACACTCACGGCACGCCATGACAAATAGCCCGTATCGGACGATGGACGACAACAAGCGTCCAACCGAGGACGAGACCCTTCTCGAGGGACCACAGCCGAGCGAGCGCCAGGACAAGGAGAGGCTCCTCGTCTCCGATCCCTGGCGAGTGCTCCGTATCATGGGCGAGTTCGTCTGGGGATTCGACAACCTGGCAGATGTCAGGGACGGCGTCTCCATATTCGGCTCGGCCCGGACCAAGCCCGATGACCCGCACTACGCGGCCGCGGTCGAGACCGCACGGCTGCTGGCCAAGGCCGGCATTCCGGTGATCACAGGCGGCGGACCGGGCATCATGGAGGCGGCCAATCGGGGCTGCATGGAAGGCCAGGGGCTCTCGATTGGCTGTAATATCGAGCTGCCCTTCGAGCAGGGATCGAACGCCTACCTCACCCGGAGCCTCAACTTCAAGTTCTTCTTCGTGCGCAAGACCATGTTCGTCAAGTATGCCACCGCGTTCATCGTGTTTCCTGGCGGCTATGGCACGCTCGACGAGCTGTTCGAGGCGCTCACACTGATCCAGACTGGCAAGGTCAAGGATTTTCCGGTCATTCTTTTCGGCAAGGAATATTGGAAGGGGCTGGGCGAGTGGCTCAGCCGGACGGTATCCGCCGAGGGGAAGGTCGATGCCAAGGACCTCCTCCTGTTCAAGGTCACGGATGACCCGGCCGAAGCCACCCGGCTGGTGATAAAGGCGCGGGAGAAACGATGACCCGCCCGTCGGCGAAGTACCTGCGCGGCCAGCGCATCGATCCCAAGGCCACGACCGGGAAGGAAACCGTCGCGGAGCTGATCGACAATGCCTTCCTGGCCTACAACGCCGGCCGGCTGCGGGAGGGCTGCCAGCTCTTCACCCAGCGCATGCTCGAGCCCGATGTCACCGTCGGCATGACGCTGACTGGGGCCATGACGCCTGCCGGTTTGGGAATGAGCTGTCTGATTCCCCTGATGGAGTGGGGATTCGTCGACTGGATCATTTCGACCGGTGCCAACCTGTACCACGATGCCCACTTCGCCCTCGGGCTCGCCATGCACCGGGGAAGCCCCGGCGCCGACGATGTGGAGCTGCGCGACAAAGGCGTGGTGCGCATTTACGACATTTTCTTCGATTACAGCGTGCTCCTCTCCACCGATGCGTTCATTCGGGAGGTGTCGGCCAGGGAGGAGTTCCAGAAGCCGATGAGCACCGCGGAGTACCACTACCTGCTCGGCGGCTATGTGCGCGAGCGGGAACGGGCGCTCGGCCTTTCCCGACGCTCGGTCCTATCCGCGGCGCACGAGCTGCAGGTCCCCATCTATACCAGCTCGCCGGGAGACAGCTCCATCGGCATGAACGTGGCGGAACAGGCGTTGGCAGGCAGCAAACTTCGGTTCGATGTCAGCGCTGATGTGAATGAAACGGCCAGCATCGTGCTGGAAGCAAAGCGGACCGGCGGCAAGAGTGGCGTGCTGATCGTTGGGGGCGGCAGTCCCAAGAACTTCATGCTGCAGACCGAGCCCCAGATTCAGGAAGTGCTGGGGATAGACGAGCGGGGACACGACCTCTTTCTGCAGATGACGGACGCCCGCCCCGATACGGGTGGACTCTCAGGAGCGACGCCGGCAGAGGCAGTGAGCTGGGGGAAGATCGACCCGGATCAGCTGCCCGGCACCGTGGTGGTGTACACCGACAGCTCTATCGCCCTGCCGCTACTCACCGCATACGCCCGGGAGCGGCGGGACGTGAGACCTTTGAAGCGGCTCTACGGCCGGCGCCAGGCGATGATGGAGCGGCTGGTGAAGGAGTACCGGGCGGCGCGGGAGTTCAGGGACAAACGTGCGGAGGAGTCGGCCGCTGGGGACAGTAAGAAGGTTGAGGAGGGTCAAGGGTCTAGGGTCAAGGGTCGAAAGTCTAAGGTCTAGATGCCGTGCACTGGCACTCGCATAGACTCTAGACCCTAGACTCTTGACCTCTCATCATCTCGCATTCTTATACATCAGCTCCATCAACTCCTCGTACATCGCCTCCTTCTTCTCCGAATCCCCCGAGCTGATCGCCTCTGTCGCGCAGTGCTTGAGGTGATTGTGCAGCATGACCCTGCCGGCGCCGCGTAGAGCCTCCTGCACCGAAGAGAGCTGCATCAGCACGTCGGCGCAGTAACGTTCCTCCTCGACCATCTTCTGAACTCCGCGCACCTGCCCCTCGATCCGCTTGAGTCGGCTCAGGAGCGCGTGCTTCGCTTCCGGATCAACCGACGTGGCGTGCGTCCCATCCGACGAACGGGCGCTGCAGGCACATGGGGAGGAGGTGGTCTCGGGCGACATGGGTACTCCTGCTTAGAAAGCGTGAAAAATGAAGGGTGAAAAGTTGAAGAAAACAGTGAAGGGTGAACGTGCATTCACTCTTCACTCTTTGTACCTACGAAGCCGCAGACTATTCGATATGACGCTCACCGAGCTGGCGGCCATCGCGGCCGCCGCCATGGCCGGGGTGAGCAAGAGACCGAGGGCCGGGTACAGCGCACCGGCCGCAATCGGGATGCCAATGACATTATAGAAGAAGGCCCAGAAGAGATTCTGCCGGATAATCCGCATGGTCCGGCGCGAGAGACCGATTGCGTCCACGACACCCAGCAGATCACTTCGCATCAGGACGATATCCGCCGCCTCGACTGCCACGTCCACCCCAGTGCCCATCGCGATTCCGATATCAGCCTGGGCCAGGGCCGGGGCGTCATTCAGTCCGTCGCCCACTACGGCGACGGCCTTACCTCGCTCCTGGATCCGGCGGACCTCCGCTCCCTTCTCGCCCGGCAACACCTCGGCGATGACACGGTCAATTCCGACCGCCCGCGCGACCGCGACGGCTGTGCGACGATTGTCGCCGGTGAGAAGGACGCTCTCCAATCCCAGGCGCTGGAGCTGGGTGATCGCCTCCCGGCTTGTCGGCCTGATCGGGTCGGCCACCGCGATCAAGCCGGCTACCATGCCGTCCACCGCCACGTAGACCGTCGTCTCTGCCTCGGACTCGAGTTGAGCCGCGAGCGGACTCAGTGGTACCGGATCAACGCCCAGCTCCTGCATCAGGGCGGCGTTCCCCACAGCCACGCGCCGCCCATCGACCATGCCGAGCACGCCTTTGCCGGTTATGGTCTCGAATTCAGCGACATCCTCGAGGGAGACTCCAAGCCGGGTGGCTTCGGCGACGATCGCTTCCGCCAAAGGGTGCTCACTCAGCCGTTCGACCGAGGCCGCAAGCTGAAGCAGGCGCGACTGGTCGAGATCCGGATCACCGCTTCCGGCGAGCTGCACCGACCGAACCGATGGGCGCCCTACCGTTATCGTCCCGGTCTTATCGAAAACCACCACGTCGATGCGACCGGTGCGCTCGAGCGCCTCACCTCGCTTGATGAGCACACCTCGCTCGGCCCCGCGGCCGGTGGAAACCATCACGGCAGTCGGCACCGCCAAACCCATGGCGCAGGGGCAGGCGATGATCAAAACCGTCACGGCGGCGACGAGCCCGCGGAGATAGGCGGGCTCAGGGCCGAAATCGAACCAGACAACAAAGGTGGCGATGGCAAGGGAGATCACCACCGGAACAAAGACCGCCGAGATCCGGTCGGCCAGCCGTTGAATCGGCGCCTTGGAGCCCTGCGCTTGCTGCACCAGACGAATGATCTGCGAGAGCACGGTGTCCTGCCCCACCCGGGCCACCCGAAAATGGAAGGCGCCATTCCGATTGAGCGTGGCGCCGATGACGCGGTCCCCGGGGCCCCGCGAGACCGGTACCGGCTCCCCGGTGAGCATGGACTCGTCCACGTAGCTCGTGCCCTGGAGGATCACTCCGTCGGCTGGAATCTTTTCGCCGGGCCGCACCACGACTTCATCGCCTTCCCGGACGTGGTCCAGCGAGATCTCGGACTCGATACCCTCGCGGAGGACGCGTGCGGTGGAGGGCCGAAGGCCGATCAGGCGGCGGAGCGCTCCCGAGGTTCGGCCCTTGGCCCGAGCCTCGAGCAGGTTGCCGAGCAGGACGAGCGCGATGATCCAGGTGACCGCCTCGTAGTAGACCTGCGGCTCGATGCCATGGGCCGAGAGCCAGTCGTCGAACAGCGTCACCCCAAGGCTGGAGAGGAAAGCCGCTCCGGTCCCGATGGCAATCAGGGTATTCATGTCGGCACTGTGGTGCCGGAACGCCGACCACGCGCGGGTGTAAAAGTGTCGGCCGGCCCACCCCACCACTGGCAGTGTGAGCGCAAGCAGCAGGTAGCGCCAGGCATCCGCCGAGACCCGGTCGATCGGCGGCGCGAGCTGCCGCATCGTTTCTACCAGCGGCATCATGAATCGCATCAACGGGTCCGCCATCGAACCGGGCACCATCGTGGCGAGGACCATGCTGAAGAGCATGGCGAGTACAGCCGCAGATAGGCTGAGGGCCAGCTTGCGGCGAAGATCGGCGATCTCCTCCCCGCGCACCTGGTCCTGCGTCTGTAGCAGCTCTTCTCCCGACTGGCCCTCCCGGGGAAGCTCCGCACCGTAGCCGGTCGTCCGAATTGCCTCGACCAGCCGTTCGGGTGTGGTCGTCACCGGGTCGAAGTCGACCGTCGCCGAGCCGGTCATCAGGTTGACGCTGGCCGAGCTCACGCCGGTGGTCTTCTCCAGAGTGCGCTGCACCCTCGCGCTGCAGGCAGCGCAGGTCATGCCGGAAACCGGAATGGTGGCAGAGTCAGTGGTCATAGGCTTCACTCTTTACTTCTTACCTTTCACTCTCCCTCTCCTACTGAAGAAGAACCAGTAGTTCACCCCAGCGATCGCCAGGAATCCCAGTACCGTCACCACGATCTTTGCAGTCGTCACACCGACTCCTCGGCTCCATCGCCGTCGGGCGCCGCGGTAGCGGTGTACCCCGCGTCGGCGATCACGCGTTCGATTGCGGCTGGATCGGTGGTCTGCTCGTCATAGCTCACCGCTGCCCGTCCCATGCGGAGTGAATCGAGCCGAACACCCGGCGTCGAGACGAGCGCGCTGTTGACTGCGTGCATGCAGTGCCCGCAGGTCATGCCGGTGATATGAAGGACGACTTGTCGCACGGTTAAGGCTCTCGATGGCTGTTGACTGGTAGGATACTATAGGGGGTGGGGGTATGTCAAGTGCTTTGAATTCATTGCGCTTCCGATGACAGCAGCCTGCAAGATACGCGGGCAGGACGCCATCCACGGGAGGCCCCTCTTGCCCGGCTGACGCGGGCGGCCTCCGCAAGTGTCTAACAGGGAAACACTTGTACTGACTGCAAGATGGGCATATCTCATGCCTTAACGGCTTCATATGGACCTGGGTGCAGCGACGGAATCGGCGGACGAACCACTCTCGAGTCTCGGGAGTGAGCCACTCGTGCCCATCCTCCGAGCCGGTGAGGGACAGGTCGATCCAGCTGCTCTCGCCACCTGGCACCAGGCGCTATCCAACACGGCCGCGGTAGAAGTACCACATGACCTGATGGCTCTCTGGCTGTATCCATCGCAAGGCGGGATCGTGCTGCTGGGACCCTCGGAGCTCGCCGAAGATGATCTCGCTGTTCCCCTACCTTCCCCGCATCTCAAGCCGGAACAGCTCGCCCTGGTCGAGGAGATTGTCCGCGACGCGGGTTACGGATCGGCAACCTCACTCCCGGTGCGCTTCGGTAAGCGGGACGTTGCGCTGTTGCTGGTCGCCGATCTTCAGGCGGGGCGGTATGGACCGGCTGAACGGGTGATGCTGCAGTGTATCGCCCAGCGGATTGCTCCGATGCTGGGGAGGATTGCGCGACAGTGGACGCCGGTGGAGGGATCGACATCCCGGCAGCAGGAACGCATCGCCGGACTGCTTGAGGCGGTCGCGCAAGCCAACCGGGATGCCGCCACACCTCAGCGGTTTCTGGCTGGAGTGACCCGCGCGCTGGCACCACTGCTGCCGCACGATCATGTCGAGCTGCTCGTACCGGACGCAACCGGCGATCAATACTTCCGTCTGGGCGAGCACGCCGCCGGCCCGCTCTGGAACGATCCGTCGCTGATCATCAGCCGGGAACACCTGGACATCGCCGGCATCTTCGACTCCGAGACCAGACTGCTGGTCTCCGATACCTACGAGGATCCTCGCTGGCCCCGCGGCTTTCTCACCGCGGCTGAATCCAATGGAGCCGACGTGCGCTCCGTCGTCGGTGTCAGGATGGGACTCGGGGGTCCACTCCTGGCATATCTCCTGGTCGGGAGTATCGGTCCCGAGCTTTACGGCGCGGACGATCTCGAGCTGCTGATCCTGTTGGCCGGGCTGATCGCGCCGCAGGTAGCGGGCTTCCTTCGAGGCCAATCGCCTCGGCCTATCGAGCTCGCTCCGGCCAAGACCTTGGACTCCGCGCAGGGCAAGCAGCCGGAGCCGACCCCGGTCAGCCAACCTCCGGCCCGTGACTCGTCGGCCGAGGCATTCTTCCGCATCGCCAGTCTGTTGGCCACCACCTCGGAGACCTCAGCGGCTACTCGGCTGATTGCGGAGGAGGGCGCTGCGCTTCTGCCCTTTGGCAAGCTGGTGTTCGCGCTTCGGCTGATCGAAGGGGACCGGGTCATTCTGCTGCAGCCCGGCGAACGGCGGGCGCTCCTCAAACTTCCGTCAGTGCCCGTCACCGGAACCGCGCTGGCGCGCGTGTTGGAGGCCGAAGTGCCGCACGTCTGCGCCCGGACCAAGGAGGAGAGCAGGCTGATCGTGCCGATGCGGGTTCAGGGTAGCGTTCGCGGCGCGCTGATCTTCAGCGCCGAGTCGCCCAAGGTCCTGACCGAATCCCACGTGGAATTTGCCCAGCGGTTGGCAGATATCGTGGCTGCCCACCTGGAGCTGCTCCGACGCACGGCGGTGCCGCCGAGCCCGGTACGGACTCAGCAGCTCACGGTCAGACCACCGGCAGTGAGGGCCTACCCTGCCACCCCACCGCCACGCGCCGAGTCCAGCTAAAACTCGGAAGTAACCCGCACAATGAAGTTCCGGCCCGGATCCAGGGCATACGTCTTATAGCGGCTCAAGAAGCCGGCGTACGACTTGTCGAACAGGTTCTTGACCTGGAGGTCAACCGCCAGGTTCCTCCCACCGACCGGCACGACCACGCCGCCCGCGATGTTCGCCAGCGTGTAGCCGTCTGGAGCGAAATCCTCTGGGTCGACCCTGGTTTGCCGGACATTGGACTCTCCGCCCAGAGACAGATAGGAGCTCTCTATCCAGCCCGTCTGGCCTCCCTCTAGCCGGGCGCTGTAGGTGGCGCGGAAGGGAGGTATCAATGGGATCGGCGTGTCCGTCGTGGTATTCTGGCCCCGGGTATAGTCTGCGGTGCCGCGAAGATGAAGGAAGGGTACCGGGTGATAGTCGAGGGCGGCCTCGAAACCGCTCAGCTCGGCATTTCCCTGGCTCACGTCGAAGATCTGAAGCCCCGACGCCGGGTCGATCTCGCCCGAAGGATCGGGGAAGATGAAATTGTCGATAAAGTTGGCGAATCCCCCGATCTCAGCCGAAACTTTCTTTCCCTGGAGCCTGAGCGCCAGGTCGGTGTTGATCGAAGTCTCATTCCGGAGGGTGGAGTCACCTCGCTCGAAGCGCACCGTTCCCTCGTGCACGCCGTTGGAGAAGAGGTCGAATGCCGTTGGCGAGCGGTAGCCCCGACCCACGTTGAGCACGATGGCCGCGGGCTGCGCTAGACGGTACAGCAGTCCGATGTTGCCGGTGACGGAGTTGTAGGTTCGTCGCTGCGCCACCACGCCGAGGTCGGCATCGTCTTCCACCTGGAGCCGGCGAAAATCGTAGCGCCCGCCGAGCGCCAGATTCCAGCGCCCGAGCTCCAGCTGCTCGAAGGCGTAGACTCCCAGGTTGTTGTAGGCGTTGTTGGGAATCAGGCTTTCCTCACCGAACTTCTCGAACTCGTTCCGCAAGGCGGTGACGCCGACGATGCCGGCAAAGCTGCCCACAGGCGGATGGTGCAGGCGGACATCGGCGCTGTAGGTGCGGGAGAGAAGCCCAAGCGCCACGTCGGTGGCGTCCGACGCCTCGAACTCGCGCCGGCGGTTGCGCTCGTACCCCAGGCTGACATCCAGATGAGAGGCGCCCACCGGCAGATTGCTCTTTACGTGTACCAGGTCGTCGCCGATGCGCTGATATGGGGTAGCGGTAGGATCTTCGGTCGGGTCTTCGTGGATCTCGACCCGCTCCTGGCGTCGGGTGTAAGTCCCGGAAACCGATCCCCAGCCGCCACGATAGCCGATGCTGCCGCTGCCGTTGATGGTATTCCCTCCGCTGTTGAAGAGCTCACCGGCCGGCGTGCTCACGTCGTCGCTGGTGCGGCCGGTAAACGATCCGCGGAAGCCCAATCCCCGGCTCGCCCCCTCGACCGAGAAGGTGCCGTCGGGCTGCTGATTATTGCTGCCATATCCGGCGACGACCCGGGCGGAGACGAATGGATCGGTTGCCAGGGCGTCGGGCAGGTCCGGCGTGATCACGTTCACCACGCCACCCAGTGCATCGGAGCCGTACAGCACGCTGGCTGGACCGCGGACCACCTCGACCCGCTCGGCCTCGCCTGTTTCCACCTGGGGCCCGTGCTCGTCGCCCCACTGCTGGTTCTCGAGCCGCTGGCCGTTCTCGAGCACGAGGACCCTGCTGGAGGAGAGGCCGCGAATCACCGGTTTCCCGATACCGGCACCGGTGCTGAAGTTCCGGACCCCGGGAAGGACGCTGATGGTCTCTCCCAGAGTCGCCGAACGGTTTTCCTGGAGATCCTGGTCCGAGAGGATGCTGGTCGGCTGGGGCGAGGTCAGCGATGTGGTGGCGAGCGGCGAGGCGGTGACCTGCAGCTCCTGGAGCTCGACCAGCGTGGGACTCATGGTGACGTCAAGCGTTACTGTCCCATCGCGAAGCGTGACCCGGCGAACCTGGGGCGTGTACCCCACGAGCGCGAAGGAGACGGCGTAGGTGCCGGTGGGAAGGCCGGTCAAGGAGTATCGGCCTTCTGCACTGGTCAGGGTAAAGCGATTTGCCTCGAGCACCGTCACCCGGACCTGGGCCAGCGGGGTGCCGGCGGTATCAGTCACTGTGCCGGTCAGGGTCGCGGCGGCGTGGGGTGGCTGGGGTTCTGCCGGGTCGGCTATTCCCGGACGTGCGGTAAGAATGGCCAGAGCAGCTACGAGTATCAAAGCGCGCATCAACTCCTCCAGTTCCTGGATAGAGAGCTCTCCGGCGGATGCCGGGGGAATCCTTGTTGTCGGCTGAGATCAGAACAGCGTCAGACGAGCAGGACTGGAGGGGCTCTGGAGTTGGGGTTGCCGGTGAGGTCGGCGCTGAAGAGGGATTGACGGGAGACCGGCCGGGACGGCCGGCTGCCCGTCTCGGCCCTGACTTCGGTAATAGGGGTGACGTTTGCACCGGAGCCGGGGGCGGTGCGGCCCAGGCTGCAGTGATCCGAATGGCTGAGACATCCACCGGCCGGCTCGACGTGGGATTGGGAGCGGTCGAGCTCCGCGGCCGAGTGATACACCACGGCGTCGAGGCTCGGCAGGCTGGTGCCGGCTGACAGGAAGACTGCCAGCAGGAGAAACGCCTTGATGGGGCGGAGGTGCAAGCGCCGGAGGAAGCGGGAGCGACGCATGGGTTGGAGTATACTCAGACGTGGTCCAGCGCGGTGGTCCGCCGGACCGGGCCGTCGGTCGGAAGCAGGAACCAGAACGCCGCCCCCTTCCCATAGACCGAGTCCGCGCCGATGGCCCCCCCATGCATCTCCACGAACTTCTTGCACAGGGCCAGCCCCAGTCCGGTGCCCTGCGCCCGCCGGCTGGAGGAGCTGTCTACCTGACTGAATTCCTGGAACAGCTTGGACATGTCGTCCGGCTTGATTCCAATGCCCTCGTCGGTCACCGACACCCATACCACATCGTGGTGAACCAATCGAGCCTGATCGCCGGCCCGCTCGGCTGGTTGCTTGAGCGGGACCCGGGTGCGCACGGCAGCAAGCGAGATCTTTCCCTCTTCGCCGGTGAACTTGGAGGCGTTGGACAGGAGGTTGAACAGGATCTGCCGGATGCGGCCGCCGTCGGCGATCACGGTAAGCGGTGCGAGATCGAGGTTGATGGTGCATTCCTGGCGCTTGGCGGTACGCAGGCTCGCGGTGTCCGCTACGGCGTCCACGATCGCCTCGCGGAGGTCGGTGGGCGCCAGGGTCAGGGTCATCCTGCCCGCCTCGATCTTCGAAAGATCGAGGGCGCTGTTGATAAGGGTGAGCAGGTGTTTGCCGTTCCGTAGTACCGCTTCGGTAAACTCACGGTGGTGTGTATTGAGCTCGCCGGTGACGCCTTGGAGTATCAGGTCGGAAAATCCGATGATCGCGTTCAGCGGCGTGCGCAGCTCGTGCGACATATTGGCCAGGAACTCGTTCTTGAGCAGGGTGACGCGCTGCAGCTCGAGGTTCTTGGTCCGGAGGGCGAGCTCGTTGCGCCGGCTCTCCTCCAGCACCGAGGCCCGATCGAGGCCTACCACCACCTGGTCACCCAGGATCTGGAGCAGTTTGAGATCGTGGTCGCTGAAGGGTTGGCCGTCGCGACGGTTGTAGACGCTCACCGTGCCGACCGTGAAGTCGGCTGAGCGGAGTGGGACGATGGCCGCGGTCTTGAGACGCACCGGGAAACCGGGCGGTTGGTGGCTGCGTGGGTCGGCGTCCATGTTGTCGGACATGAGTGGCGCATCGTGACTCACCGCCCAGCCCAGGAGAGAGTCGTCGATCGGAATCAGCAAGCCGACGGCAGGCTCAAGCGATCCGCAGGCGGCGATGACCTTGAGGAACCGTCCCTCCTCGACCACCAGCGTGACGGCGCCGCTGTCCGCCTCCAGCAGCTCCGCCGCGGACTGTGCCACTTCCTTGACCAGGCTGTTCAGCTCGGCGCCGGCGAGCAGGGTGCCCGCCAGGTGGCGGAGCCGTTCCAGCTCCCGGGTCCGCCGGTCCGCCTGCTGCAGCGCCTTTCGAAGCGAGTCCTTCTGGGCCTCCGCCAGCTCGCGAATGTGACGGAACGCCACCAGCGTCATCAGGGTTGCCACCGAGGTGAGCAGCAGGCCGAAGGCGTCGTTCTGGCGGACCAGCCAGAGGCCGAGCCAGATCATGATGATCGCGACGCCGGCGATGGAGCCGGTATAGGACCAGCGCCGCCAGTGGCGCTCGACCCGGGTGCCGAGCCGCCGGACGGATCGAACCGACCCCGCGGTCAAGCGTCCTCCGCCGTCAGGATTTCGTGGAACTCGGTCTCGCCGGTGCGCAGCATCCGGCTCAGGTAGGGACGGCAGAGGCCACACTGGGCCCCGCACCCGGTCTCGCGAACCAACTGAGCCAGGTCCCAGCCGGAGGCCGTTGCCAGGGCGAGCAACTCACCGAATGGGGTTGCCTTGCAGATGCAGCGGGATACGAGGACCGCGGTGGAACGACTGGTCAACAGGTGCCTCCGGCATGACTTACGGGTTGGTGGGCCGGATATCCAGCTCGCTCACGAGGGCCCGGTCGGGCAGGGTCAGGGCGTGCAGGATGGTTGCCGCGACGTCCACGGCCTGCAGGATGCGGCTGGGCTCCGACTTAAGCATCGGCTGATCGCGCAACAGACTGGTGTCTACCGATCCGGGGCAGATGGCAACCACCCGGACGTTGTCCTT
>DATMDQ010000099.1:0-2528 GCA_035557715.1 Gemmatimonadales bacterium
TCGCCGCCGATCTCACCTCCCCGGTCCCGCACCTCGCCGCCCAGCGATAGGATGTCGCCCGTCACCACTCCACCGGGGTGGACCACCACATCTCCCTTTACCGTCACCAGATTGCCCCGCAGCGTGCCGTAGACGTCCGCGTTCCCATCTACCACGAGCAGATGCCCGGTGAGGCTTTCGGCGGAGCCCACGCTGTAGTCACCCCGGCGCGCGGTGCCGCCCGGAATGGTGACCCGGAGGTCGCCGGGCTGGAGCGCGGTGCGGAGCCGGTCTTCGATTATCGTGGGCTGGCTGAGATCGCTGAGGTCGATGGTGCGGCCGCCTTGAGGAATGGCCTGAGGGCGGGGGCGAGCTGCGGAGCGGTCCTGCAGCCCGACGCGAGATGAAACGTCGGCGACGAGACTCCAGAAATCATTCACCAACTCCGCCGCCCCGGCGCGCGAGAGCGGCGTCTCGGCCTGAACCGACCCCACCGCGACCAGCAGGAGAAGGGCGACGAGCCCTGGCGTCCGCTTACATGCCGGCATGGGCCACCTGCTGGGTCGGAAGAGCCAGAAGGCGGCGCAACGCGAACACCCCACCCAGGTAGGCGAGAGAGGCCAGCGCCGATCCGATCGCCAGGCGAACCGGGTTATCGACCAGCGAGCGAACCCCGTTGTACCAGGGCTGTTCGATCAGGTTGGAGGCGAGGCCGCGCAGGCTCAGCCAGGCGACCTGCCCACCCTGGGCGAGGAGCCAGTTTCCGATCGAAGCGATGGTTTCCTGGTGCGTGAGGCTCCAACCGATGCTGCCGGCCATCGATCCGAGTAGCAGCAGGGCGAGACTTGCGGCAACGGCCACCGACTTCCGGGTGGCAAGGAGCCGCCGTTGGGTGGCCTGGAATGAGCGAATGGCGAAGGGATCTGGGACCACGACGGAGGCCATGACCCGGTCGGCAAAGTCCGCGGCCGGGCTCACGAGCGGGAGCGCAGCAATCTGCTCCACGATCTCACGCTCGGCGTGAGCTCGCTCGAGGCAGGCCTGGCACTGATCCAGGTGCTCTTGCCACGTCTGAGCGAGATTTCCGGCGAGCCAGGCATCGATCTCGTCCGGTGACAGGTGGGCTCCCGAGGGTCGGGTCATAAGTGGACCCCTCTACGTTGAGGAAGAAGTGAAGGTTTCATTCTTTGAGGTGGGCCAGGGAAAGACGCAGCTCGTTGCGGGCGCGGTGGATGTAGGTCTTCACCGTGCCGAGCGGGAGGTTCAGAATTTCGGCGATTTCCTCGTAGGGGCGCCCTTCGACATGGCGCAGCAGAATGCAGGAACGGTACTCCGGCCGGAGGGACCCGATCGCGGCCTCGATGGCGCCACCCAACTCCTTGGCCTCGACCGTGTCGAGCGGAGACTCCTGACGGGCACCGATCTGCAGCGCGGTGGCCTGCATGGCCTCAGGGGTTTCGGCGTGGGGAGACCCGTCGAGGGACAGCGTATCGAGCTCACGACGGCGCAGGTGATCGATGGCGGTGTTGTTCCCGATCTTGAAGATCCAGGAGGAGAACTTGAACTCGGGGCGATAGGAATCGATGGCGTTGAGCGCCTTGACGAAGGTCTCCTGGGCGAGATCCTCGGCCAGCTCCCGGTCGCGGACCATGCGGAAGAGCAGGGCAAAAACAGGCCGCTCATACCGGCGGATCAGCTCACGATAGGCCGCCTCCTGGCCGGCGCGGGCCTGCAGGACCACCTCCTGATCGCTAAGACCGCCCCACTCCGGACGGCTGCTAGCCAACGGAGGCTCTGCTTGCCAAGGGGCTTCCAGCGGGACTACATTCAGCGCCTATGTTAGCCTCGGATCGTCAGTTACCTGTTTCAGGCGGTCCGGAAAAGCGGGCCTATGTCCGCTCCATCTTCACTGCCATAGCTCCCACGTACGACCGGCTAAACCGCATCATCAGCTTTCGATTCGACCAGGGCTGGAGGCGGACCGCTGTCGCGCGGCTGGGGTGGGAACGAAAGCCGGAAGGAATCTACCTCGACCTCTGCGCTGGAACCCTGGATTTTGGCGCCGCGCTCGCCCGCCGGCGTGGGTTTCGGGGGCGAATCGTCGGGGCCGATTTTGTGCGGGCGATGCTGGAGCAGGGCCGCGACAAGTCTGCTCTCCTCGACCCCGTCGCCGCCGACGCGCTGGAGCTGCCGTTCCCTGACCAGGCCTTCGATGGTGCAATGATCGGCTGGGGAGTTCGGAACCTGGTGGATCTCGACGCCGGCCTGGCTGAGGCCGCTCGGGTACTCAAGCCAGGAGCCAAGCTCGTGATCCTGGAGATGGCGGTTCCCCAGCAACGCCTGCTTCGCACCGGCTTTCAGTTTTACTTCCGGCGGATCATGCCCTGGATCGGTCGCCGGATCTCGAAACATACGACGGCCTACAGTTGGCTACCAGAGTCGGCCCGGGTCTTTCCCGCGCCAGTGGAGCTCGCGCGCCGGATGAAGCTGCGGGGGTTTAGCGATGTCGAGTTCAAGCTGTTCATGGGCGGGGTGTGTGCGCTGCATGT
>DATMDQ010000100.1:0-26750 GCA_035557715.1 Gemmatimonadales bacterium
ATCGGCCAGGGCGCCGAGTTCGACTACTCCGGAACCCAGGCGGTGAAGGCACTGAAGGAGGAGGGTTACCGGGTGGTCCTGGTCAACTCGAACCCGGCCACGATCATGACCGATCCCGAGCTGGCCGACCGGACCTACATCGAGCCGGTGACGCCCGAGTGGGTGGCCAAGGTGATCGAGCGGGAACGGCCCCAGGCGCTGCTCCCGACGATGGGCGGTCAGACCGCGCTCAACGTGGCCATGGCACTTCAGCGGGACGGGACCCTGGAGCGCTTCGGGGTTGAGCTGATCGGGGCCAATGAGCGAGCCATCCGCCTGGCGGAAGACCGGGAGGAGTTTGCCCAGGCCATGCGGCGCATCGGGCTCGCCACTCCGGCCGGCCGCACGGCGAAGAGCCTGGAAGAGGCCCTCGACGCAGTCGAGGTCACCGGATATCCCGCCATCCTGCGTCCGTCCTTTACCCTGGGGGGCTCGGGCGGGGGTATCGCCTACAATCGGGAAGAGTTCGAGACCCTGATCCGGCGCGGGCTTGACCTCTCGCCGGTGGGCTCGGTGCTGGTCGAGCAGAGCATCATCGGCTGGAAGGAGTTCGAGCTCGAAGTCATGCGGGACAGCGCCGACAACGTGGTGATCGTCTGCTCGATCGAGAATCTCGATCCCATGGGTGTGCACACCGGGGATTCGATCACCGTCGCTCCCGTCATGACGCTGACTGACCGCGAGTACCAGGTCATGCGGGATGCCGCCATTCGCATCATCCGGGAGATCGGAGTGGCCGCCGGCGGCTGCAATATCCAGTTCGCTGTCAGCCCCACGACCGGTGAACAGCTGGTGATCGAGATGAACCCGCGGGTCTCCCGGTCCTCGGCCCTCGCGTCCAAGGCCACCGGGTTCCCCATCGCCCGCATCGGAACGAAGGTGGCGGTGGGCTACCGGCTGGACGAGCTCCCCAACGACATCACCAAGACCACGCCGGCGTCGTTCGAGCCGGTGCTCGATTACGTCGTGGTGAAGATTCCCCGCTTCGCGTTCGAGAAGTTTCCAGCCGCCGATCCCACCTTGACCACCCAGATGAAATCGGTCGGCGAGGTGATGGCGATCGGACGCACGTTCAAGGAAGCCTTCCAGAAGGGTCTGCGGGGGCTGGAAGTGGATCGGTCGGGCTGGGTGATCGGTTCCACTCCCAGCGACGACCGGCTTCAGGACACCAGCCGGGAAGCGGTCCTGGCCGCGATTCGGACGCCGACCCCGGAGCGGATCTTTCAGATCAAGTATGCCCTCCAGCTCGGCGTCACGGTGGAAGCCATAGCCGAACGGACCGGGATCGATTCCTGGTTTCTGTATCAGCTCGAGGAGCTGTTAGAGGCTGAGCAGGAATGGCAGGCAGCGGGCCCGCACGGCCGTGCGGGCAAGGCCTCGCCCGATGAAGCCAAGGCCGAGCTCCTCAAAATGAAGCGGCTCGGTTTCTCAGACCGCCAGCTCGCCGATCTCCGCGGAGCGGAGGAGTCGGCCATTCGAGCCGAGCGCCACCGGCTAGGGGTTCGACCGGCTTACAAGACCGTAGATACCTGCGCTGGTGAGTTCCCCTCCTCCACGCCGTACCTCTACTCCTCCTACGACGAGGAGAACGAGGCCCGGCCCAGCGGCGAGCAGACCGTACTGATTCTGGGGAGCGGTCCCAACCGGATCGGGCAGGGAGTGGAGTTCGACTACTGCTGCGTCCGGGCGGCCCTCGCCTTTCGGGAGATGGGTTACCGGACGGTGATGGTGAACTCCAACCCCGAGACGGTGTCCACCGATTTCGACATCTCCGACGCCCTCTACTTCGAGCCCCTCACGCTGGAGGACGTGCTCGAAGTCGTCGCGGTGGAGCAACCGATCGGCGTGGTAGTGCAGCTCGGCGGTCAGACACCGCTCCGGCTGGCCCGGGCGCTTGAGCGCGAGGGAGTTCGCATCCTGGGCACTTCGCCCGAGGCCATCGATCTGGCAGAGGACCGCGGCAGGTTCGAGGCGATGACCCGCGAGCTCGGCGTGGCTCAGCCGCCCAGCGGGATGGCCCAGTCGGTGGACGAGGCGGTCGCGGTAGCGGCCCGGGTCGGCTACCCGGTGCTGGTCCGCCCCTCGTACGTCCTGGGCGGCCGGGCGATGGAGATCGTGTACGACGACAATTCGCTGCGCAGCTACTTCGAGCGCGCCGCGCGGGTGTCCCCCGAGCATCCGGTCCTCATCGACAGCTTCCTGGAGGACGCCTTCGAGGCCGACGTCGACGCCATTTCGGACGGAAGCCGGTGCGTAATCGGCGGAGTGATGCAGCATATCGAGGACGCCGGCATCCACTCCGGCGATTCCGCTTGCGTCCTCCCTCCGTACCTGATCACTGAAGATCAGGTGGAGGAGATGCGGCGACATACCAGGGCCTTTGCCGAGCGGCTGGGAGTCGTGGGCCTGCTCAACGTGCAATACGCGATCAAGAACGGGGTGGTCTACGTCCTCGAGGTGAACCCGCGCGCGTCCCGCACCGTGCCCTTCGTTTCCAAGACGACCGGTGTGGCGCTCGCCAGCCTGGCGGCTGCGGTGATGGTCGGGAAGACGCTGGAAGATCTCGGCCTGCATGACGACGTGCTGCAGCCCTATGTCGCGGTGAAGGAGGCCGTGTTCCCCTTCAGCAAGCTCCAGGGTGTCGATCTCATCCTGGGGCCGGAGATGCGCTCCACCGGCGAGGTCATGGGGATAGCCGACTCGTTTGGATTGGCCTTCGCCAAGGCGCAGATCTCGGCCGATGGCGCCCTTCCGCTCGAAGGCTCGGTCTTCGTGACCGTGAACGACCACGACAAGGCCAACCTGGTTCCGATCGCGCGGCGGTTCCACGGCCTTGGGTTCCGGGTGCTGGCCACCGAAGGCACGGCCCGCTACCTCAGGGCTCGCGGGATTCCAACCGAGCGAGTACTCAAGGTCCACGAGGGTCGTCCCAACGCCATCGATCTCCTGGTCTCGGGACAGATTCAGCTGCTGATCAACACTCCGCTGGGGAAGCTGACCCAGCAGGACGACTACGCCATCCGCCGGGCCGCCCTGCAGCATCGGGTGCCCTACACCACGACGTTGTCGGCGGCCTCGGCTGCCTGCGACGCGATCATCGCGCTCCGGAGCCGGAGCGGTGATGTGCGGTCCCTCCAGGAGTGGCATGCCCTGGCTCGAGAGATGTCTCCGGAGTGGACCGGTTGACCGCTCGGGATCCGAAATTCGTCCAGACTCTTCGCGATCGGGTGGGTGGCAAAGTCCGTGAGGCCGAGCCGGTGGGACGTTATTCGACTTATCGGATCGGAGGGCCGGCCACGGTTCTCCTCCCGGCCGGTCCGGAAGATGTGGGAACCGCACTGACGCTGGCTGGAGAGGCCGGCGTACCGTGGTTTGCTATCGGACTCGGCTCCAACCTCCTGCTGCCCGACGAAGGACTGGATGCCCTGGTCATCCGCCTGGGGAAAGGACTCGACCGGCTGGAACGAAACGGGGACGACTGGGCAGTGGGGGCCGGGCTTCCCGCCCCGATCGCCGCCCGGCGCACCGCGGAGGCCGGCTTCGCCGGTCTCCACATCTTTGTGGGGGTGCCGGGCACGGTCGGCGGCGGGGTCTACATGAACGCGGGCTGCCACGGTGGCGATTGGTCCGAAATCGTCGAGCGGGTCACGGTTGTGGATGCGGCTGGGAAGGATACGGTGATCGCGCGACGCGATATACCGTTCACCTACCGGCGTAGCGGACTCGAGGGCCGGATCGTACTGGAGGCGACGGTGCGGCTACGGCAGCAGGGTCAGGCGGAGCTGGACGAGGCGATCGCCGAGATGTTCGAGTGGCGCCAGCGGGGAACACCGTTCAACCAGCCTTGCTGCGGCAGCGTATTCAAGAATCCCGCCGGTCCCAGCTGGAAGCAGGCCGGAGGAGAACGTACCGCTGGTCAGCTCATCGAGGCTGCCGGGCTCAAGGGACACCAGATCGGCGGGGCCCAGGTATCAGCAATGCACGCGAACTATATCGTGAACACCGGCAGTGCCACCGCGGCGGACGTGAAGAAGTTGATCGATCATGTCCAGCGGACGGTTGAGGAGCGGTTCGGCGTAAAGTTGGAGCCGGAGGTGAAGTTGATTGGATCAGATGGGGAATACCTCAACAGTGAGCGGTGAGCAGTACCGCTCACGCTTTCAGGAAAACATGCCCAACTATTTCGTTCACGAATCGTCTTACGTCGACGATGGCGCCAAGATCGGCACCGGCACCAAGATCTGGCATTTCTGCCACGTCATGCCGGGAGCAGTCATCGGCGAGCGGTGCAACCTGGGCCAGAACGTGGTGGTGATGTCCGGCGCGCGGTTGGGCAACAACGTAAAGGTCCAGAACAACGTCTCCATTTATGAGGGGGTCGTGCTGGAGGATGACGTCTTCTGCGGACCCAGCTGTGTCTTCACCAATGTGGTCAATCCGCGGAGTCACGTGTCCCGGAAGGCCGAGTATCAGCGGACCCAGGTCCGGCGGGGAACCTCGATCGGGGCCAATGCCACGATTCTCTGCGGGATCACCCTCGGCGAATACAGCTTCATCGGGGCTGGGGCCGTGGTTCGAAGTGATGTCCCGCCCTTCGCCCTGATGGTGGGGGTGCCGGCTCGGCGGGTGGGCTGGATGTGCCAGTGCGGTGTCCGTCTTCAGCCCCGGGAAGGGCGGGGAACCTGCAGCGCCTGTGGCGCCTCCTATCGCGAGGCAGAGGGGCTTCTGCGCCAGATTGACCCACCCGGTCCACTCGGCTAACTTCTCTGGCTGCCGAAGGTTCCGTACTCTTCCCCCCACAGGGTCCCCGGTGAACGTACCCCTGCTGGACCTGGTCGCCCAGTATCAGACGATCAAGGACGAGGTGCTCACGGCCATGATGGCCGTCATCGAGCGCCAGGGCTTCATCATGGGTCCCGAGGTCAGCCGCCTCGAGGCCGAGATCGCGCGACTGTCGAACGCCAAGCACGGGATCGCCTGTGCCAGCGGCACCGATGCCCTGCTGCTGCCGCTCAAGGCCCTGGACCTGAAGCCCGGCGACGAGGTAGTTACCACCGCCTTTACCTTCTTTGCCACGGCGGGCACCGTCCACAACGCCGGTGGCACGCCGGTCTTCGTGGACATCGACCCCGCCACCTTCAACATCTCGCCCCGCGCCATCGAGGCGGCGATTACGCCTCGCACCCGGGCGATCATTGTCGTTCACCTGTTCGGCCAGCTTGCCGTCATGGAAGAAATCATGGCCATCGCCGCCCGGCACGGCCTCCCGGTTATCGAGGACGGGGCTCAGTCCATCGGGGCCCGCCGAAAGATCGCCGGCACCTGGCGCATGTCCGGGGAGTTGGGAACCGTGGGTACCCTCTCTTTCTTTCCGACTAAGAACCTTGGAGCCTGGGGCGACGCCGGCCTCATGGTGACGCAGGACGACGCCCTGGCCGAGCGGTTGGGACGCCTCCGCCTGCACGGTGGATCCCGGCAATACCTCCACGAAGAGGTGGGCACCAACAGCCGCCTGGATTCGTTGCAGGCCGCGGTTCTGCTGGCCAAACTGCCGCACCTGGCGGGGTGGAACGACGCGCGCAAGCGTAATGCGGCCCGCTATACCGCGGCCTTCACCGGACACCCGGAGATCTGTCCTCCGCACGTCGACCCGGCCAACGACCACATCTTTCATCAGTACACCATTCAGGTGCCGCGCCGGGATGAGCTCCAGACGCATCTCAAGTCCAAGGGCATCGGGCACGCGGTCTACTATCCGCTCGCGCTACACCTCCAGCCGTGCTTCGCTCACCTGAATTACCGCCGCGGGAGTCTTCCGGTTACCGAGGCCGCGATGGATTCGGTGCTATCCCTCCCGATCTATCCCGAGCTGACGCGGGCACAGCAGGACGCGGTCATCGGCACCGTGCAATCCTTCTACCGTTGAGCCCAATCGAATGAGCGTTACCCGGGACCTGATCGCCAAGGCCGAACGCCGCGAGATCCTCTTCGGGATCGTCGGGCTGGGGTATGTGGGCCTGCCCCTGGCGGTCGAGCTGGCTCGTGCCGGCTATCAGGTCCTCGGGTTCGACGTCAATGCCGAGGTGGTAGAGGGACTCAATCGGGGGCGCTCCCACGTCAAGGACGTCACCGACTCGCAGCTGAAGGAAGCCATGGAGGGCGGTCGCTTCAGCTCGACCACCGACATGGCGCGTCTGTCGGAGCCCGACGCGATCTCGATCTGCGTGCCCACGCCGCTGTCCAAGTTCAAGGACCCGGACGTCAGCTTCATCGTGGCCGCCACCGATGCGGTGAAGCAGCGGCTGCGCCGGGGGCAGGCCATCATACTGGAGAGCACCACTTATCCGGGCACCACCCGGGAGATCATGCTGCCGGCTCTTGCCAGCACCGGTCTAAAGGTGGGCCAGGACTTCTTCCTCGCGTTTAGCCCGGAACGGGTCGATCCGGGCAACAGCAGCTACGGAACGCGCAACACGCCAAAGGTGGTGGGAGGAATCACCGCTGACTGCCTGGCCGTGGCACTGGCGCTGTACAAGCCGGCCATCGACACCCTGGTCCCGGTGTCTACTACCGAAGCGGCGGAGCTGGTCAAACTGCTGGAGAACACCTTCCGCAGCGTGAATATCGGGATGGTGAACGAGATGGCCATCGTCTGCGACAAGCTGGGAGTCAATGTCTGGGAAGTGATCGAAGCCGCGGCGACCAAGCCGTTCGGCTTCATGAAATTCCTCCCCGGTCCCGGGCTGGGTGGCCACTGCATTCCGATCGATCCCCACTACCTCGCCTGGAAGATGCGGGGGCTCAACTACAAGACTCGGTTCATCGACCTGGCTGGTGAGCTGAATACCGAGATGCCGCTGTTCTGGGTTCGGAAGCTGTCTGAGGCGCTCAACGGCCAGGGAAAGGCCGTCCAGGGGGCCTCGGTGCTGGTGCTGGGGGTGGCTTACAAGCGGAACATCGAGGACATCCGGGAAAGTCCCGCTCTCGACATCATTCGGCTGCTGGAAGGGCAGGGGGCCCGGGTAAGCTATTTTGATCCTCACGTGCCTCGCTTCCGCGAGGACAGCCAGGAGTTCCGGTCGGTGGAGCTGACCCCGCAGGTGGTGGCGGCGGCCGATTGCGTCATCGTTGTCACCGATCATTCAGCCGTGGACTATAAGATGATCAAACGCCACGCCAGGCTGGTGGTCGATACGCGCAACGCCATACCTAAAGAGGTTTGACATGCACGTGGCGGTAATCGGAAGCGGATATGTCGGGCTGGTGGCCGGGGCGTGCCTGGCAGAGACGGGTAATGACGTCGCCTGCGTGGATGTCGACGCGGACAAGATCGCGCGGCTGCAGCGGAACGAAGTGCCGATCTACGAGCCCGGCCTGGAGCCGATGGTGAAACGCAACCAGGAGGAAAAGCGGTTGACGTTCACAACCGATATTGGCTCGGCGGTTCGGAGCTCCCGGGTCATCTTCATCGCGGTGGGAACCCCCCCGGGTGAAGACGGCTCGGCCGACCTGACGCACGTCCTGGCGGTGGCTCGCGACGTGGGTCGCCACATGAACGAGCCCAAGATCGTGGTTACCAAGTCCACCGTGCCGGTGGGCACTGCCGAGAAGGTGCGTGCCGCGGTCAAGGCGGAGACCGACATTCCCTTTGCGGTGTGCTCCAATCCTGAGTTCCTCAAGGAAGGCGCCGCGATCGAAGATTTCATGAAGCCGGATCGCGTGGTGGTGGGAGTGGATAACGATGAGGCACGCGAGGTGATGGGGGAGCTGTACGCCCCCTTCACCCGGCAGGGCGGGAATCGGGTCCTGTTCATGGATATCGCTTCGGCTGAGGTCACGAAGTATGCGGCCAACGCCATGTTGGCGACCCGAATTTCGTTCATGAATCAGATCGCGCTGTTCTGCGAGCTGGTCGGTGCCGATGTCAACAGCGTTCGCCTGGGCATCGGATCGGATCAGCGGATCGGGCGTGCCTTCCTGTACCCCGGACCAGGATACGGCGGCTCCTGCTTTCCCAAGGATGTGAAGGCGCTGATTCGTACCTCGGACGAGCTGGGCCTCTCGCTCGACGTCCTCAAGGCGGTCGAGGAGGTCAACGAATGCCAGAAGCTGGTGGTTCTGCAGAAGACATTGCGCTATCTGGGCCAGGACCTCAAGGGCAAGATCATCGGCCTCTGGGGACTGGCGTTCAAGGCCGAGACCGACGACATGCGAGAGAGCCCGACGATCCCACTCATTGAGGGGCTGCTCGCCGCCGGGGCGCGGGTGCAGACCCATGATCCCAAGGCCACCGACTCGGCCCGGGTGATTTTCGGTGACCGGGTGATGTACGCTGCCGACCCCTACAGTGCCGCCCACGGAGCCGATGCGCTGATCGTCATGACCGAATGGCTGGTCTACCGGAACCCCGATTTCGAGCGGGTGCGCAAGCTGCTCCGGCGCTCGCTGCTGATCGACGGGCGCAATCTCTACGACCCCGAGCGAATGGCGAGCCTCGGCTTCGAATATCATGGAATCGGCCGGGCCCGGCGGTGACTCGAGTCCTGGTGACGGGGGCCGCCGGTTTCATCGGATCCCATCTGGTCGAGGCGCTTTCCGCCCAGGGAGATGAGATCGTGGGGATCGATAATTTTGATCCCTTCTACCCCCGGCCAATGAAGGAACGGAACCTGACGGAGGTCGGGCACCCGCGAGGGTTCTCCTTCCGGGAGCAGGATATGCTCGATGTGTCCGCCCTGCGCGCCCTGCTCACCCCGGACACCGTGATCGTGCACCTGGCCGCCAAGGCGGGGGTGCGCCCCTCGTTAGCTGACCCGGTGGGGTACGCCACCGCCAACGTCACCGGCACAGCGGCCGTGCTCGAAGCGGCGCGCCAGGCGGGCGTCAGCCGCATCGTCTTCGGCTCGTCGTCCTCGGTATACGGCGACAGTACTCCGGTGCCGTTCCGTGAAGACGCCGTGGCTACTGACCCGGTGTCTCCCTACGCGGCCACCAAACGCGCCGGTGAGCTGTTTTTGAGCTCGGTGGCACCCATTTACGGTTTCAGAGCCGCGTCTCTGCGCTTCTTCACGGTCTATGGTCCCCGGCAGCGGCCCGACCTCGCCATTCACGCCTTTGCCCGGAAGATGGTCGAAGGCCGTACGCTGACCCTGTTCGGAGACGGCACCCAGGCCCGCGACTACACCTACTGCGACGATATCGTCGCCGGGGTTCTGGCCGCCGTGGCCTGGACCGCCACCGCGCCTATCGGCGTCGAGGCGTTCAATCTCGGTGGCAGCCGGTCCATTCCGACGGAGGCGATGGTGTCCGAGATCGCCGGCGCCCTCGGCATCAAGCCCAGCATCGAATGGGCTCCCATGCAGCCGGGAGATGTGCAGCAAACCTCCGCCGATCTCACCAAATCCCGCGCAATACTGGGCTATGCGCCGAAGACACCGTTCCCCGAAGGCATTCACCGGTTCATCCGATGGTTTCGGGAGGCCTATGACCGGGCAGACTGAGCTCCTGCTGGCACGCGCCCGCGAGCGATTTGTGGTGCAGGACTATTACGGAGCGGTTCACTTGCTGGAATCTGTGGTCGACTCCGGACGGGCGTTTGCGGACGTCCATCATCTTCTCGGCGTATCGCTCTCATTGCTCGGTCAAGCCGAGCGAGCGCTGGGCGAGCTCAGACGCGCGCTGGAGCTCAACCCGCACTATGTCGAAGCCCTGATTCACCAGGGGCTGGTGCTGAACGAGCTGGGCCGCACCGATGAGGCGCAGGTGGCATTCGGTCACGCGGCCGAGCACCTTGCCCGGCCCAGGGCAGGCCTTCCGGCGCCGGTTGCGGCCCAGCTGGCCAACCGGCACGCCGACCTGGCCGAAACGTACGCCGGCGCCGGCGCCGTTGACCGCGCGATCGCACAGTATGAAGCCGCACTCGAGCTGGGTCCTGAGTTTCACGACCTGCGCTACCGCATGGCGCGGCTGCTGCTCGAGGCCGGCCGCCCCCTGGAAGCCCGCGAGGCGCTGGAAGCGGTTGTTAGTGCCCAGCCGAATTTTGTAGATGCAGAAGCGGCGCTGGGCCTCGCTCACTACCTGTCGGGTGATGCCGGTGGCGCGCGCTCTGTATGGGAGAGCTGTCTGGTGCGCCGTCCGGAGAACGCAAGGGTCGAAGCCTATCTCGCGATGCTGGCTCGGGCGGGTCAGTGAAGCTGGCATTCCATCGGTGGGTGATTACGCTGGCCTTCGTGGCGGGGTGCGGGAGAGCCGGAAATCTCGAGCGCCAGGGCGACAAGTCCTACAGCGAGGGGCGGTACGCTCAGGCCCTGGCCGAGTACCGCCTCGGAGTAGAGAAGGACCCGGACGCCCGGCTGTGGGCCAAGACCGGGGCCGCGGCCCTGCGCACCGGCAGCCTGGATGTCGCTTCGGACGCCTACTTGCGGCTTGCGGCCGAGGATCCCAGCCGGGTGGAGGAAGCGGCGGAAGGACTGGAGTCGGTGGCGAGGGCGGCAGAACGCGCCGGCGACGCGCCGAAGCTCCAGTCCGCCGTGGTAGGGATGGGCGCGATCGCTCCCGACCGTTCTACCGGTCGCTACGCCCTGGATCTGATTCGCCGCTCCGGGGCGGAGGCAACCGATCTCGTGGGCGTGCTGCCGGGCGCCATCGCAGTTGCACCAGACGCTGAAACGGTGGACTCCCTCCTGGTGGTGTACGGCACGGCGCTGCGAGAGACCAGCGGGTGTGGCGAGGCGCTTCCAGCCTTCCAGGCGAGTCTCCGGCGGTCCGGGATGGCTGCGCTTCGGTCCCGGGCCGGGGAGGGCGTGGCCGGCTGCTCGCTGAGCCTGGGACTTCGTTCGGAGGCCACCGGCATGCCGGCGGACGCCGTCCTGTGGTTTGCGGCGGCGATTCGTATTGACTCGAACACCACCGTTGGACGCCGCGCGCTGGTAGGTTACGGCGATGCTCAGCTCCGGTTGGGCGACAGTGTGGCGGGAGCACTGGCCTATCGAACGGTGGTTTCCGATGCGGTACAGAGCGATTCGATTCATCAGATGGCCGTGGACCGGCTAGAAGGGCTTCGCGGCTCGGCTCCGTTCGATTCCGCCCGAATAATCCTGCGATGACCTACCGGTGGTGGTTATGTCTCGTCGCGCTCGCCGCGGCGTGCGGGGGCGGACGCCCCGTGGCCGACCCGACGGTTTCGCCGGTGGCCGGGCCCCGCCCGACCGAGAGCGCCTCCCCGGCGGCGGTCGATTCGCTCTGGAGCCGGGCGGAGGCAGCGGCGCGGCACGGGAAGTGGGGAGATGCCACGAAGCTGCTCGAGCGGGCGCTCCTGGAAATGCCTCCTGGAGATCCGCGCATTCCGCAGGCGCAATACTGGCTGGGCGAGGCATATTTCGCCCGGGGCAGACAGCTCGAAGCGGCCCGCGAGTTTCGCAAGGCATCGGACGAAACACCGAACCATCCGCTGGCCCCCGAGGCGCTCCTGCGGGTGGGCGACGTATATGCCGACCTCTGGCGCCGCCCCGAGCTGGATCCGACCTACGGACAAACCGCCCTGGCCACATACCAGGAGCTGATCAACCGGTACCCGGGGAGTAGCGCGGCCAAGCGGGCGCAACTTCGGATCGCGGAGCTGAACGAGCTTTTCGCGTACAAGACATTCAAAGCGGCGATCTACTATTTCCGGCTCAAGGCCTACGACTCGGCCATTCTGTATCTGAAGGATCTGATCGCCAACTATCCCAAGTCGGCCGTAGCTCCAGAGGCCCTGGTCAAACTGGTGCAGGCGTATCGGAGACTGGGATATGGGGAGGACGTGCAGGAGACCTGCGACTACATCCAGCGCTTCCATCCCAAGGCGCCGGGAGCTCGAGAGGTCTGCCCGGCGCACTTCACCGGGGCCTGATCGGCGATGATTGGCATCCTTGGTGGGTCGTTCGATCCCATTCATCATGGCCATCTGATCGTCGGGCAGGTCGCTGCTGAGAAGCTGAAGCTCGACTCGCTTCGATTCGTCCCTGCCCGAGAACAGCCGTTCAAGGCGGGGCTGCACCGCACCTCCGCCGAGCACCGTGCGGCCATGTTGTCACTCGCCCTAACGAAAATGCCCCGGTTCAGCGTCGAACCAAGCGAGCTGCAGCGGCCCGGCCCGTCCTACACGGTTGATACCCTCCGATATCTGCGGAAGAGCGAGCCCTCGGCGGAATTCGTGCTCCTCCTCGGTGCCGATGCCGCGGCCGAACTGCCCGCCTGGAGGGAAGCGAGTCAGCTTCTCGACCTGGCCCGTATCGCGGTGTTCGCCCGGCCGGGGAACGCAGTGTCCGCTTCACCGTGGATCTCGACCGTGATCGAGGTTCCAGCCATCGACATTTCGGCTACCGAGGTGCGCCGCCGAGCGCGTCAGGGGCTATCCATCCGCTACTGGGTCCCCGATCCGGTCGCAGAGTACATCACCACACACCGGTTATATTTAGACCCAGAATGATCAAGACACTCATGACCTCGGTCTTCGGGACGCGATTCGACCGGGAGCGTAAGCGCATCCAGCCGATCGTGAACCAGATCCACGGCCACGAGGAACGGCTCAAGGAGCTGGACGAGTCCGAGCTCAAGGCACAGACGCCCCGGTTTCGTGAGCGTCTGGCTGGCCGCGTCGGCGAGCTCAAGGCTGAGCTGGACCAGGTTCGGGAGGCCAAGCACGGCTGTGCCGATCCGGTCGAGCGGGATGAGCTCGAGGGCCGGTTCCAGGATCTGGAGAGGCGCTACAAGAAGGAGCTCGCGGCCGGCCTGGATGAGCTGCTGCCGGAGGCCTTTGCCACCGTCCGGGAGGCCTGTCGCCGCCTGCTCGGCACCACCGTCCAGGTCACCGGGCGCGAGCTGGTCTGGGACATGGTGCCGTACGACGTCCAGCTCATCGGCGGCGTCGTGCTGCACCAGGGGAAGATCGCGGAGATGGCCACCGGCGAGGGCAAGACCCTGGTTGCCACCTTGCCGCTCTATCTCAATGCGCTGGCCGGCCGGGGCGCCCACCTGGTCACCGTCAATAACTACCTGGCCCGGCGTGACTCGCAGTGGATGGGTCACGTGTTCCGATATCTCGGGCTCGAGGTCACCTGTCTCGATGATACCGAGCCATCGTCGCCCGAGCGCCGCGCCGCGTACCTCGCCGACATCACCTACGGCACCAACAACGAGTTCGGCTTCGATTACCTGCGCGACAACATGGTGTTCTCGCTCGATCAGCGGGTTCAGCGGGAGCACGCGTACGCCATTATCGACGAGGTGGATTCGATCCTCATCGACGAGGCCCGGACCCCGCTCATCATCTCCGGGCCGGTCGGCAACGAGACCGATGAGAAGTACGCCCAGTTCAGCCGCCAGGTGGCCGAGCTGGTCCGGAAGCAAACCGGGGTGGTGAACACGCTGCTCGCCGAAGCCGAGACGCTCCTGGAGGACCCCAAGACCCGGAACGATGCGGCACTGAAGCTCTATCAGGCCCGGCTGGGTATGCCCAAGAACAAACGGCTGCTCAAGATGTTGAACGAGACGGGAACCAAGCAGCTGGTGCAGCGGATGGAGCTCGACGCCATCGCCGACCGCAAGCTTCCCATGAAGCAGCAGCGCATGCGGGACCTGGAAGACACGCTGTATTTCGTGCTGGACGAAAAGGGGCATTCGGTCCACCTGACCGACCGCGGTTCGGAGGCCATGTCCCCCAACGATCCGGAATTGTTCCTGGTCCCGGACATCTCGGAGGAGATCCACGCGATCGACCGGGACCCGGCGCTCTCCCCCGCGGAACGGGTCGAGCGGCGGCGGCAGGTCGAATCCGACTACGCCATCAAGAGCGAGAAGCTCCACATCATTCATAAGCTCCTCCAGGCGCACGTGCTGTACGACAAGGAAGTGGATTACCTGGTTCAGGACGGCCAGGTCATGATCGTGGACGAGTTCACCGGACGGGTGATGACCGGCCGGCGCTGGGCGGATGGATTGCACCAGGCGGTGGAGGCCAAGGAGGGAGTGCAGGTCAAGGGAGAGACCCAGACCTTCGCCACCATCACTATTCAGAACTACTTCCGGATGTACGACAAGCTGGCGGGAATGACCGGCACGGCGGAGACCGAGGAGACCGAGTTCTTCCAGATCTATGGTCTAGACGTGAACGTGATCCCGACCCACCGGCCCATTCGGAGACTCGATCAGGCCGACCGGATCTACAAGACCCGGAAGGAGAAGCACGACGCGATCATGAACGAGGTCGAGCGGCTTCACGGGCTCGGCTGGCCGGTCCTGATCGGTACGGTGAACGTGGATGTCTCCGAGACGCTCTCGCGCCAGCTCAAGCGCCGCGGCCTCAAACACGAGGTCCTGAACGCCAAGTATCACCAGCGCGAGGCGGAGATCGTAGCCGGGGCGGGCCAGAAGGCGGCCATTGTGATCGCGACCAACATGGCAGGCCGGGGTACCGACATCAAACTGGGCAAGGACCTTGATCTGACGGCCGGGGAGGCCGGACTCCAGATCATCGGCACCGAACGCCACGAGTCGCGCCGCATCGACCGGCAGCTCCGGGGCCGATCCGGCCGCCAGGGAGATCCGGGTCAGACCATCTTCTTTCTATCTCTGGAAGACGACCTGATGCGGCTCTTCGGTTCCGACCGGATTGCCCGGTGGATGGACAAGAGCGGGGCAGAGGAGGGCGAGGTCATCACGGGTGGCCTGGTGACCCGGGCCATCGAGCAGGCGCAGAAGCGGGTCGAGTTGCAGAACTTCCAGCAGCGAAAGCGGCTGCTGGAGTACGACGATGTGATGAATCAGCAGCGCGAGGTCATCTATTCGCTGCGCCTCTTCGCGCTGGAGCGGGGCGAGGAGCTGAAGGCCGAGGCACGCCGGATGATCGAGATGGCCCTGGAGCGGGCGGTCAATCAGTTCCTGGCCACCGCCACCAACCCCGAGGAATACGACCGGGGCGGACTGCGTGAGTCGCTCACCCTCCAGTACCTCGTGACGGTCGATGCCATCGTCGATGCCGATGCCACGCCGAGCATAGACAAGATGGCCGAGGCGGCCCGGGCGGAAGGGGAGGACACGTTCCGGCGCAAGATCGAGTACCTGGGCGACTTTGGGAAGAAGATCGGCATTCCCGAGGTAGACAGCCAGGTGCTGTCACAGGTGATGTTGACGGTGCTGGACGAGCGGTGGAAGGACCACCTCTACGATCTCGACCAGCTGCGGAACGCCATTCAGTACCGCGCCTGGGGGCAGAAGGATCCGCTGGTGGAGTACAAGCGGGAGGCATTCGAGATGTTCGAGGACCTGATGCACGACATCCAGTCCACCTTTACCGAGCGGTTCTTCAAGATCCAGGTGAGCGCCGATCCGCCGCCGCCGGAGCGGCAGGCGCGGCGGGCACCGCCACCCGCCCAGCCGACCCCGGAAAGCGGAGCGGACGACCTGTTTGCCTCGCCCTCACGTCGGCCTGCCCCACCCCCATCGGTTGGACCGGCCGTCAGCAGCTCCCTGGGCCCGGTTGGCCGCGCCACCGCGGCCGTCCCCGAGGTTGGGCGGAATGACCCCTGTCCCTGCGGCTCAGGCAAGAAGTACAAGAAGTGCCACGGTGTCGGCCGCTAGCTCGCACGTAACTTTCGGCGCTCCCGCGCGGCGATAATGATTGCTGGCTGGGCCAGGGATGGTGCTATCCTGGTTTATGGCTCCGCCTGTTTCTGTGCTCGCCGAAGCCGACCGCCCGCGCGAGCGCCTTTGGTCTCTGGGCCCCCCCGCGTTGACGACCGCCGAACTTCTCGCCATCCTGTTAGGTACGGGAGGAGGCGGTCAGGACGTCCTCGCGCTGGCCTCCCGGCTGCTGGAGGTCAGCGAGGGATCCCTGCGCCGTCTGGCCCAGAGGCCCAGCGCCGAGCTGCTCCGGTCGCCGGGCATCGGTCCAACGAAGGCCGGACGTCTCCTGGCCGCCTTTGAGCTGGGCGCCCGGACGGCCCGGGAGGAACGCCCGGCCGTGCAGCGGATCAGGGAACCCGAGGATGTCAGCCGGCTGTTTGGTGCCCGCCTGCGCGATCTGCAGGTCGAGGAGTTCCATCTGCTGGCGCTGGACAGTCAGAGCCAGGTCCTGCGGGACGTGCTCATCACCCGGGGGCTGTTGAACAGCTCACTGGTGCATCCGCGGGAAGTATTTCGGGCCGCCATCGCCGAGGCGGCGGCGGGCATCATTGTGGTGCACAACCATCCCAGTGGCGATCCGACCCCCTCGGCAGAGGACCGGGCGGCCACCAAACAGCTGGTATCGGCCGGCCAGCTGCTCGATTTACCTGTGTACGACCACGTGATCATTGCAGGAGACCGATTCGTGAGCTTTGCGGCTGCAGGACTTCTATGACCGGCACTTTGCCCGATCTCGCGCCTGACCTCCGGGCCGTGCTGGAGAAGCACGCCGACCGCCTCGACCTCGAGCTGGTGGATCGGGCGCTTCGCTTCAGCGCGCGCGCGCACCGGGGACAGAAGCGGATGTCGGGCGAAGACTTCGTCTCCCACACCATTGCCGTCGCCCTGATCCTGGCCGAACAGCTGCTGGACAGCACCACCATCGTGGCCGCCCTCCTGCACGACGTGGTCGAAGACTCGGACGTGCGGATGGAGGACATCGCCCGCGAGTTCGGTCCCGAAGTGGCGGGAATTGTGGACGGCCTGACCAAGATCTCCAGCCTCACCTTCCACTCCTCCGCCGAGGAGCAGGTCGAGAACTACCGCAAGCTGCTGCTTTCCATCGCCAAGGACGCCCGGGTCATCATCATCAAGCTGGGCGACCGGCTCCACAACATGCGCACGCTCGAACACCTGCAGCCGGAGCGACGAGCCCGGATCGCGCTGGAGACCCGGGAGATCTATGCGCCCCTGGCACACCGTTTCGGCATGGCCGGAATCAAGGCGGAGCTGGAGGACCTGGCGTTCAAGTTCCTGGAACCCGACGAATATCGCGACCTCGCCAGCCAGGTGGCGGCCAAACGCGCCGCCCGCGAGCAGACCATCCTCAAGCTCAAAACGCCGCTCGACATCGAGCTGCAGGATGCGGGCATCGACTGGTTCGAGGTAACCGGCCGGCCCAAGCACCTCTGGTCAATTTTTCAGAAGATGAAGAAGCGGGCCAAGGCGTTCGACGAGATCTACGACCTCATGGCGGTGCGGGTGATCGTTCGCTCGGTGCCGGACTGTTACCACGTCCTCGGCATCATTCACCACAACTGGACTCCCATCCAGGAGCGCATCAAGGACTATATCGCCAGTCCCAAGTCGAACGCGTACCAGTCGCTCCACACCACGATCTTCGGACCGGGTGGACAGCTGTTCGAGGTGCAGATCCGCACTCATGACATGCACCGGACCGCGGAGTACGGCATCGCGGCTCACTGGGTCTACAAGCGCGATGGGACGCCGGATGAGCTGGACCAGCATCTCGGCTGGTTCCGCCAGCTGCTGGAGCTGCAGCAGGACACGCACAGCCCCGAGGAGTTCCTCGAGTTCCTGAAGATCGATCTCTACCAGGACGAGATCTTCATCTTTACGCCCCAGGGAGACGTGAAGCGGCTGCCCAAGGGCTCCACCGCCATCGACTTCGCGTTCCACGTGCATACCGAGGTCGGGCTCAAGTGCCAGGGCGCCAAGGTCAATGGCCGTATCGCGCCGTTGCATCGGGAGCTCAAGAGCGGTGACACGGTGGAGATCCTCACCAGCGCTGCGGCCAAGCCGAGCCGTGACTGGCTGAGTCACGTCCGCACCGCTCGCGCCCGGCAGAAGATCAAGCAGTGGGTGAATCACGAGGAGGAGACGGTCAGCCGGAGCCTGGGCAAGGATATTCTCGCCCGGGAGGTCCGCCGCCGCCGTCTCGATCCTCCCGACGACAATCGCCTGAACAAGGCCGCCATATCCCTTTCGCTGGCCGACGGTCCAGGGCTCGAGATCGCGGTAGGCCGGGGCGATGTTCCCATCGGACAAGTAATGCGTGCCCTCTATCCCGATCTGCCGGGCGACGAGCTGCAGGAGCCTAAACCCACGGTCTTCGGGCGGGTGATCGACCGCATCCGGCTGGGTCGGGGGATCAAGATTCAGGGTGTTGACGGGCTCATGGTCCGATACGCCCAGTGCTGCCAGCCGGTCCCGGGCGACTCAGTCGTGGGATATGTCACCCAGGGACGTGGAATATCGATTCACCGCTCCGACTGCCCCAACCTGCTCACGCTGGCGGCCGACGGGCGACGGGTGGACATTGACTGGCAGGAGACCGCCGGGGAAGCCTTTGCCGTGCGCCTGGCTGTCACCGGCGAGGATCGACGCGGGCTCTACGCCGACATCATGGAAGCGATCAGCCAGACGGGCACCAACATTCGCGGCGCCGATCTCCATACCAAGGACGGGTCGGTATTCGGAACCATCTTCGTCGAGGTAGACAACCTACCCCACCTGGGGAAGGTGATGAAGGCGGTGCGGCGGGTGAAGGGCGTCACCGAGATCGAACGACGCGAAGCGCCGGCAACCTAAACGCTAAAAGGAGAGAGCATGCGGCATGTCGTGCGGGTGGGCTTGGCGGTGTTGGTCGTGGTGGCCGCCGGATGCGGTGGCAGCGACACCTCGAAGGCGGGGATGGCCGCAGCCGCGGCGCGGGACAGCGCCGCCAAGGCCGATTCGGCTCGAGCAGAGGAGACCTCCAAGAGCCTGAAGGTCACCAACGTAATGATCGGGAAACGGATCGGGGAGGGCGGCCGGGTTACGGAGCCGACATTCCAGTTCGAGCCGGTGGATACGGTGTATGTCTCGATCGGTACCGTGGGGTCCCCGGACAGCGCGGTGTTCTCGGCTCACTGGACCAACCAGAAGGGCGAGGTCATCGACTCGTCCACCAAGAAGATTCAGCCCAAGGGTCGCGAGAACACCGAGATCCATGCTTTCAAGGCCAAGGGATGGGCGCCCGGTGCCTATCGAATTACGGTTTACGCCGATGGAGACTCGATAGACTCCAAGACGTTCGCGGTGCGGAAGCCGCAGTAGTGGCGTATTGGATTCTCAAGACCGACGCCGATAGCTATCCGTTTGATCAGCTGGAGCGCGAGCGGCGCGCGGTCTGGGACGGGGTCACCAACGCGCTCGCGCTGAAACACATCCGCAGCATGGCGCCGGGAGACACGGCGCTGATCTATCACTCCAATGTGGGCAAGGAGCTCGTCGGCCTTGCCCGCATTACCAGCGCTCCCTACCCCGATCCGAAGCGCCAGGACCCCAAGCTGGTGGTCGTCGATCTCGAGTCCGACCGTCGTCTCCCCAACACCGTATCCCTCGCCGCCATCAAGGCCGATCCCGCATTCTCGGACCTGGGGTTAGTTCGCATGTCGCGGCTGTCGGTCAGCCCGGTTTCGGCGCAACAGTGGCAGAAGCTGCTTCAGATGGGCGGTCTCTGACGGTTCCCGAAGAAACCCCGGCAGTGTATATTTCTTTTCATGAGCAGCCCCCGCTTCGAAGTCGTGGCCCCCTTCCAGCCCGCAGGTGATCAGCCCAAGGCCATTCGCGAGCTCACCGCAGGTCTCGTCCGGGGAGACAAGTATCAGACCCTGTTGGGCGTGACCGGCTCGGGCAAGACCATGACGCTGGCTCACGTCATCGCCAACTACGGCAAGCCAACCCTGGTGTTGTCGCACAACAAGACCCTGGCGGCCCAGCTGTACGGCGAGCTACGGCAGTTCCTGCCCCGGAACGCGGTGGAGTACTTCGTCTCGTACTACGACTACTACCAGCCCGAGGCGTACGTCCCCTCGACCGATGTGTACATCGAGAAGGATGCCTCGATCAATCAGGACATCGAGAGCCTCCGGCTCAGAGCCACCTCGAGTCTGATGGAGCGCGAGGACGTGGTGATCGTTGCCACGGTCAGCGCCATCTACGGCCTGGGGGATCCGGTGGAGTACCGCAAGCTCATGGTCACGGTGCGCCAGGGAGAGCAGCGCGGCCGGGATGAGATTCTCGCCGACCTGGTCCGGATTCACTACTCGCGGAATGACGTCGCCTTCGACCAGGGCACTTTTCGGGTGCGGGGCGACTCGATCGAGATCTTCCCGGCCTACGCCGAACAGGCCATTCGGATCGAGCTGTGGGGTGACCAGGTCGAACGGATCAGCAAGATCAACCCGCTGACCGGAAACACGATTGCCCAGCTCGGCCAGTGCGCCATTTACCCGGCCAAGCACTTCGTTACCCAGCGTCCCACGGTGGAGCGGGCGGTGAAAGCCATCCGTGAGGAGCTGGCGGTGCGGTTGGCCGAGCTGAAGGGCGCGGGCAAGCTGCTCGAGGCGCAGCGGCTCGAATCCCGCACGTCTTTCGACATCGAGATGTTGCTGGAAGTCGGGACCTGTGCCGGTATCGAGAATTACTCCCGCCACCTGAGCAATCGTCTCCCGGGGGAGCGCCCGGCCTGCCTCATCGACTACTTCCCACCCGACTTCCTGGTCGTGGTGGACGAGTCGCACGTGAGCCTGCCCCAGATCGGCGGCATGTTCAACGGCGATCGGGCGCGGAAGCTGACCCTGGTGGATTACGGCTTCCGGTTGCCCTCGGCGCTGGATAATCGCCCGCTTCAGTTCGACGAGTTCATGGCGCTGTCTCCCCAGATGGTCAATCTCTCCGCCACCCCGGGCGATCTCGAGTTTCGGCTGTCCGAGGGCGTCGTGGTTGAGCAGATCATCCGGCCGACCGGCCTGATCGACCCGGAGGTGGATGTCCGGCCGGTGCGGGGCCAGGTGGACGACTTGTTGTCCGAGATCCGGCTGCGTGAGACCCGGGGCGAGCGCGTCCTGGTTACCACCCTGACCAAGCGAATGTCGGAGGACCTGACCGACTACCTCCAGCAGGCCGGCGTAAGGGTGCGCTACCTGCACTCGGACATCGATGCCATCGAGCGAATGGAGATCCTGCGCGGCCTCCGGTTGGGCGACTTCGACGTCCTGGTCGGCATCAACCTGCTGCGCGAAGGCCTCGATTTGCCCGAGGTGTCCCTGGTGGCCATCCTCGATGCCGACCAGGAAGGCTTCCTCCGCTCCGACCGGTCTCTGGTGCAGACGATCGGCCGGGCTGCCCGCCACCTGAACGGCAGGGCCATCCTCTACGCCGACCGGATGACCGGCTCGATGCAGCGAGCGCTCGACGAGATGGACCGGCGCCGCGCCATCCAGAAGGCCTATAACGAAGAGCACGGCATCACGCCCACCTCCATCGTGAAGTCGATGGAGCAGGTCCGGCTCTCTACCCACGTGGCGGACGCCAGGACCGAGCGGGTCGAGCCGGTGAAGCCGTTGCAGGACCGGCTGGACCTGAAGGATCCGTCCAAGCGCGGGGCGATGATTACCTCTATTGAAAAGCAGATGCGGGAGGCCGCGGCCAACCTGGAGTTCGAGGTGGCAGCGCTGCTGCGCGACCAGTTGAACGAGCTCAAGGCGTTGAGTGCGCCCGATGTGCGGCGAGGTCCCACTGGCAAGGTCCGCCGGCACGCGTGACCTCACTGACACTGGAGCAGCTCGACGCGCAGGGCGAGGCTCTCGGCCGGGCGCTACGGCCGGGAGAGCTGGTCACCTTCGAAGGCGAGCTCGGGGCGGGGAAGACGACTTTGATCAAGGCCGTGGCCCGCGGTCTCGGGGTCACCGGGCAGGCCACCAGCCCGACTTACGCCCTCGTGCACCGCTACCAGGGTGCCAGAGGCCCGGTGTTCCATCTCGATTGCTATCGATTGCGATCTCCCGACGAAGCGGCGGACCTCGACTGGGAGGGCCTCGTGCGAGAGGGAGACGCCATATTGATCGAATGGCCCGAGCGAGCCGGCTCGTGGATTCCCACGCCCACGCGGCGCTTCAGGCTGGTTCACTTGCCGGATCCCGCCCGACGCGGACTGGAATCGCTCTGATGCTGCTGGCCATCGAAACCGCGACCGACTGCGCCTCTGTTGCGCTCGGCCTGCCAGGCGCCGATCCACTGGAGGAGAATGTAACCGGGGCCCGGCGGCATGCCGCAGCGCTGCTGCCCTTAATCCAGACGCTGCTTCGGCGCGCAGGGGCATCGCTGGATGATGTGAGCGGCATCGCCCTGAGCGATGGTCCAGGGAGCTTCACCGGGCTCCGGGTGGGTGCCTCGGTGGCAAAGGCCTTGGTGCATGCCCGCGGCATACCGCTCTGGGTGGCCCCCTCGCTGCTGGTACGTGCCGCCGGGGTCGCCCGAGAAAACGCCCTGGTGCTCGCGGTGACGGGTGCGCTTCGAGGTGAAGTGTACGCCGCGGCCTACCGGTTTCTGCCCGACCGGGTTCACACCGAGCTGGCTCCTTCGGTGCGGCATCCGGGCGAGCTCATGAAGGGTCCGACTCTCCCGGAGATCGTGGTCGGGGAAGCGCCGGCAGACATCATCGCGGCGCTGGAGTCGTGGACCGGCCGGCGGGTCATCGGCCCTCCGGATGGATCGCCCCATGCCGGCCGGTTACTCGAGCTGGTCGAGCGTCCTGGTGGCGCTCGCCGGGTGGAAGCGCCAGCGGCATGGGAGCCGGTGTATGGCCGGCCGGCGGAAGCACAGGCTCGTTGGGAGAAGGTCCATGGACGCCCCCTACCGGATTCGGTCGGCAGTCCCGGCTGATGCCGCCCCGCTCGTCGCCATCGAGCGGCGCTGCTTCAGCGATCCGTGGAGCGAGACCAGCTTTCGCGAGGCGCTGGACTCTCCCTGGTCGTTCGGGCTGGTCGCTCACAACGGGCGAGGGATCGCCGGTTATCTGATCGCGCGTGAGGTCGCGGGTACCGGAGAGGTCCTGAACCTTGCGGTCTCGCCCGACTTTCGCCGGCGCGGGGTGGCCCGCTCACTCCTTGATGCGGGGCTCGCCTATCTTCGGAAGCGACGGGTCGAGGAAGTGTTTCTGGAGGTAAGAGAATCGAACCGCTCCGCCCAGGCGCTCTATTTGAGCTCCGGGTTCAGAGCGGTAGGGCAGCGGGCCGCATACTACCGCAATCCCAAGGAGGATGCCCTGGTGCTCTGGCTGGCGTTGTAGCAGCGCGCGTAGATTAGGTCAATCGTATAGGGCTTTTGATTTGGGGTGGGCCTGCGCTCACCATATCATGCGGGGGTTCACCCGCGTGGGAGCAACGTTGAACTCGGGAGGTACATGTGAGTCGGAGTATGAACAAAGCCATCCTGGTCGGGAACCTCGGCGCGGATCCGGAAGTCCGCAGCACTACGAACGGGTCCCGGGTCGCCACGCTGTCCATCGCCACGAGCCGCCAGTGGAAGGACAAGGCGGGCGAGAAGCAGGAGAAGACGGAGTGGCACCGCGTGGTGTTCTGGAATACCAAGTTCTCCACGCTTGCCGACATCGCGGAACGCTACTGCAAGAAGGGCGACAAGGTCTACGTCGAGGGAAGCATCGAGTACCGCTCCTGGCAGGATCGTGAAGGCCAGACGCGCTACACCACCGAGATCAACGGGCGGGAGCTGATCCTCCTGTCGGGCAAGGGAGACGGCAGCGAGACCTTCTCGGCCCCGAGCAAGGTTGCGGCGGGTGCGGCCGTACCCAAGGGCAAGGAGTCGTTCGACGACTTCCCCGAGGCGCTGGACGCGGAAGACGACGACCTGCCCTTCTAAGCGGGGCAGCGGGACAGCGGGTCAGGACAGCAAACGAACGACGGGGACGGAACCGGCGAACTCACCGTCAGCCGACCGCTCCTCTTTCCTTCCTGTCCCGCCGTCCCCGCGTCCCGCTGGCTGCCCGTTCTCCCGCCGATCGCCAGACCTCTTCCGTCCTAGACCGGCCTCCTCCCCCGTTGGATAACCTCTTTTGCGACAGAGGCCTAGGAGCCCAGGTTGAAGTCGCTTCGCAGTGGCTTTGATTTTGCAACTCGGGCCCCGAGGTACCTCGCGTACGACCGAGTCCTCGTTCCTCACCAGACAGCGACGCCGCTGGGAGATCCCGATGCCGCGTAAGTTTTCCTGCAGTCCGAGCCGGCAGCTTTCACCCCGCCGGGCCCGAGCCCTGGGCTGGCTGACCGCTCTGACCCTGGTGGTGCCCGCCACCGTGCTGGCACAGGAGCCGCTGCCCCAGACTCACACCGTGCGCAAGGGCGATACGCTCTGGGATCTCGCGCAAGCCTATCTCAAGGATCCCTTTCTGTGGCCTGGGATCTACCGGCTGAACACCGACGTGGTGGAAGATCCTCACTGGATCTATCCGGGCGAGGTGCTGCGCATCGCCCCTAGCGACAACGTCGCTGCTGTTCCCGCCGCCGACAACGTGGCCTCCGCTCCGACCATGGAGACACCGCCTCCACCGCAGCCGGCCGATACGACGCCGATGCTTGGAGGAGACGACTCCACCGAGACGCTCGCGCGTGGTCCCCAGCAGCCGTCGCTGGCCGAAACCGAGTCCGATGATCGGAAGCCGCTGTTCCAGGCCACACGGGCGCGCACGGTGGCCGAGATTCTCAAGGCCTATACCGACCAACCGTACCGTCCACTTCGGCCCAGCGAGTTCTACTCCTCGGGCTTTATGACCGAGAACCAGCGCCTGCCTTATGGCAAGGTGCTGGGACCAGCCACGCCGCAGCAGATCAAGGCCACCAACAGCCTGTCCAACGCGCTGCCGTTCACCACTATCGTCATTGCCGCGCCCAGAGGCGCCACGTATGAGGTCGGCGATACCCTGCTGGTGCTGCAGCTCGGCCGCGAGATCGATCCCTTCGGCAATATCGTGGTGCCGACCGGCCTGGCCCAGGTCACGGCAGCAGTCGATGATCATTACCTGGCCAGCGTGATCGCGATCTACGGTCCGATTCGGAACGGCCACCGGATCCTGCCGGTCGAGGGCTTCACGCCTGGTGCGGGCACCCGAGCCGTGCCGATCGCCGATGGCATTCGCGGTTCATTGATTGGTGGCCTGGGCCGCCAGGAACTGAAGGAGCCGCAGATGGTGGTCTTCATCGACAAGGGCCGCGACGAGGGAGTCGCGCGCGGCGACCTCTTCGAGGTGCGTCGCCGGGCAGAGCGGCTCTCCGATGGCACGCTGCGGGTCAACGAGCTGATGGCTACGCTCCAGATCGTTCACGTGAGAGATCACACCGCCACTGCAATGGTGCTCAACGTCATCTCCCCGGATATCCCGCCGGGAACCGCCGTCACTCAGGTAGCGAAACTGCCGTCCTAAAGGGGAAAGCGGAACAGCGGGACAGCGGGTCAGCAACTACAAACCGCATTTTCAGCGAGGGGCTGGAGCTCAAATCGAGCTTCGGCCCCTCGTCGTTGTGCTCCGCAGAGTGACCAGAGTGACGGCTACCAAGTGGCTTTCCGCCGCTGTCCCGCTGTCCCGCTGTCCCGCTGTCCCGCCTACGAAGCGGTTCCCTCCACCCGGCCCCCATCTATATTGCGGGGCGCTCCATAGCTGAGGTCCTTCCACTAACCGGTTGCAGGAGATCGGGATGCCGAGACGCGTCGCATGAGCGGTAGGGTATTGGTCGCGGGCGGTGCGGGGTTCATCGGCTCGCATATCGCGGAGGCGTATCTGCGCGAGGGGTGGGAGGTGGTGGTCCTCGATGACCTGTCCCGCGGGCAGGAATCGAATGTACCCAAGGGCGCGCGGTTCGTCCGTGCCGATATTCGGTCTCCCGAGGCCCGGCAGACCATCGCCACCGGTCGCTTTGACGTGCTCAACCACCACGCCGCACAGATCGACGTGCGGGTGTCCGTGGATCGCCCTTCATTCGACAGCCACATCAATGTGGTGGGCTTCGTCAACCTGCTCGAGGGGGCGGGGGAAGGAGGGGTGAGACGGGTGATCTTTGCCAGCAGCGGCGGCGTGGTCTACGGCGATCCTGCTGTTATTCCTACTCCGGAAACTGCCCCCAAGCTTCCAATCTCTCCCTATGGCGTCAGCAAACTCGCCGGTGAGTACTACATGCGGGCGCTGGCCGCTTTGCGAGGCTTCGACGGCATCCCGCTGCGTTATGCCAACGTGTTCGGCCCCCGGCAGGACCCCAAGTCCGAGGCGGGTGTGGTGTCGATCTTCGTATCCCGTCTGCTGGCGGGCCAGCCCCTCACGATCTTTGGAGACGGGCATCAGACCCGGGATTATGTGTTCGTGAAGGACGTGGCCCGAGCCAACGTTCTGGCGGCCTCCGTGAAGATATCCAAGGACGGCGACTTCGATGCGCCGGCCTTCAACATTGCCACATCGGTCCAGCGCAACGTGCTCGACCTGGCGGCGTCGGTCGGCCAAGTCCTGGGACGAAAGCCGCAGCTCGAGTTCGACCCGCCGCGTCCAGGAGAGCTTCTCCGCAGTGCGCTCGATGTGTCGAAGGCCAAGAGGGTACTGAGTTGGACTCCCCAATACGTTTTCGAGGACGGATTGCGGGAGTTGGTTGACTGGTTCAAGAAGGAGGCCAGGTGATCCTGCAAGCCGGCGGTGCGACTCCGCAGTCATCGCTCGAGCTGGTGCTCTCCGCCAGCCCCGAGACCAAGGTCGTCCTGGCGATCCTCACGGTGTTCTCGCTGGTCTCATGGTTCATCATCATTTTGAAATGGTGGCAGTTCCGAAAGCTCAACCGTCAGGCAGACCGATTCTTCAAGGAGATGGAGCGCGCCACCCGGCTCCAGGATGCCTATAAATCGGTCATGAAGCTGCCGCCGTCGCCGTACAACCGGCTCTTCCGTGAGGC
>DATMDQ010000101.1:0-9900 GCA_035557715.1 Gemmatimonadales bacterium
TTGCTCTACCAACTGAGCTACGCCCCCGAGTGCCTCTAAGATAATAACTTAACTCTCCGGCGCCCCGACCGATCCGGCTGCCTGAGCGTGTCGAACCGGAACAGCCGCATAGGAAACGATTCCTCCCGCACAGCAGACCAAATCCGCCGCTCAGTCTCCTGAGCTGCCGGCACAGCAACACGCTCATCCCACATACAGCACCGAATCCGTCATACAGGGGCCCGATGCAGTGCTACAGGGAACGCTTCATCCCGCACAGGGGCCTGAATCTACCGCAAACCTTTGGCCTCATGCCGCTAACCTTTCCGCTCATGCTCCACACCTTTGCGATTGGTCCGCAAACCTTTGCGATGCAGGTCCACACAGGACGCATCGCATGTCTCAGTACACAGAACCCGTTCCGAACCGTAGCGATTCACTCGCAGACAGGACAGTACACGTCATTTAGACAAGGCTTCACTCCACTCAGGGCACGCCTCCTCCCACTCAGCGCACGCTTCCTCTCACTCAGGGCACGCTTCCTTCCCAACAGCGCACGCTTCCTCCCCCCACAGACCGCCGCACATGAAAAAGTGTTGACAATTCTCGGCTATATGCCCGGGGCACTGAAACCTCGTTCGCGGCGCGGAACTGCGATGCTGACAGAAGTAGGCCCGCCCGGAACCCATGCGACTGAGCCAACCGTCCCCCATCGGGATAGCCCCACCCACGGCCGACGGGCGACGGATGGTCCGGTGGCGGGTAGGATGGACGGGTGGAAAGTTGACGTGGGATCGCATGAGCCATAGTCTCCGCTCATGCGAATCCTCATCACGGGCACCGGAGCCGGCGTCGGCAAGACCTGGGTCGGACAGGCGCTGGCGCTCGCCCTCCGGAGTGCAGGCAAGGAAGTCGTCGCCGTCAAGCCGGTGGAGACCGGCTGCTACGGCCCACCGGGCGAGCGTGAGGACGGGGTGCTTCTGGCGCGGGCCACCGGACAGAGCCAGCCCGCCCAGGCGATCTTTCGTCTGCCTGACAACGTGCCGCCTACCCTGTCGAGCGATCGCTCGGGCATCACGATTGATTTCGACGCACTGGTACTGAAGATCGAGCGCGCCGGAGAGAACGCGGAATTCCTCCTGATCGAGGGCGGAGGGGGCTTGCTCGAGCCGGTGACCTGGGAGTGGAACATGGTGGACGTGGCCCGGGCAATCGGCGCCTGCGCACTGGTGGTGGCAATAGACCGGCTGGGGACCATCAGCCAGACCCTGCTGACGCTCAGCGCCCTGGAGCTCGCCGGAGTTCCCTGCGCCGGGGTCGTGTTGACGACGCCCGAGTCGCCCGACCAATCCACCGGAACCAACGCGGCCGCGATTGCCCGCCTTTCCGGCCTGGACCGGATAGTGGCAGCGCCACGATCAGCGTATCCGGACCGAACCGAAGCGATGAGAACAGTAGTCGGCTGGCTGAGTCGGGTCGGGGCTCCGGCCTAGCGCTACTGTGCCTACTTGACCCGCAGGATCTTTCCTACCGACGGGACTCCCGCACCATTCAGCACGAATAGCATGTAGTGCCCGGGCGGTGTCCGGTTGCGACCGTTGGAAATTGCCATCGTCAATCCCGTGGCGTCCCGAGTGAACCCGATTCTTTGAAATCGGCCGTTCATGTCGATGCCATGCGTCACTGAGCCTATCCGAATCAGGGCGACCTTGGTGATGGCCGCGGCATCCGGGGTAACGACCCTGAAGCTGGCGTTATACACAACCGTTGTAGGGGCACTCGAGATACGTGGCCGGGCACCCCGGAACAGATATGGCGGTGAGAAGATCTCTGCGTTTTTCTGAATGGCGGACCGGCCACCGTCGCCGCCGCCCGAGACCAGGACCCGCGCATCAGGCAGGAGGATTGCAGTCGAGTGATAGGCCCGAGGCGTCGTCGCGCTCGCCAGGGTCGTCCAGACCCCTGTTGTCGGATTCCACATTTCCGCGGCCCGAACAATCCTGGTAAGGTCGTTGAAGACAGTACCCGCGGTTCCGCTGGTCACCAGGACCTCCCCGGTGGGGAGCACTGTCGTGTTTAGATGGCGCCGGGGATACGCCATCGACCCGGTCCACTTCCAGGTAGGAGTGGCACTGTTGAGGTCGATGGTTTCGGCGGTGTTGGTGGTCCGGCCTCCACCGGCGTACAGGACCCTTCCCACGTCGTACATCACCGCCGACCCGTAGTCGCGGGTGCCGAAGCGCCGCTGGGCCACCGTGGTCCACTTACCGGTGCCCCCAATATCCAGGAAGCGAGTCGTCCGCTCCTCGCCGGCGTAGAATAGCCTGCCCTGGCGCGGCTCCAGAAACGCGATTGGGTAATAGGGCAGAGTCAGGCTAGCGCTGGTGAGTCTCCTTACCACTCCGTTCGTCCAGACCTCGGGAACCGGCACGATCACCCCGCTTTGATCCTTCCCGGAGATGGTGACAATCTCCCCCCGTGCCATCGTAGTGACCGTCGGGTACCACCGCCCGCGTTGCATTGGGGCTGAGCTCGACCACCCGCCACTCGATGTGAATGTGGTAATATTCGGGAGTCCATGCTCCATCTTGATGTGACCGCCGAATACCACGAGCCGCCCGTCGGCCGCAAAGGCATGGCCGGCGCAGAAGAGTGGGATGGGACTTGAGTGTGCGCTGAAGGCGCCGGTCGAAGGGTCCCACACCTGAGGGATTCTTCCCGCACCCCCCCAGGATAGGACTTTCCCGTTGGGCAGAAGGTGAAGGTGTACAGCAACGACCGGCCAGGCGAACGGAGAGCCCCATGAGCCGCCCTGCGCCGATGTGGCGCTGGCCGGTGCGGCGGACCCGTTCGGCGTGCACGGCGTATCGCCATTGGCGCGGGTTCTGATCTTCCGCCCTTGGAAGGACAGCTCGACCGGTCCGCGCCTCCGGGTCTCTATTTTCAGCTCGCCGACCGGCGGATCGTCGTCCGTCGCCGCAGGGATGGTCGCGGCGCCCTCCTCATCGGTGCCCAGCACGCGCCAGCTGACCGCGATCGCCACCGAGTGCGCGTTAGCGGCCAGGAATCGATTTCCGCACACGTAGGAGAGCCGGATCGGCTGGTCGCTGTCGTCCTGCAGATCGGCCGCGTCAGGTCCGTCGGCACGGGGACCCGAGCCTTGGTCGGGCGCGTCGCGACACGCGGAGGCAAGCAGGCTTACAGCCAGGGCCCACCGGGCTCGGATGAGGAACAATTCAGAACGAAACCGCACAACTCCTCCCGCCCGGTCCGGCCGGGGGTGTTCTGAACAGGATTTGAGATCTGGGGCGGATCTACCTTATGCCCAGGTGCGTATCTCGTCAAGCAGGAATCAGGGAGTTTTCTCCAGCGACCGCTCGATGGCATCCAACACCCACCGGCGCACCCAGGGGCGGAGATCGTCGCGGTGACGCACCAGCGCGGTGAGCGCTCGTGTGTCGCCCTCGGAGGCAAGGGTGGCCAGCACGATGGCCGGGCGCTCCTGGTCACCCAGGATCTTCTCCAGCCCGTCAATAAGAGTGGAGTCAGGCGCTCGTGCGGCGGCAACGATCGCCGCGCTCTGGATGACGTCGCGATAGGAAGGCGTGCTGAGCCCGGCGAGCACTTGAGGGCGGGAGCCCACCGAATCGATGCGCGACAGCGCGAGGAGGGCATTGGCCCGCACTTCATAGCTCGAATCCCGTTTCCAGGCCGTCAGCGCGGCGGCCTGGGAGGCGGGGCCGCCAACCGCCCCGAGCACCGATACCGCTGTCGCCCGGACGACCGCTGAGGTGTCGCGCAGGGCGGCCGTAACCACCGGCGTCGCCACGCTCGCCGGAAACCGGGCCAGCGCTCCCACGGCCTGTGCCCGGGTGAGATAGTAGTCGGCGGTTCGAGCGGCGCGGGCGAGGGCCGCCGCGGCCAGTGAGTCGCCGGTTCGCTGGGCGAGCTGGCTGATGACCCAGTTGCGATTCCACAGATCGGGGTCCCGGGCGAGCTGGTTCGCCAGCCACGGCGTAGGCTGCTCGAAGGTCAGTGACTTGAGCATGGCGTTGTTCTCGTCGAACACCACCATGTTGGGTCGTCCCTTGAGTCCCTCGATCGTGATTACCTGCTCCCGCCGGTCCAACCGGACCCGCTTTCGTACATCACCGGCCGCAGTCCCGACTCGCACGGTGACCGGTCCCTGAAAGACGAGCGGGGTGCTGAAGTGGACGCTGCCGCTGTCGGCTCGGGCCGAGTCCACCTGGGTCTGGCGAACGGTGAGGGTCAGCGCCCCGACGGCGGAATCGAGAGCGTGGACGACGGTGAACCGCGGATAGCCCGCCTGATAGATCCACTGGTCCCAGAACCAGTGGAGATTCTGGCCGGTGGCGTGCAGGACGGCGCGGCGGAGATCGTCAGTGGAGGCATTGCCGTAGGCGTGCCGGGTCAGATAGCGGTTGATTGACGCCCAGAACCGCTCCGGCCCCAGATGCTTTTTCAGCATCTGCATCACCAGGGCACCCTTGGTGTAGACGTTGTTCGAGTTGAACGACGCGAGCGGCACGCTTCGCCGGGATTCAGCGGTCAGGAAGCGATCGTACTCGTCGAGATAGAAGTCGTCCTCAGCCTGGCGGCCCTGCTTGGCTCCCCAGTACTGGCCAGCCATGAACTCGGCCAGACCCTCGTTGAGCCAGTAGTTGGACCAGTTCTCCGTGGTGACCAGGTTGCCGAACCACTGGTGGGCGAGCTCGTGAGGAATCAAAGACTGGCGATACCAGGGGCGGTCGCGATAGGCTCGCGCGTCGGGCAGCCAATCCACCAGTGTCGTGGCGCCGACGTTCTCCATGCCACCGATGAAGTCGGTAACCGTGGCCTGTGAGTACTTGACCCACGGGTATTTCATCCCGGTGAGCCTGGTGAACGTCTCCATCATGTCCGCCGTGACACCGAACAGGCGGCGCGCCAGGGCCACGTCCTCCGGGTAGACGTAGTAATCCAGGGGGACGTTGCGCCACCGGTCGCTCACCTTCCTGAACGGTGCCGCGGCGAGAGAGATCAGGTAGGTGGAAGCGGGCTGCTCCTGACGCCAGTGCACCGTATGAGTGCGGGCCGCCGCCTTACCGGCCGCGCGAGCGGGGGGATCAGGCCGGTCGCTCACCAGCCTGCCGTTCGACACCACTGTGAGAGTGGCCGGTACCCGAGCGACCAGGTCCCAAGTAGCCTTGTCATTGGGCGCGGCATAGGTCGGAATCCAGTTCGGATTTCCGTCGGTGCCGCCTCCGCTGTACACCTGCTGCGGGTGGCGCGGCCTTCCCGGCTCGGCCTTGAAGAAGTAGAGCCCACGGCCCTGGGTGATCCGGCCCCGGTAGTCGATGGTGAACCGTACGGTGTCGCGGAAGCCGACTGGTTTGGGCAGGCGAACTACAATGGAATCGCCGGGACGGGTAAACTGGGCGGACTGGCGGACAGGCGGACGGCCGGACCCGGGTTTTGATACCGCACCGGCTCGATTCAGCGTTACGGTCCGCACCTCGAGTCGCCGCCCCATCGCCAGGACGATCGAATCCAGTCCCGGTCGCAGAGAGACGACGGTGGTGGTCACGTTGCCGTCGAACGCGACAGCATTCCAGTCGAAGTTGGCGACTTCGATCCGCTGGTGAATGAGATCGAAGTCGCGGGGAGGCGTGTCGCGGCCGCTGAGGATCCGCTCGGCGTTGGATTGCTGGGCTGAGAGGGGGCCGACAACCGCGAGAAGGACTGTCATCCCGACCCCGAGAGCAGCGAGGGGGAGGGAGGCGGAGCGCAGGGCTTTGACGAACATTCGGGGTCCGGCCCCCTCGCTGTGCTCGGGGTGACAACAAGCGCCGGGCATTACAAAGACAGCGTCAACTGAGCGAGTGGGGCGAAGGTGAGACGGTGGTGGCGGGTGGGGCCAAGTGCCTGGAGACCCTCCTGATGCTCCTCGGTGCCGTAGCCGACATTGGTGTGCCAGCCATAGCCGGGATGCCGCGCGGCCAGGCGATGCATGAGAAGGTCGCGCACGGTCTTGGCGAGGATGGCGGCCGCCGAGATGGACTGGCAGCGCGCGTCGCCATCTATCAGCGCCTCGTGGGGATAGCCGATTTCGGGCAGAGGAAGACCGTCGATCAGGATGCGGTAGGGGCGTTCGAGACTGTGGTGGCCGATGAGCATGGCGATGGCTCTGCGCATGGCCATCGCGGTGGCGACCCTGATATTGAAGCGGTCGATCTCATGGGCCGAGGCGGCACCGATGCCGAAGGCCACCACCCGCCCCCGGATCCGCTCCGCCAGCCGGGCGCGCTTGCTGGCCGGAAGAACCTTGCTGTCGCGCAGGCCGCGCACGCAGGAGCAGCCGCTGGGAAAGACGACGGCCGCGGCCACCACAGGTCCTGCCAGGGGGCCACGGCCGGCCTCGTCTACGCCGACGAGGAGATGCTCCTCAGCCCAGACGGCCCGTTCGCGGACCAGTGTAGGGCGAGGGGCCATGAGCTCAGGTCTCGCGCTTTTCCTTGATCCGGGCGGCCTTGCCGCTCAGTGCGCGCAGATAGTACAGCTTGGCGCGGCGCACCCGTCCCCGCCGGACCAGGTCGATAGAAGCGACCGTGGGACTGTGGATCGGGAAGAGTCGCTCGACCCCAACACCCGCGGAGATTTTCCGGACCGTGAAGGTCTCGCTGATTCCGCCACCGCGCTTGGCGATGACCATGCCCTCGAACGCCTGCAGGCGCTCCTTGTCACCTTCGCGGACTCGGACCATGACCCGGATGGTATCCCCGGGATCGAATGCAGGAATGTCCGTGCGCAAGCCCTCACGGGCCACCTCTGCTAGTCGCTCCATGATCCCATCCTTCCGCGCCGTCCGGCGCCCGGTGAACTAAAAACTGGTACGATCTTAGTACTACGGCCCCGATTTGTCATCCTGGGTGTCACCCTACTCCGACTCGTCGTACTGGGCCCACAAATCCGGCCGCCGCTCGCGGGTGAGCCGCTCGGCCTCCGCCTGCCGCCAGGCCTCGATCTCGGCGTGGTTACCGGAGCGAAGCACCTCCGGCACTTCGAACCCTCGATACGCCGGCGGCCGGGTATAGCTCGGCGGGCTCAGAATTCCGTCGTAGTGCGAGTCGGCGCTGGCTGACTCGTGGTCGCCCAGGGCGCCCGGCAGCAACCGCACCACCGCGTCCAGCACGCAGAGCGCCGCGGGCTCACCGCCGGAGAGGACGAAGTCGCCGATCGACAGCTCCTCGGTGGCCAGCCCCTCCGCCACCCGCTGATCGACATCCTTGTAGTGGCCGCACAGCAGGGTGAGTCGCTCGCCCAACGAGAAACGCACCGCATCGTCGTGGGTGAAGCGCCGCCCGCGCGCCGACAGCAGCACCACCGGTCCGGTCGGGCGGAGCGTTTCCACCGCTTCGAAGAACGGCTCCGGCTTCAGCACCATCCCCGCCCCGCCACCATACGCGTAGTCATCGACCGTGGAGTGCCGGTCGCTGGTGAAGTCTCGCAGCTGCACCAGCCGAAACTGCACCAGCCCAGCCGCCCCCGCGCGCCCCGGAATGCTGGTCGCCACGTAGGGGGCGATGACTTCGGGGAACAGAGTTACTACGTCAATCGTCAGCATGGTCGCCGTGTCACCATAGGGGCGACGCCCCTACAGGTCCAACAACCCGTCCGGAGGTGAGATCACCAACCGCCGCGCGATCCGGTCCACCTCCCGCACAAACTCCTTCTTATAGGGAAGGAGAAACTCTCGCTTGGGGCCCTGGACCTCGATCATGATCCCGGCCGGGAGCTCATACACTGCCGATACGAGGCCGAGCGGGGTCTCATCGGGAAGCCGCACCGAGAAGCCGTCCAGCTCGTGGAGATAGACCTCGTCCTCGGCCAGCGGGTTCAGCTGTTCCGGCGGCACTGCCAGAAAATGCTTCCGGAACGGGTCCAGCGCATCGCGGGTCTCGACCCCGGCAAACTTGACGAGCCACTCCCGGTGGTACTCCCGGCTGCGCTCCACCATCAGCGGACCGGCCACCGTATCTCCTGCGATGTCCACCACCCAGATCTGCTGTCCAGCCGCGAAGATCGTAGCCGGGTCGTCGGTGAGGGGGAAAAGGTTGCACTCACCCTTCAGCCCGTGCGGCTTTCTCAACCGGCCCACCACGACATGCCTGGTTGTGTCGGTCATACGACTAGAAAACAACGTGAGCGAGGAAGAGGCGTTCCCGCTTACGCTCTTCCTTTCCCGCTCACGCTCTTGCTGTTCCCGCCGTTTCAAACACCCCGGCCTGCTTGAGCAGAGACTGCACGGTGTCCGACGGCGTCGCTCCCTTGGCGATCCATTGCCGAGCCTTGTCCGCGTCTACCTGCACCTTGGCGGCCGTGGTTTCGCCCTTCGGGTTGTAAGTCCCGATGATCTCGATGAAGCGGCCGTCGCGGGGCGCTTCCTGGTCGGCGATCACGATGCGATACAGCGGCAGGCTTTTCCGGCCGATCCGGCGGAGACGAATGCGAGTTGCCATGTTGGTTCCTGGTAGTACGGGTTAACCGGGGAATCCGCCGCGTCCGAAGGGCAGCTTCAGACCGGCGCCTCCGGTCTTCCCCGCGATCTTCATGAACTTCTGCATCTGCTTGAACTGCGAGAGCAAGGTGTTGACTTCCTGTACCGTGCGTCCCGACCCCTTGGCAATGCGCAGCCGGCGCTGGCCGTTGATGACGTCGGGATTGGTGCGCTCCTTCGCCGTCATCGACAGGACGATCGCCTCGACATGCTTGAGCTTCTTGTCGTCCAGCTTGGCGGCCTGCAGCATGGCCGGGTTCACCCCCGGGAGCATGCCGAGCACGTTCTTGAGCGGCCCCATCTTCTGCATCTGCCGCATGGCGACCAGGAAATCCCCGAGATCCATCCCCTTCTTCGACTGCACCTTCTTGGAGAGCCGTTCGGCTTCCTTCTCATCGACCGTCGTCTGCGCCTTCTCGACCAGCGACAGGATGTCGCCCTGCTGGAGAATGCGACCCGCGAGCCGGTCGGGATAGAACGGCTCCAGTGCCTCCAGCTTCTCACCCACGCCGATGTACTTGATCGGCGCGTGCGTGACCCCGTAAATCGAGAGCGCGGCGCCACCCCGGGCATCGCCGTCCATCTTGGTCAGCACCACGCCGGTGATGCCGAGCGCCTCGTGAAAGCCTTGCGCGATCCGCACCGCGTCCTGCCCGGTCATGCCATCGGCAACGAGCAGGATCTCGTGCGGCTTCACGGCGGCCTTGAGCCGCTTCAGCTCGTCCATCATCTCGGCATCGATCTGCAGCCGGCCGGCGGTGTCGACGATGACGGTTCGCGCCCGGGCCTTCTCCGCCGCCACCACCCCGTCACGCACGATCTTGACGACATCCTGGCTGCCGAGGTCGCTGTGGACTCCGACCTCAACCTGACGCCCGAGCGTGTGCAGCTGATCGATAGCGGCCGGGCGATAGACGTCGGCCGCCACCAGGAACGGCGCCTTCTGCTCCAGCTTCAGCCGCCTGGCGAGCTTGCCCGCGGTAGTGGTCTTGCCCGAGCCCTGCAGCCCGACCAGCAGGATGATCGTCGGTGGAACCGTGGCGTAGGTGATCGGCGCCTGCTTCTCACCCAGCAGCACGACCAGCTCGTCATAGACGATCTTGACCAGCTGATGACCTGGCCGGACTTCCTTCAGTGCGGCGAGGCCAACGGCCTTCTCCTGCACCCGCGTGAGAAAATCCCGGGTCAGGTCGAAGCTAACGTCGGCCTCGAGGAGGATCCGCCGGATCTCCCGGAGTCCCTCGGTGACCGCCTCTTCCGTGAGAACGCCCCGCCCCGTGAGTCGCTGGAGCGTGGCGTTGAGTTTGCCAGAAAGCTCGTCGAACATGAGCCCGTAAGAGTAACTGGGGAACGGAGTTTGTTCA
>DATMDQ010000102.1:0-3239 GCA_035557715.1 Gemmatimonadales bacterium
TGCCGGCTTTGGGCTGCAAGAAATTGCAGGGGCCCTCTACGGCTTCTCCACCGGCAGCCGCACCGCGTTCCCCCATTCGGTCCAAGACCCGTCGTAGTTCCGCACGTTGTCGAAGCCGAGCAGGTAGGTCAGCGCGAACCAGGTGTGTGAGGAGCGCTCGCCGATCCGGCAGTAGGCGATCGTCTCCGCGTTCGGCCGCAGGTTGTTGTCCTGCTCATAGAGCTTCTTGAGCTCGCTTGCCGGACGAAAGGTGTGGGTCTCGGGATCGATCGCCTTGGCCCACGGGATGCTCTTGGCCCCGGGGATGTGACCACCCCGGAGGCAGCCCTCCTGCGGGTACTCCGGCATGTGGGTCTTCTCGCCCCGGAACTCCTCGGGGCTCCGGACGTCCACCAGCTGGCCCTTCTTCTTGAGGTGATTCAACACGTCGTCCCGGAAGGCGCGGATCCGGGCGTCATCCCGTTCGCCCACAGTCACGTCGCCCTCCTTGTACCGGGGCACATCGGTGGTGAGGGGCCGTCCCTCGTCCACCCAGCGCAGGCGGCCCCCGTCCATCACCTTGACGTTCTTGACGCCGAAGAGCTGGAGCACCCACAGCGCATAGGTAGCCCACCAGTTGTTCTTGTCCCCGTAGAAGACGATCGTGGTGTCCTGGTTGATTCCCTTGGAACGGAGCAGCCGCTGCAGCTGGTCGCGGTCGATGTAGTCGCGCACGACCTGATCGTTGAGGTCGTTGGTCCAGTCGACCTTGACCGCCCCCGGGATGTGGCCGGTGTCATACAGCAGGAGGTCCTCATTGGATTCCACCAGTCTGACCTTGGGGTCCTCCAGATGCTGGGCGACCCAGTCGGTGGAGACGAGTACCTCGGGATGGGCGTAGCCACGCTGCTCGATCGGCGTGACCGCCGGAATGGATTGGGTCTGGGCCATACCGCTTCTCCAGTTGTCGGGAGATGTTGGGACCGTGCGGGGCGGGCTGTGGCGTGGTGGGCTGAAGCGCGGCCCGCAGGCCGTCTTCAGAATAATTACGAGCAGATTAGTCGGAATGTCAATTGATGGAGGGCTATTGGCTGTTGGATGCAGCTGTAAACCTCGCTTGCACCCGCGACAAAACCTTTATGTAGCGCAGCTCGCCGATGAGCCGGCTGCCCTCTGCGGTCTTCGTTAGCGTGCGCAGCGACGCGCCGTTGGTAGGCGAGATCATTCGCCAGCCCTCCGAGAAGCCGAGCTCCCGGGCAGTTCGCATCCGGGCACTGGCCAGGGCAGAGCCGACGCCGTTGCTTCGCTCGCTCGGAAGGACGTACAGATCCCAGAGGTAGGCGGCGTAGTCGGGGAGCGGCAGGTCGTACACCGCGACATCGGGGCCGATCTGCCTGGCCACCCAGCCGTACCCGATCGGCTGGGAGCCTCGCCATGCCACCACACAGTGGTGGCCGGCCGCCGCAAGGGCGCGAAAGCGCGTTTCGTCGCGCTGGGTCACCAGGGTGGACAACGCCGACCAATCCGCCTCGCCCAGCGGCGCGATGCGCACACCTGCCGGTGGTCCAACATCGGCGGCAGTATCGAGCGACTGAGCGAAGATCAGCACATGGTTGGTACGAAAGAGCCTATGAACCGTCCGCGGTGCCAGTGTATCCCAGACCCCGCGCCACCCATTGTGGTCATATGCCAGCGCGGCATCCCCCGGAAACGTCCGGCAGTCCTCGACGTACCTGGCCATGAAACGGGGGATGTTCATGAGAGTGCCTCACCCCCGTACGTTCGCAATCCGCTCCCGTCCTCCACCAGCACCGGCTCTCGCCGAAACGCCTCGCGCGCCACAGCTGAGCCGAGCCATACCGCCATGACGTGGGTCAGCGGATCCGGTACCGGCAGGAATCCCCACCTCCTCTTGTATTGCTGGAGCCCGTCGTTCACAAACGGTCCGGTGCGGCCCAGGTCGAATCGGCGGTAGTTCTGATTGCGTGCCCACTCCAGCGGCAAGGCTAGCGCTGCGACGCTGGCACCGCGCTGCAGCAGCCCGGGATCGCCCTCACGGACAGCGATCAGAGGAAACCAGAGCGTGTCGCCATGGGGAACGGTGCAGGCGCCAGCCACGCGAACACCGTTCTCCATGACCAGATGCAGCGTGCCACGCTGGGCGATCGTACGGCGGAAGGACGGGGATGGCAACCACACCCTGGAACCGTGCCGAGCCCGGGCCTGGGGCTCCACCATGGTCTCGTAGAACTCGGCCCAATCGCCCGACCCGGTGGCCTGAACCAGACTGAACCCGTGCTTGCGAATTTTCGCGAGATTGGCCAGCAGGCTTCGACTCGGCGGGGCCGGCGGCACCGTGACAACGTCGCCATGCCACCGAACCGAGCTCGGCACGATGAGCCACCCAGCCCGGCGGAACCTCGGCGTCATCCACCGGTGCACCTCGGCAACCACCATGTCGGCCCCGAGGTGGGCCAACCCGCCCGGGCTTAGGGTGAGACGCCGCCCGTCCGATCGAGGAACGGGGAGCTCCCCGAACAGGCGGGCGCAGAGGGGATCGATCAGCTTCTCACGACCGATGCCTAGCAGCTCGATTCGCCTGCCGCCGAGATGAACGAGCCGCCGCTGGGCTTCCCCCACGAGCTGCAGCGGCAGCGACATGGTGCGGTGTGCGGAAATCGGGGCGAAGGCCCAGCGCGATGTGTAAGACGGAATGAGCAGGCGTTCTTCCACCCTCGCGGCGAGGGAGCGGCTCAAGACTTGATCCCGGCGTACGCCGAGGCGACCAGTGAGCAGCTGTGCCGGCGCTTACCGCCGGGCCCCGGAGGAATGGCATCGACCACCCGGACCTGGAAGTCGATACCAGGACCAATGAGCGGTGCGACCGCCTGGGCAATCAGCTGCTGCAGCTCCGGCACAGAGGTCTCCGACGGCACTACCTGCATGACGATGCGGTCGGGCCGGTCCTGCAGGAGATGGTACTGCCGGATCCATGCGTCGACCCGTGGGATGAGCCGCAGAATCTCATACGGATGTACCAGGCGCCCGTCAGGAAGCGGGAAATAATCGATCATGCGGCCCTGGATGGCTCGCACCGTGGAGAACGGCTGGCCGCAGCCACAGCTTTCGTTGCCACGTGTCACCACATCAGCGAGCCGGTAGCGGATGAATGGCATGGCATAGGCATGCAGGTTCGTAACCACGACTTCGCCATCCTCGCCCGGGCCGGCCGGCCGGCCACCCTTGATCACCTCGACGAT
>DATMDQ010000103.1:0-77285 GCA_035557715.1 Gemmatimonadales bacterium
GGCCGGCGCTGCCGCGGTCTACTTCGCTTCTCGGCGTTATGGCCGCCGCCTCTTTGCAACCAAGCTCGGACGCCGCCTGCTCACCCCGCGATCGCTCGCTGTAATCGAGCGGGAATATCTCCGTTTCGGTGTCACCGGCATCTTCTTCAGCCGGTTTCTTCCCGGCTTCCGCGCGGTCGTGCCCCCGTTTGCCGGTCTGGTGCGGCTCAGCCCCGTGCGGACATTGGTGCCGATGGCGCTGGCTTCTGCGATCTGGTATGGCGGCATCACCATCCTCGGCACCGTGATTGGCTCCGAATGGGAGCGAATCAACCGGATCATCACCGGCGTGAATCGCAGCCTCGGTATCGCTGCGGTGGTGATCGTTGTCGGCGGGCTGGTGTGGTACCTGCGCCGCCGGCGGCGCCGGCAGCGGGAACGAGTATGGCACGCCACCGAGGAGGCCCTGGACCCTGCCGGTCCGTCGTTCCTGGCGGGATCGGACATCATGGAAGGGACCGCTCGCGAGGCAGCGGCATTACTGGTCCTCGAGCTGGCGTATGCTGATCAGGCCCTGACACCCGGGGACCGGGAGCTGGTCGCGTCCCACCTGCGCGACCGGTGGGGCTTGCCCTCATCAGAGAGTCCACCTGCCCCCGAGGCCGAGCACGAGCGCCAGACCCGGTTCATGGAATACGCGCGCCGGCTCGGGCAGCGGTTCGGGCAGAAGGAGCGTCTGGCCCTGGTCGAGCGGATGTGGCACGTCGCGTTCAGTGACGGCACCATCGGCCTCCACGAGGAGCGGCTCATGCTGCTCGCGAGAGAGCTGCTGGGCATCGACCCGGACGATCTGGTCGAGGTCCGCGAGCGGCTTCAGGCACCGACCCCGCCGTGACCGTCCGGCAGCTTCGGCCCCAGATCGATCGGGATTTCTGGCTCGAAGGCTTTCGCGACTTCCTGGCGCTCGAGGCGGGAAACAGCGCCAACACGGTTGAGGCGTACATGCGGGATCTCCGGCGACTCGGGGAATTCGCCACCTCCCGTGGTGTGCGCGACCCCAAACGGCTGACCCGCTCCCTCCTGCGCGATTTCGTCTACCTGCTGAAGGACTTGGGTCTGAGCCCGGCCTCCATTCGCCGCGCGGTCTCGGCTATCCGCACTTACTTCGGCTTCCTGCTTGGAGAAGGCCGGGTCACAGAGGACCCCAGCGACCGATTGGAGAGCCCGCGCCGTGGGCAGGTGCTCCCCGACACCTTGAGCGTCCAGGAGGTCGAGGCGCTGCTCGCCGCGCCGAATCTGCAGCAGCCGCTCGCTTGGCGCGACCGCGCGCTGCTGGAGCTGGCCTACGGGGCCGGGCTCCGAGTATCCGAGCTATGCGGCCTGGGCCTGACCGACCTACTCCTGTCGGAAAACCTGGTGCGCATCTTCGGGAAAGGCGGCAAGGAGCGGTTGGTGCCCATCGGCCGGAGCGTGATCGGCGCGGCCTCAGTGTACCTGCACCAGATGCGCCCCGTCCTCGACAAGGGCAAGAGCAAGAACCGGGTGCTGCTCAATGCGCGAGGTGAGCCGCTCTCGCGGGTTGGGGCGTGGGGGGTGGTTCGCCGTGCTACCCAGCGCGCCGGAATCACCAAGCGGGTGACGCCACACACTCTTCGACACAGCTTTGCCACCCATCTGCTCGAAGGCGGAGCGGATCTGCGGGCAGTCCAGGAGATGCTAGGGCACGCGGACCTCTCCACTACCCAGATCTATACCCACGTGGACCGGGAGTACCTCCGTTCCGAGCACAAGAAGTTCCACCCTCGCGGCTGACGTGTCCTTTGTCCCTTCGTGGTTAAACGCGCGCGCAATCTCATTTGCCATCCAAGGCTGGCACCGCACCTTCCCGGAGTGAGCTAGCTCACCTCTGAAATCCCTCCTGACCAGTATGCTATTGCGTACTCCAACGGCATACTCACGGATGACCCAGGAGGAACGCACATGAGGCAGATCACCTGCGCCGCAGCGGCGGTGCTGATGGCAACCACATTCGCTTGCAGTCCCCGCGACCGGCAAGAGACAGCCAGCAGCGTCGATTCGGTCGCCGAGGACATCCGCCACGAGACCCGGGAAGGTGCGGCGGAGGTCCGGGAAGAGGCCCGTGAGATCCGGGACTACACCTTCGCCGAGCGGAACGACTTCCGGCGCGATCTCGACCTCCAGCTGAAGAAGCTGGACGAGCAGATCGCGGGAATCGAGGCCGACACCAAGCGTGGAGTGGATCGGGCCCGGGACAGCGCCGTGGTAAACGTGCGCGCGGCGCGCAAGGCGGTGGCTCGCGGCGTCAGTCGCCTTGATGCCACTACTGAGGCCACCTGGGACGAAACCAAGCGCAGTGTGAACGAGTCCCTGTCCGCGCTCGACCGCGAAGTCCGGCGACTGCTGCCTGACGCCAAGCCCATGGGTGGGACGGGCCCGAGCTGATTCAGGGCTATTTGGCTATTAGCTGTTGGCTGCTCCGACAACCGAGAGACCCTCCGAATCAATTGGAGGGTTTCTTATTTTTCGATAGCCCCATAGCCCCATAGCCCCATAGCCCATAGCGACCAGTCTTCCTAACCGATCCCCGCTGCCGCTGGATCGGTGCGTTCGAAGACGCCGCCGAGCCAGTTGACCAGCAGAGCGGCCTCGAAGGCCATGATGCCGAGGACGAGTGTCGTGGCAGGAATCGCCGCCCAGCGGCTGACGATACCGTGCAGCAGTAGAAAAACGCCGCCGCCGATGGCCACCGGCGGCAACAGGGTGACGCCGAGCAGCGCGACGAACACCAGCATCATCAGCATGTTCTGTCCCAACGCTTCCACACCGGCCGGCCGCCCCGATCCGAGCCGGACCCAGGCGGGGTAGAGCAGGGCCGCACCGTTCTGAATGATCATCCCGAGGAGGTTGATGCCGGGCAGAAACGCGAACGCGGCAACCAGGAGCAGGGTGCGGTCTTGCAGCGACGGCTCCATCGATTGGTTGCCAAGGAACGCGAGGTAGCCGATTACCAGCAGGGAGAGCTGAATCGCAGTCAATACCAGGGCCGACGCGCCGACCTCGGCGATTACCACCGACCCTCCACGTAGCGGGTAGCTTCGGAGCATATCGAGCTTCAACAGATCGCCCCGCAGGTCGTTGCGCACCCACTGCGGTCCGATGACCGTCATGGCACCCGCCCAGGTAACCGCGAACCATCCGGCAATTTCCGCAAGTGTCCCTTCCGGCTCGAACGACAGGGCCGTCACCACCACCCCTCCGACCGCGAGGGCGAGCCCCACATTCCTTAGCCGCTGTGTCCGGGTCACCGCCACCAGGTTCTTCCAGAGAATCGCTCCGGCAGGCCAGCCCTCCGGGGCCAGTCGAATCAAGGGAGCTGAGACCCTCCTACCGGCCCACCGCACTTGGCGGCCCGCCGGCCGTTCGGAAAGGGCTTGGGCACGCTGCAGTGAGAGGGCGGCCGCCGCCTCCTCGAAGGCGGTGTCGGAGCGTACCACCCAGATGTAGTGAAGCACCAGCAGAATCAGCGCGGGCCACAGGGCCTGGAGCCAGTCCGACACACTGTGAGCGGTGAGCGGCCGGATCATCACTCGGAAGGGGTAGGTTAGGGCAGTAGGGAGTGGCTGTGCTGCGGCCTCTCCCAGTGCCGACAGGAACCCGATCGGCGTTCGGGCGTCGGCGCCCGCGAACCGCGGCAGCGCCTCTCCAATACTCCAGGTCAGCGCCACCAGCACGACACCCAGTACCACGAGCGACACCACCCGATGCCGCACGCCCAACCGGCCGTGCTCGGCCAGGCTGGTCCGAACGAAGGACGCACCCAACCGATGGAATGAGAGTGTGGTGAGCAGCATCCAGATCGAGATCACCCGGAGCCAGGGCGATACCCCGAAGCGCTCGCGTGAGAGGATCAGGGTCCAGAGGAGAGCGTTGAAGAGGATGAGCAGTTGGGTCCGCAGGAGCTTGAACTGGATTAAGCCGCGGCGGGAAACCGGTCCCGAGAACAGAAAGGTGACCTCAGCGGGACTGAAGGCGAGCACCCGCCGCTCCACGCCGAAGATCCAGCCCCACGCCACCGCGCCGAGCAAGGCAAGAGCCCCGACCAGCTCCAGCCAGCGCGGGTCGGCCAGGTCCGCGGCCGGCGCGGGGCGCTGGGCAAGGACGACAAACCAGAGGTAGGCCAGCCCCAGCAGCAGCGCCGCCACATATCTCGGGCTCCGCAGGTGGCGGGCCTGACGGGCGGTTCGATTGTATGCTGAGCGCCACGCCAGGTAGCCGAACATGCGGATCACAGTTCGGCGCCCTCGTCCTGCCCGATCAGATCGAGAAACACATCTTCCAGACTTCGGGAGCCCAGATCCGGACGGCGGGCGATGATCTCGGCGGTGGTGCCGAATGCCACAACCCGGCCCCGCTGCAGGACCAGAAGCCGGGTGCAGATTTCCTCGACCAGGTGGAGCAGATGGGAGCTCAACATGACGGCCGCCCCCGCCGCCGCCCGCCGCATGATCGTCGCCTTCATCCGGCGGATGCCGACTGGGTCCAGGCCGGTGAGCGGCTCGTCCAGGAGGAGGGCCTGGGGCTCGTGGAGCAGCCCGCAGGCGATGGCCAGCTTCTGCTTCATGCCCCGGGACAGCTCACCCGGCAGTGAGGCCCGTTTCTCGGTGAGATCCAGCTCCTCGAGCAATCCGGGGATCCGTTGACGGACGTCGGCCACACCATAGAGCCGGCCCACGAATCGCAGGTGCTCCTCGACCGTGAGGTACTCGAAGAGATGAGGCTCGTCCGGAATGAAGGCCAGGGCCGCCTTGGCGCGAACCGGGTCCCGAGCCAGGTCGTGGCCTGCAATCCGGATCGTCCCGGCGCTGGGAATGATGATTCCGGCTATGCTTCGGATGGTGGTGGTCTTGCCCGCGCCGTTGGGGCCGACCAGCCCAAGGACCTCTCCGGGGCCAACCTGGAAGGAGAGCCCCTGGACGGCGGGGAAGTCACCATACAGCTTCTGCAGTCCCTCGACTTCGATCACGGGCATCCCCGGTTGCGCTGAAACTTTCCGGATTGCGAGGTCGTTACGTAGGGCGAAACATATCACCCGCACTACCGAAGGGCGGAGTCTATGCGAAACTACTGGATGCGGATCGCCTTGGGCGCGGTGGCCATCTTTGTCGTGGGCATGATCGGACTCAGCCTGGTGCGTCGAGGCCTCGGTACCGTACACGGCGTGGTTCACGGCAGCGGTCCCATCAGCATTCCCCTCGCCTTCATTCCCTTCCAGCTCAATGGGGACAAGCTCGGCACGCTCCAGCGGGTGACCTTGCAACGGGAAGCCCCCAATCGCGTGACCAGTGTCGAGCTGGAGGTAAAGCTCAGCGATTCGCTGCTGGCCCGAGGCCTGGAGGGCTGCCGCCTAGCCGCTAACGTCGAGAGCGACACGGCCGGTAGTAAAGGTGTCAACATTCACGGTGGTCCGTTCAAGGAGGGCAACTTCTGGTGCGCCCAAGACGACTCCACGAGTGAGGGCTTCGTGGAGTACGGCCACGCGATCTTCCATCCGGGTGAGGTGACGGTTCCGCTGTTGCTCTCAGAGGGCCTCGTCGAGGAGCTCCAAAATCTGGATCTCGATGATGATTCGACGCCGCCCATCGATGAGGCGCAGGTGGACTCGATCGTCGCCGCCGCACACCTCGTCGCCGATTCGGTCAAGGCAGCCGTTCACCTCCGCTTTGGCGACTCGATCCGGGCCGAAGGGCGGCGCCGCGGCGATTCCGTCCGCAGCGTTGTTGGGCGCAGGGCGGACTCCTCGCGTCCCCGGTAGGTTCGAGCGATGCTCCTGGTCCTCGACAACTACGACAGCTTCACCTACAACCTCGTTCAGTATGCCGGTGAGCTGGGCGCCGATCCCGTGGTCTATCGCAATGACGCGCTGACCGCAGAGGAGGCTCTCGCGTTGCGGCCGGAGGCCATTGTCATCTCGCCCGGGCCATGTACCCCGCGTGAGGCCGGCATCTCCGTTCCGCTGGTCCGGGCCGCCGCGGGGGTCATACCCATCCTCGGCGTCTGCCTCGGGCACCAGGCCATCGGGGAGGCATTCGGTGGCCGTGTCGTGCGGGCCGACCGACTCATGCATGGGAAGACCACCATGGTGGCCCACAGCAGGCACCCCCTATTCGACGATATCCCCTCGCCGGTGGAGGTGATGCGGTACCACTCGCTCGTGGTTTCGCCCGACCATCTCCCTGCTGAGCTCGAGATCGTGGCCTGGTCGAGTGACCGTGCGCCCAGGCAGGAGATCATGGCTCTCTGTCACCGGACCCTGCCGGTCTATGGAGTCCAATTTCATCCCGAGTCGGTCGCTACTCTGCACGGCAAGCGCCTGCTCGCCAACTTTCTTTCCCTGGCTGGGATCAGCCTCTCAGCCGCCCAGCCGCTAACTGTCTAACTCTTTGACGTACAATCTTCTAGCCCCCAGCTCCTGATCTCCCGCCCGCACGGCACAACTTTTGACTCGGGACCCCCTCCTTATTAGCTTCCGTGATGCGCGTCCTGGGCGTGATTCCGGCTCGTCTCGGCTCCACCCGCCTCCCCAACAAACCGCTTCAGCCTCTGGCAGGTGAGCCGCTGGTCACCCGGGTCATTGAGCGTGTGTTGGAGCACGCTCTGATCGATCAACTGGTAGTTGCGACCGATTCACCCCGGGTAGTGCAGGTAGTCGAGCGCGCTGGCATTAGGGCGGTCCTTACCGATGGCGGGCACCAGACCGGCACCGACCGGGTTGCGGAGGTTGCCAACCGCTTCGAATTTGCCGCGTTCGACACCATCGTGAACATCCAGGGCGACGAGCCGTTCATTAGCCGCGAGGCTCTCTCCGGGTCGCTGGGACGGGTGGAACAGGGTGACGATATCGGCACCGCCGCCGCGCCGCTGGATCCGGCGTTGGCGGGCGACCCCAGCCGGGTCAAGGTGGTGACCGATGCGCGAGGCCGGGCCTTGTATTTTTCCCGGGCCGTGATCCCCCACCGCCGGGAGCCGGATGATCCCAGCGATGGCTTGTACTGGCAGCACCTGGGAATCTACGCGTTCACCCGGCCAGCACTGACGCGCTGGGTCAGCCTGCCAGTGTGCCCAGCCGAGCAGGCCGAGCGCCTGGAGCAGCTCCGGGCGTTGCACCATGGCATGACGATCGGTGTGGCGCGGCTTCAGGAGCCTGCGCTGCCTGGGGTGGATACAGCCGAGGATCTCCGGCGGGCGGAAGCCCACTGGTACACCTTTCAAGGGCAGGTCTAATGACCACGGGTCCGAATACGACCAAGTACATCTTCGTCACCGGCGGCGTTGTGTCCTCTCTGGGGAAGGGCATCGCCGCCGCTTCGCTTGGCCGGCTACTGGTCGAGCGCGGACTGAGTGTGACGATGCAGAAGTTCGATCCGTACATCAACGTCGATCCCGGGACCATGTCGCCGTTTCAGCACGGCGAGGTGTTCGTCACCGACGACGGTGCGGAAACCGACCTGGACCTGGGACACTACGAGCGATTCATCGATCGGTCGCTCTCCCGGCAGAACAACACCACTACTGGCCGGATCTATCAGACCGTGATCAACAAGGAGCGCCGGGGTGAGTATCTCGGCTCCACCGTCCAGGTGATCCCTCATATCACTGACGAGATCAAGAACGCCATCCGGCGGCCGGCGCCCGGTCACGACATCGTCATTACCGAAATCGGGGGAACCGTTGGCGACATCGAGTCGCTGCCCTTCCTCGAGGCCATCCGCCAGTTCCGCCAGGAAGTCGGACGCGACAACGCGCTCTTCATCCATCTCACACTGGTTCCGTACATCGCGGCCGCGGGCGAGCTCAAGACCAAGCCCACCCAGCACTCCGTGCGCGATCTGATGCAGATTGGAATTCAGCCCGACATCCTGATCTGCCGCAGCGAGCAACCGCTGATGCCGGAGATCAAGCGCAAGATCGCGCTCTTCTGCAACGTGGATTTCGGCTGCGTCATCGAGAGTCCGGACGTGAAGTCGATCTACGAGATCCCGGTGCGGTTCTTCGATCAGGGACTGGATCGGGAGGTCTGCCAGCGCCTCCGGTTGGAGACGAAGGAGCCCGACCTCCAGCCCTGGAAGATCATGACCGAGCGGATCCTGCATCCGACCCACCGGGTTCGCATCGGCGTGGTCGGCAAGTACACCGACCTGCACGATGCCTACAAGTCGGTGCAGGAGGCCCTGATTCACGGCGGCATTCCCAGCGAGGCCAAGGTCGAGATCGAATGGCTCGCCAGCGATCAGTTTACCGACCAGGCGGCGGCCAAGCGTCTGCTCGGCGGCTGCGACGGCCTGCTGATCCCCGGTGGGTTCGGCGAGCGGGGTATTGGCGGTATGGTCGAGGCGGTCCGCTGGGCGCGGGAGAACGACCTCCCGTTCTTCGGCATCTGTCTCGGCCTGCAAGTGGCCATCATCGAGTTCGCCCGGAACGTCTGCCATCTTCCCGACACCAACAGCACCGAATTCGAGCCCAACTGCGAGACGCCGGTCATCTCGCTGCTGCAATCGCAGCGCGAGGTGTCCGACATGGGTGGAACCATGCGGCTCGGGGCCTATACCGCCCGGCTCCGGCCCGGCTCCCGCGCGGCCCAGGCGTACGGCACCGGGGAGATCAGCGAGCGCCACCGCCACCGGTGGGAGGTCAGCAACGCCTATCGCGATGTGCTCGCGGAGTTCGGGCTTCGCCTGTCGGGCCAGTCTCCCGATGGCGGATTGGTGGAGGTGATCGAGCTGCCCGATCACGCCTGGTTCATCGGTTGTCAGTTCCATCCTGAGCTGAAGTCACGGCCCAACCGCCCGCACCCCCTCTTCGCGGGGTTCATCGCCGCGGCGATGCGTCGCCGTGCCGCCGCGCCGGCGCGCGCGGCAGCCGAGGAGCTGGCCGAGAGCTCGCGCTGATGGGTTGGTCCTTCGGGCGCACTCCGTTTCTTGTCGCCGGGCCCTGTGTGATAGAGCCCGGCGACGTGCTGCCCAGGGTGGCGGAGGCGCTGGCGCGGATCGAGCGCGATCTCGGTATTCCAGTGTTGCTCAAGGCCAGCTTCGACAAGGCAAACCGATCACGCCTGAGCGCCAGCCGGGGGCCCGGACTGGACGATGGGCTCCGCGCGCTCGAGCGGGCCAGAGCCTCCAGCGGCCTTCCCATCCTCACCGACATCCACGAGGCGCAGCAGGCCGCGGCGGTGGCTGAGGTAGCCGACGTCCTCCAGATCCCTGCTTTCCTCTGCCGCCAGACGGACCTTCTCATTGCCGCCGGCCGTACCGGGAAGCCGGTCAATATCAAGAAGGGTCAGTGGATGCCCGCCGAAGGCATGCGGGGGGCGGTCGAGAAGGTGAGAAGCTCCGGCTCATCCGAGGTTGCAGTCACCGAGCGAGGAACGTTCTTCGGATACGGTGACCTCGTGGTGGACATGCGCAACTTCGTCCGCCTCCGTCAGGCCACCGGTGCTCCGGTGATCTTCGACGCCACGCATGCGGTGCAGCAGCCGGGCCAGGGTGAAGGTGGCACCAGTGGTGGGCAGCGCGAGTTTATCCCGCCGTTGCTCGCTGCCGCGGCTGCCGCGGGTGCCGATGGATTCTTCCTCGAGACCCATCCGGATCCCGCCCGTGCGCTGAGCGATGCCGCCACCCAGTGGCCGCTGGACCAGCTGGCCGACCTGGTTGGGCAGACACTCGACATCTGGGGCAGGGCCCGGGTATGAAGACGCTCGGTGCCGCTGCCGCCCGGAAGGTCCGGCTGATCGGCCTCGACGTGGATGGGGTCCTGACCGACAACGGTGTGTTCATCGGGCCGGTTGCGGGCCAGCGGGTCGAGCTCAAACGCTTCGACATCCAGGACGGGCTCGGGTTGATCCTCCTTCGAGCCGCCGGACTACCGGTTGTCTGGCTGAGTGGTCGAAGCTCGGAGGCCACGGCCCTGCGGGCGGCCGAGCTCCGGGTTGAGGAGCTGCTTCAGGTTCCCGGGCCCCGGAAGGTCGTCGCCTTTGCCGAGGTGCTCCAGCGCCGCGGCATCGCGTGGGAGGAGGCCGCCTTCGTCGGCGACGACCTGGCAGACCTTCCCGTGCTGCGGAAGGTCGGGCTGCCGATCGCGGTGGCCAATGCGGTGTCCGAAGTGAAGGAGGTCGCGGCGCACGTCACCAGCGCGGCCGGCGGCCATGGCGCGGTACGCGAAGTGGTCGAGGCGCTCCTCCGCGCCCGCGGCGAGTGGGCCGCCACGCTGGCCCGCTATTTTTCGGAGCAGACCGCCGGTGCGGCTTGACGACTCGGCGTTGATCGGGGCGGGGCGACGGGTGCTCCAGCTGGAGGCCGCCGCCGTGGCGGAGAGCAGCCGCCGCCTGGGAGGGGAGTTTGCCCGCGCGGTGCGCCTGCTGGCCGATGCCAAAGGCAGGGTCATCGTATCGGGCGTAGGGAAATCCGGCCTCATCGCTCGGAAGCTTGCGTCTACGCTGACGTCGACCGGCACTCCGGCATCCTATCTCCACCCGGTCGATTCCCTGCATGGCGATCTCGGCATCGTGGGATCGGATGATGTCGCCATCGTGCTGAGCAAGAGCGGGGAGTCGCAGGATCTGTTCGGCCTGGTGGGGTCGTTGCAACGGCTCAACGTGCCGATCATCGCCATCACCGGCGATATGGACTCGCTGCTGGCCCGGGTGGCCGCAGTAGCGCTGGACGGCACCGTCGAAGAGGAGGCGTGTCCCCACGACCTCGCTCCAACGGCGAGCACCACCGTCGCGCTGGCGCTGGGAGATGCCATAGCGGTGGCACTGCTGGAGGAGAGGGGATTTACCCGGGAACAGTTCGCAGAACGGCACCCTGGCGGGAGTCTCGGCCGGAAGCTTCTGCTCCGGGTCCAGGATGTGATGCTGCCGGTGGGCCAGGTGCTGCGGTCCGATGCCACCATGCGGGACGCCGTTGTCAGCCTGGCGCGCGACCGTGGCCTCGCGATGGTAGCAGAGAATGGGCACCTGTCCGGCGTGCTGACCACCGGGGATCTGACCCGGCTGGCCGAGCGGGACCCTCGCTTCCTCGAGCGTCCAGTGTCCGAGGTCATGACCCGCTCCGCCAAGACGGCGGCGCCCGGGGATCTGGCGGCGGCCGCGGTGGGAGCAATGCAACAATACAAGATTATCGTGCTTCCGGTGGTGGATGAGCGAGGAGCGATTGTCGGCGTGGTCCATCTGCACGATCTGATGCGGGCGGGGGCGGTATGAGGGCAGCGGGTCAGCGAGTCGGCGGGTCAGCAAGAGCACACCTGATTGCCTCGAGAACCGGGAACAAACTGTCCCGCTGTCCCGCTGCCCCGCTGCGCCGCCTCCTGATCATGATATCAGCAGTGACGGCGCTCGCCGCATGCGAGGACAGCGGCGTCCGACCGACGACCACGGTGCAGGCCACTGACAGTGCCGATCAGGTGCTCGAGGGGTTCTCGCACTACGTGACCAACGAAGGCGTCCGGCGCAGCCGGGTAGAAGCGGACACGGCGTTCTACTACGAGCCGACCCAGATCACCGAGCTGCACAAGATCAAGGTGGTCTTCTTCGACCTCAAGGGAACCGAGGGGTCCACTCTGACAGCCAAACGGGGGACGTATCGCTGGCAGGACGGGTCGATGGAGGCCACTGGGAATGTGGTAGTCGTTTCGCCCGACGGGCGCCGGCTCGAGACTGAGTCGCTTCGCTACGACAATGCCACGAACCAGATCATGACCGACAAGCAATTCACCTTTGACAAAGGTGAGGAACATCTGGAGGGCAACAGCTTCCGGTCCGACCCCGACTTCAAGAACGTGGTGACAGACCGCCCGCGCGGCGTGTCGGGCGAAGGCCTCCTCATGCCGGGGCAACAGTGAAGCGGGGCAGCGGGGCAGTGGGGCGGTGGGGCTCCCTCGTGATCCTCGCCGCGTCCGCAGCTCCCCTCGCCGCCCAGAACGACAAGTGCGTCTTCCAGATCGACAACGTCGATCGCCAGGGGAGCGTGAACGAAACCGCCTCCGGTACCAACTACTTCGCCGGGGGCAATGTCAAGCTCAGCTGTCGGGGGCAACAGCTCACCATGCAGAGCGACAGCGTGGCCGCGTACGGTGGCAACGTGGTGAAGTTTATCGGCAACGTGAAGTACCGCGACTCCACCCTCACGATGGACGCCGACCACGGGACCTACTATCGCACCGGCGAGAAGTGGGAGGCGCGGGGCAGGGTAACCACCAAGAACCTCAAGACCGGCTCTACTCTGACTGGTCCCGCCCTCGACTACTTCCGCGTGGTCAAAGGAGTGCGAGACACGATGGAGATGTTCGCCACCGGGCGGCCCCGGATCCAGTATGCCACGACGCCAGCCGGCGCCAAACCAGCCGAACCTTACGTCATCGTGGCGGACCGGACGCGGCTCAGGGGCAGCGATCGGGTCTGGGCCGGCGGCAAAGTGACCATCGACCGCAGCGATTTCGCGGCCCGGGGGGATTCGCTCAGACTCGACACCGGCAAGGGAAGCGACGGCACCCTCATTGGTGGGAACCCGGTAATGCGAGGCCTGGGACGGGACAGCTTCAATCTGACCGGGCGTCGCCTCGACCTGAAGCTCGATCAGAGGGAGCTGACGTATGTCGTGGCCAAGGGCGGCGGGCACGCGGTCAGCAAGGAATGGGATCTGGTGGCGGACACTATCGGGCTCGACCTGAACAACCGGAAGCTCGATCAGACCCTGGCCTGGGGCGACTCGATCCGTCCCTATGCCAGCTCGCCGGCTTACGCGATGCGGGCGGACTCGCTTGCGCTCGACACCCCAGCCCAGCAGCTCAAGGAGGTCAGAGGCTTCGGGGCGGCGTGGCTGGGTGGCACCATTGATCCCGGCACCAAGCAGCGGGACTGGATGCGGGGCGACACCGTCGTGGCCAACTTCGTCCAGCGGGATTCGGCCGGTACCAAGCGAGCTGCTCTGAGCAGAATCGTGGCCCGAAAGGGCGCCCAGTCGTATCACGTGGACCCCAACCTGAAGTATCCGGAGCGGCCTTCTATCAATTACGCGCGGGGCGATGTCATCGTGATGACGATGAGTCAGGCGCCGAAGGGCGGAGTGGACCGGGTGGACGTCCGGGGCCAGGTCGACGGCATCCAATTGGAGGCCGGGGACGCGCCGGTAGCGCCCGATTCCACCAAGCCGAAGCCTGCCACGCCGCCGGGCGGACGGGCCAGACCATGAGCGCACCGGAATGGGTTTCCGCGTTGGGCGATCGGGATCCATCGGTTCCCATTGGACTGGCCGCTATCGTCCGCGCCGCCGGCCCAACCGACAGCATCCCGTTTTCCGATCTGGTGCACAGCTATCGCGAGGCCTACCTGGCCTGCTACCAGCCTACCGGCGACGCTGACCAGGAAGTCTCCGGTGATGAAGTCCGCCACCACCTCAACGATTCCGTCCTGCCGCGGCTCGCCACCGAGGGCTGGATCCTCGACACCGCCCCCAGCTATTGGCAGACTGTCAGGCCGCGCGTCGCCTGGTGGGGTCCCGCACCGGAGGAGCGCCAGACGGTCTACGACGCCTTGCTCGGGTCAGCCCGCCGCGCGGTGCAACGGGCCAGGTCCTTCATCCCTCAGCGGGTCAAGGCCAGCCTGCTGGAAGGGCTCGATCTGACCAAGAGCTTCAAAGGCCGCCGGGTGGTGGATGACGTCAGCGTTCGGGTGGAGCAGGGGGAGATCGTGGGGTTGCTGGGCCCCAACGGCGCGGGAAAGACCACGACCTTCTACCTTATTACAGGCCTGATCAGCCCGGATGAAGGCCGTGTTCGCATGGATGGGGTCGAGCTCACCGACTCGCCGATGTACCTCCGGGCGCGCAATGGCATCGGCTATCTGGCGCAGGAGCCCTCGGTCTTCCGCAAGATGACCGTTGAGGAGAACGTTCTAGCCATACTGGAGACCCGCGGTCTCGGGCGCGACGAGCGGTACAGCCGGCTAGAGCGCATGTTGGACGAGCTGTCGATCAAACACCTTCGCAAGGCCCGGGCGTACACCTTGAGCGGCGGGGAGCGACGCCGGCTCGAGATCACCAGGGCGCTGGTGTCGGACCCGAAGTTCATGTTGCTGGACGAACCGTTCGCCGGCGTAGATCCAATCGCCGTGCACGACATCCAAACCATCGTCGCCGGTCTCAGGCATCGCGGTATCGGCGTGTTGATCACGGATCACAATGTGGAGCAGACTCTCGACATCGTAGATCGGGCCTACATCATGTTCGAAGGAAAAGTGCAGGCCGCCGGCACCGTCCGAGACCTGGTCTATGACGACCGGGTGGCCCAGTTATACCTGGGGCCCACGCTGACCGCGCGGCTCCGCGCCCGCCTCGAGGCCGTCGCATGAGAACCGGCCTCTCCCAGCATACCAGCCTCCGGCAGGAACTCCGAGTCAATCCCCGGCTGTACCAGGCGATGGACATGCTGTACATGCCCATGATGGACCTGCAGCAGCACCTCAAGCAGGAGCTGCTGGCCAATCCCTTCCTCGAGCTCCTGGAGCCCGAAGAGGAGACGCCGGAACAGGCCACTGCCGAAAAGGAGAAAGAGCAGAAGGAAAAGGCGGAAGAGGTCGACTGGGAGGAGATCCTGCTCAACGGCTTCGAGGTGGGAGGTACCCGGGAGCAATACGAGCAGCTGGAGTACACCGAGCCGGTCACGGTGGAATCGCGCGACCTGATCGACCATCTGCGGGAACAGCTCCAGATGCTCGTCCTGACGCCACGCCAGCTCCTGCTGGCCGAGGAGTTCCTGGGGAACATCAACGAAGAGGGCTACCTCGCCGCGTCGCTGGAGGAGATCCTCCACTCGGTGAACCTCCTGATGGCGGGACACGTTCGCAGGGCCGGAGACGAGGGAGAGGGCGGAGAAGAGGACGGAGAGGGCGGAGACGACGGACCGGGTCATATGGTCGTGGGGACCACCACGCTGCCACCAGCCGGCGCCCCGACCTCTCCGTCTTCTCCGTCCTCTCCGCCGTTCTATACCATGGCCGAGGCCGAGGAGATGCTCACCGTCATCCAACGGCTCGATCCATCCGGCATCGGAGCGCGGGATCTCCGGGAGTGCCTGCTGATCCAGCTGATCGAGTTGGCCGACACCAGCTCTCTGACCTATCGGCTCGTCTCCGAAGCCTTCCCTGATCTCATCGCGCACCGCTGGAACGACCTGGCCAAGCGGTTTGGCGTCGAGCCAGTGGCGGTGCAGGCGGCGGCCGACCAGCTTTCCCGTCTCGATCCCAAGCCCGGTCTCAAGCACTCCAAACAGAGCGACGGGTACATCATTCCCGACCTGATCGTCGAGAAGATCGGCAACCGGTACCAGGTGTTCCTCAACGACACCGGCATGCCCCGGCTCCGGCTGAGCCGTTCCTACCAGGAGATCGCGCGCGATAAGAAAAAGATGACCCCCGAGAATCGGGAGTTCATCGCGTCCAAGATGAACAGCGCCAACTGGATGATTCAGGCCATCGAGCAGCGCCGCCAGACGATGTTGAAGGTGATGAACTTTATCGTGGACCGGCAGCGCGACTTCTTCGAGAAAGGCGTCGAGTACCTCAAGCCCCTGACCCTCCGGGAAGTGGCTGAGGTGATCAACATGCACGAGTCCACTGTGAGCCGGGTGACCAACGAAAAGTTTGTCCAGACCCCGCGCGGCGTCCTCCCCCTCAAGTTCTTCTTCTCCAGTGCGCTCTCCACCGCCTCGGGCGAGGACGCCAGCGCCCGCTCGATCCGGGCCAAGCTGGAGAAGATGGTGGGCGAAGAGAACAACGCCAAGCCGCTCACCGACCAGCAGATCGTTCACCTCTTCCAGGAGCAGGGAATTCAGATCGCCCGACGCACGGTCGCCAAGTACCGTGACCAGCTGGGCATCCTTCCGGCGCGAATGCGGAAGCGCGTATGACGATCGCTCCGGTCGACACGCTTGATGTGAGCGTGCTCGTCCCGGCCAAGGACGAGGCAGAGAACCTTCCCGAATTTGTTCAGCGTTGCGCCGAAGCCCTCGGCCCTTCCGGCTTCTCCTTCGAGGTCATTGTCGTGAACGACGGCTCCCGCGATGGAAGCGACCGGGTGCTGCGCGACCTGGGGCGGCAGTATCCGTTTCTGTCGGTGGTGACCCACCGCCGCCAGCGCGGCATCGCCGATAGCCTCCGGTCGGCCGGGGATATCGCCCGGGGCGATGTCTTCGTGTTCTATCCCGCCGATCTCCAGTACCTGCCCCAGGACATTCCTGCACTGGTGGCGCCGATCCTCGATGGGCGGGCCGATATCGTCACCGGGACCAAGCAGGGGAAGTACGAGAAGGCATTCGTCTCCGGTATCTACAATGCCCTCTGTCGCTGGCTCTTCGGTGTGCGGGTCACCGATCTCAATTCGGTCAAGGCCTACCGCCGGGAGGTGATGCTCGGCGTGCCTCTCCGCCCTGACTGGCATCGCTACATGGTTGTGATCGCCGCGGCTGATGGCTTTCGGCTGACGTCCCTGCCGGTTCCACTCTATCCCCGGCGGGCCGGCATCTCGAAGTTCAACTGGAAGCGCATTCCCGTCGGGCTGTTCGATCTGATCTCGGTCTGGTTTCAGCTTCGCTTCGGCCGCAAGCCGATGCTTTTCTTCGGCGTTGGCGGCGCCATTCTCTTCATCATCGGCCTGCTGGCCGGCATCGCGGCGCTCGTGTTGCGGTTCGGCTACGGTATCGGTCTACGACCGCTGCTGAACCTGGTTGAGATGATGGTAATCAGCGGCATTGTCCTGTTCGGCTTCGGCTTTCTGGGCGAGATCATCGCCGGGATGCGCGAGGAGACGCGGGAGATCGCCCGCGATCTCGCTCGGCTCGAGAAGCTCGACGTCCGGGACTGATCGGTGCGGGTCGTCTTCCTGACCCACAACTACCCCCTCAGGCCAGGCGACCCCTCGGGCGCCGCACTCGGCACGCTGGCCCGCGCGCTCATGCGCCGGGGAATCGCCGTCCGCGTGGTCACACCCAGCGACGAATCGGGGCCTGTGGTGGTGGATGGAGTTCCGGTGAGCCGGGTCCGCGCCGGTCGCTCCATTCGCGAGATCATCGCCGGGATGCGCGAGGAGACGCGGGAGATCGCCCGCGATCTCGCTCGGCTCGAGAAGCTCGACGTCCGGGACTGACCGGTGCGGGTCGTCTTCCTGACCCACAACTACCCCCGCAGGCCAGGCGACCCCTCCGGCGCCGCGCTCGCCACGCTCGCCCGCGCTCTGATGCGCCGGGGAATCTCCGTGCGCGTGGTCACGCCCAGCGACGAATCCGGGTCGGTGGTGGTGGATGGAGTTCCGGTGATCCGGGTACGGGCCGGTCGCTTCATCCGGGAGACCATCTCCCACTCCGACTCCATCGGTGCGGTCCTGAGGAGCCCCATCGGATGGGTTGCCCTGTCACGCTTGAGGCGATCTCTGCGGGCAGCTGCCCGGCACGAGATCGCCGCCGGTGCCGACCTGGTCCACGCCCACGGGTGGATGCCCGCCGGCCTGGCGGCGCCCACTGGCATCCCACTAGTGCTGACAGTGGATGGGACCGATGCGCCCTTGCTGAAAGCGTCCCGGGTCGCCCGCTGGCTTGCCCGTCCGCTTTTTCAGCGTGCCGCCGTCGTGACCACAGTCTCCCGCGAGGTGGGCACCTGGGTTCAGACCGGCGCGGGCCGGTTCGTCGATAACCCCCACATTCATCCCCTGCCGGCTGATACCCGCGGCTACCCCTGGACTCGGGGCGGGGGCGGCCTGTTGGTAATCTCCCGGCTGGTCGCATCGAAACGGGTGGAGCTGGCCATCGAGACCGCCGCGGTCCTGGTGTCCTCCGGCCACGATTTCCCGTTGACGATTATCGGCGATGGACCTGAGCGCGCTTCACTGGAGCAGCGGGCGGCTCGTCTCGGAGTCTCGTCGCTGGTTCGCTTCTCGGGGGCACTGTCTCCATCCGAGGCGCGGGCCTACTTCGAGCGCGCTGACATCCTGCTCTTCACGGCTCGGGGCGATGGGACCGCGCTGCCGGCAATCGAGGCCCTGGTTTCGGGGGTGCCGGTGGTGGCCTGCTGGGACAGCGGGGCGGCGGTGGACATAGTCCCCGAGTCGGGACCGGGACGGTTGACGCTTCCGGCCCCCGAGGCCCTCGCCGACAGCGTACTGAATCTCCAGGCCGATCCAGATCGCCTGACCATGGGGCGCCTGGTGGGCGAATCGTGGCGAGCCCGGCTAGCGCCCGACAATGTGGCCGAGCTGTGTGAGGGATGGTATCGCAATGCCCTTGCCGGTTGAGCGCTTGCGAATTCTCACCCTGACGCACAACTACCCTCGCTTCCCCGGTGATCCTGCCGGTGCCTTTGTGGCCCGTATCGCCGAGGGCGCCGCGGCCCGGGGCCACGAGGTGGAGGTCGTCGCACCCCATGCGCCCGGCACCGCCTTAGACGAACGAGCTCCCGGTCTGCGGGTTCGTCGCTTTCGCTATGCCCCCGACAGCCTCGAGCGGGTCGCCTACACCGGCAACCTCCACGGGCGTACCCTGCTGTCACCGCTAGCGGCCCTGGCGTTCCCTGGCTTTGTCATGGCCTTTGGAGTGGCGCTCCGCGGTGCCATACGCCGATTCTCGCCCGATGTAATCCACGCCCACTGGTGGATGCCGGCGGGATGGTTCGCAAGCCGTGCCAAGGTACCCTATCTCATTACCTGCCATGGCTCGGACGTGCGGCTGCTGCATCGAGGAGACCTGGTCCGGCGGATCGCCCTTCCCGCATTCCGGAAGGCCGCACAGGTCACCACGGTGTCGAAATTTCTGGCGGAGGATCTTCAGCTGATGCTGCCGGCCCTAGAGGGAAGTGTGCTGGTGGCCCCAATGCCGGTTGATGCCAGCCGATTTGTGGAGGGCGCTACGACGGCCAAGGTGCGCCCGCCGCGCGTGCTCTATGCTGGGAATCTGGTGCCGAGCAAGGGAGTTGACGTCCTGCTCCAGGCGGTAGCTGAGCTGTCCAGACGTGGGGTATCCTGCGAGCTCAAAATTCTGGGCGAAGGCCCAGTCAGACCCGAGCTGGAGGCACTCGCTCGCGAGGTCGGGATTTCTCCCCGCACCACCTGGTCGCCGTTCGTGCCTCAGGAGAGGATGCCCGCCGAGTACGGTGCCAGCACGGTGACCGTGCTGCCGAGCCGCGGCCACGCCGAAGGGCTGGGCCTGACGCTGGTGGAAGCCCTGTTGGCCGGCTCCGCGGTTGTGGGGACGGCTGCCGGCGGCATCCCGGAGGTTGTCGTACATGAGCAGACGGGGCTCATCGCGCGCGATGGGGATCCCATCGACCTGGCTAGCCAGATTCAGCGCCTGCTCACCGATGCTCCCCTGCGCGAGCGGCTCACCCGGGCAGGGAAGGAACACGCCCTCAAGACCTACGCGCCCGAAACGGCCATTGACCGTTTCCTCGAGATCTACGATGTCGTCGCTAAGCATCAGTCGCACGGCTGAGCCGCCGGACGATTGGGGCTCGTTGGCTAGGGCCACCGGGACCTTTTACCATCAGCCGGAGTGGGCGCTCTGCCTGGGGGAGATCTATCGCCTGCGACTCGACTATTACTCGGCGCGTCAGGATGGTGAGCTGCGCGGTCTCCTGGCCGTGGCAGAGATTCCACCTCTGGTTGGCCCGAGGAGGTTCGTGAGCTTGCCGTTCAGCTACGCCGCGGGCCCCCTCGCGCAGGATCCGGCTACCGCCGTGGCGCTGTCCGAAGCGGTGCTCGAGCGTGCCCGAGAACGTGGCGTGCGGCGGATCGAGCTCAAGAGCCGGGGCGAGCATTCAGCACCCCCCGGCTTTCAGCGAGCTTCCCGCTACGCCACATATGAGATTCCAACCGAGCAGGGCGAGTCCGCGGTCTGGGCGCAGCTGCACCCGGGGAGCACGCAGCGCAGCATCAAGAAGGGACAAAAGGCCGGTATGGTCGTTCGCCGGGGAGAAACCGCGGAGGACTGGCAGGTCATGGCCGAGTTGGAGGAGCGGACCGCGCACGGGCACGGCCTGCCCGCACCGCCGAGGAGGTTCTTCGTCGAGGGGTGCCGCCGGCTGCAGCGCGATGGCCTGGCCCAGGTGTACCTCGCCTTCACCAGTAGCGGTGCGCCGGCTGCTGCAATCACTGTCTGGAAAGGGCCACGCTCCTGGATCTACGCCTTCGGGGCGTCGGATCCCGCTCACCTGGAGCACCGGCCCAACCACGTGCTGCTCTGGACCGCCATTCAGGACGCCATCGCGGCTGGGCGGCGCTTCGACATGGGTCGTGCCGCCCCGGAGCAAGCAGGCCTGGTGGAGTTCAAGCGACGCTGGGGTGGACAGGCTTTACCGCTGACCTATGATTACTGGCCAACGCCGGCCGGGTTGAACGTCGCCGCGCGCGACCGCGGCTCCATGGCGGCCGTGGCCGCGGTCTGGTCTCGTTTGCCCGCCGGAATTGCGCGGCTGGGCTCGAGTCTCTACCGCTACCTGGGATAGCTCGTGAGCTTCGCGTGGCGCCTTCGAAAGAAGATCCTCAAGCGGTGGGCCCGAAATGCGTTCTTTCCGGGCTGGCGCGTGAGCCTGCTCCGATCCTGTGGCTTCACCATAGGCCGCGACGTGTACATCGCGGATGACCTCCTGATCGTCGAGGAGCTCGCCGAGCGGGGAAATCTCATCATTGGAGATCGGGTGAGCATCGCCCCCCGGGTTACCCTGGTCACCTCTTCTCATCCCAATCATTCTCGCATCCGCGGCTTCGCGCCGGTCTCGCAGGGACCCATTACCATCGAGGATGATGCCTGGCTCGGCGCCGGGTGCGTGGTGCTCCCCGGCGTGCGCATCGGCCGCGGGGCGGTGGTCGGGGCTAACAGCGTCGTGGCCTCCGATGTGCCGTCGCTCCATGTGGTCGCCGGTCAGCCCGCCCGAACCGTCAGGGAGCTGGTGCCCGAAGCAGGGTGGCGGTGATCCTGATTGACGTGGCGGCTGACCGGCTGGGCGCGCCGGAACGCTTCGGGCTGGACGTGCTCGTCGACCTGTCCCGCCTTCTTGTTGCCGAGCGAGCGGAGTGCGACCTGGTGCGGCTCGTGGTTGTTGACCGGGCCTCAGCGGGATCGGCGGCGGCCGACCTGAGCCCGCAGGCCGCGCTGGAGCGTGGTGACGGAGAGGTTCGGGTAACCACGGCCGCGCTCCGGGGCGTGGCAGAGGTTGCGGGCGGCGCCATCGAGCAACGGTCGACAGTTACCGACCGCCACGGCCGGGTGCCCGCGACCGAGAACCCTCTCGTCGTGGCCGGCCAAAGCAGGAAGCCGGTGGTTTCCCAGCTGGCGGTCGAGCTCCGTCGAGCCGTGCTCGCCGTCGCGGGACGGCGTCCGGTTCGGTCGCTGGCACCCTGGCCGGACGGGCACCGGTGGGCGGCGGCCATGACTCACGACCTCGACGTCGTGGAATGGTGGCCATTGTTCCCTATGCTCCGCCTGGCCGAGCTGGCTCGCAGGGGAAACTGGGCCCTCTTCGCTCGTGTTGCACGGGCCGCCAAGCGCAGCATCGGCCGGGACCCGGTAACCCGGGGGATACACTCCCTACTGCAGGTCGAGGCCCATTATGGGGTCCGCGCGAGCTGGTACGTGATTTGTGCCCAGCCCACGGTCAGGTCCATTCTGGCCGGCGATTCCACCTACCGGCCCGGGGGTCCGCCGACCCGCCGAATCCTGGCCGCCCTGACCCACGCGGGCCACGAGGTGGGACTGCACGGGAGTTTCGTCACCTCTGAGAACCCCAACTCGATGATAGCGCAGCGCCGCATGCTGAGCCGGCTGGCCGACTCGCCGATTGACGGGATTCGCCAGCACTTCCTCCGCATGCGTCCCGGGCTGACTCAGCGAAACATGGTCGAGGCCGGCTTCGAGTACGACGCATCCTGGGGCTTTGCCGACCGGAACGGCTTTCGCCTCGGCGTGGCCGATGTGGTTCCCGCCTGGGATGCGGCGAGCGAAGCCACCATGCCGCTGGATCTGGTACCGCTCGTATGGATGGACCGCGCTCTCAGCAAGTATGCCGGCGTCGAGGAGCCCGGGCGCTGGGTCGAGGATGCCCGGGAGCTCGCCCGCGAATGCAGGGAGGCCGAAGGCGTATGGGTAGGGCTTTGGCATCCCAATACCATGGAGTCACTCGGGTTTCCCGGCGCCGAGCCGGCCTTCGTTAGCTTGCTGCAGGCGCTGGCCGACCATCGGCCTTATTTCGCTTCGGCCCACAAGATCGTTCAATGGCGCCGGTTCCGCCGTTCGGTTCGGGCCGCCCGCGTCTCGGCCGATGGTCGAGTCGTCCTGACCACCCTTGGAGGGCAGCGGACGGTCATCGCCATCGAGGATGAAGCGGGTGACACCGTACAGGTTCAGGTGAAAGCGAAACGGCCCAGTGGCGCGGCCTAGAATCTGGCGTGCATTACAGTTCATCCTTGGGGCGCTGCTGGTTGGCCTGGCCATCCGGTCGATCGTCGCCAACTGGCAGACGCTGCAGTCCCAGCCGATCGAGTGGCAATTTCACACTGGGTGGATCGTCGCCAGTGTCCTGGTGGTCTTTGCCAGCTACGCGGTCCTGATCGAGGCGTGGCGCCGCGTCGTACTCAGCATGGGAGAAACGCTGACCTTCCTGACCGCGACGCGCATCTGGTTCCTGGCCAGCCTGGGCAAATACATACCAGGCAAGGTGTGGGCGGTGGCCGGCGCGGCAGTGCTGGCACAGCGCGCTGGAGTGGATCCTTCGGTGGCGGTTGCGGGCGCGCTGGTGCTGCAGGCGCTGGCCTTGGCGAGCGGCGCCGCGGTGGTGGCGGTGACAGCGGGTGAGGCATTTCAGGCGGTGGGGCAGGGGGCCACCCCGATTGCAGTCGCAGTGATCCTCCTGTCGCTCGTTGGCGTGGCCGGGCTCACCTCTCAGCCGTTCCTCGACCGGGTCGGCCGGCGGCTACCCGCTGCCTGGCCCCGGCCACGCGCGATCCCGGCAGGAATGGTGGTGGCGGCATTTCTTGCCAACGTGGTTGCCTGGATCGGCTACGGCGTCGCGTTGCTGCTGCTGGCGCGTGGTCTGCTACCTGATGTTGTGTTGGGTCTACCCCAGGCGATCGGCGTCTTCACCTGCTCCTACCTTGCTGGCTTCCTGGCGCTGTTCGCTCCCGGCGGTCTGGGCCCGCGCGAATCGGTGTTTCTCCTGATGTTGGCCGGTGACATCGGACTGAAGCCGGCGGCAGCGCTCGCGCTGGCCAGCCGCCTCCTGCTTACCGGGACGGAGCTACTGCCCGCGGTTCCCCTTCTTTTTCGGAGAGGCCTGAGTGGCTGAGCCGCAGTCGCCCGACCTGGATCAGATACCCCGGTGGGCTCCGTTCGTGACCATGGCGGCGCTCACCCTGCTGCTCTTCCGCGAGTATCTGCTGAGTGGACCCGGCAGCATGTTGATGGGCCAGGACACGGTCGCCGCCGGCATCATGTTCCGCAAGTTCTTCGTCGAGCACATCGGGGCACTCGGCCGCCTGCCGCTCTGGAATCCCTACCTCTTTGCTGGCGTGCCGACTATTGAAGCCGGCAGCGGGGACATTCTCTATCCCGCTTCGGTCCTGCACTTGATCCTCCCGCTGACCAGCGCCCTCGCGTGGAAGCTCATCCTCCACGTGTATCTCGCGGGGGTCTTCATGTATCTCGCGGCCCGGGCATTCGGCGCCAGCCGCCTGGTGGCGCTCTTTGCCGGTTCCGCGTACATGCTGTCGGCGAACCTTGTGAGCCTGGTCTGGGGCGGCCAGGACGGGAAGATGTATGTCACCGCACTTTTTCCCGCGGCACTGTGGCTCCTCGTCACCGCCCTCGACCGCCATTCCTGGCTGCGCTTTATCTGGCTGGGTGTGGTGGCCGGGCTCATGGTGGTGGGCCACCCTCAGCTCGCGTACTACGCCTATCTGGCGCTAGCGGTCTACGCCATCGCGAGCCTGTGGGCACTGCGCCGGGCCGGTGGAGCATTTCTGGCTAACAGCCTTGCCGGAGGCATGGTCGCGGTGGTCACGGCGGCCGGCGTGGCAGCGGTAGTCCTGCTCCCCATGTACCGCTATCTCCGGGAAGACTCTCCCCGGGCAGGACCGGGCCGCGGCTTCGAGTACTCGGCCACCTGGTCGCTGCACGCGGAGGAGGTCGCGTCACTGTTCATTCCCGAGTTCTCCGGAACCGATGCGCAGTCGGAGACGTATTGGGGGAAGAACCCGTTCAAACACAATTCCGAGTACGGCGGTGCGCTGGTGTTCGTACTGGGGATTGCCGCACTGGCCGGTCTGAGAGGTGACCGGCGGCGGTGGGGCCTGGCCACTATGGCGGGCATTGCGTTGCTCTACGCGCTCGGGGCTGGTACCCCATTCTTCAGGCTGCTCTACACCGTAGTGCCCGGGCTCAAGAATTTCAGGGCGCCCAGCCTGGCGACGTACCTGGCGATCGTTGCACTTACGCTGCTCTCGGCGCTGCTGATCGAGCGTGCCCTCGCCGCTGGCGACCCTCGCGCGCGTCGGGCCATGTCGGTGGGTCTCGCAGCCGGGGCGATCGCGGCGCTGCTGATGGCGGTCATGACCCTGGCTGCCGGCACCGGGTTCTATAGCCTGTGGGCTTCGATCTTCGGTGAAGCAGAGGGGGGCGGGCGGGTCGAGGCCTTCGCCGCCAATGTCGGAAGACTCGGGGCCGGCGCGCTGATCGTAGCGCTGATCTGCGGCGCCGCCTGGGGGGCCGTGTTCCTCTGGAGTCGCGGCAAGGTGAGAGCCAGCCACGTGGCCCTCATCCTGACGCTGCTCACGGCCATCGACCTCATGCGAGTCGACCACCGCTATATCCAGGTCGTGCGCTACGACGACTTCTTTCCGCCGGATCCCGGCATCGAGGCGCTACGCGCGCGCCTGGTACCGGGAGAGCGGGTGCTCACGGTTGGCGGTGTATATCAGGAGGGCTTTCTAGCCACTTATGGGATTCCTGAAGTGTTTGGCTACCACGGCAACCAGCTGCGCTGGTACAATGATCTCACCCGCTATGGCGCCCGGCAGGGGGCGCGTACGACGACCGAGCTCCAGCAGTACTGGCTCGGCCTCCTGAACAGCGCCGCACTGCGCGCGCTGGCCGCCCGGTACGTGCTTCTGCCGGGGCAGGTGGAGCTCCCTGGCTATCGACTGCTCGGTGCCGATCAACGGGTATCGGTGTACGTGAATGATGCCGCACTTCCGGGGGTGTCGGTGGTGCCCGAAGTTCAGGTCGAGCCCGATTCCGGCCGGCGCATAGCCACCCTCTGGTCACCGACGTTCGATCCAACCAAGACCACCATCGTGGAGGAGCCGGTTCTAGCCGTGGGACAGGGGGGCGGGACCGGTACAGCGGTCATCGAGGGCAACGGCGATGATACGCTGGTGGTGCGGGTTCGTTCTACCGGGCCGGCGCTGCTCCACGTGAGCCGAACGTATCATCAGTCGTGGCAGGCGGAGATCGATGGAGTTCCGGTGCCGGTGATTCGGGCCAATCATGCGCTCATGGCGGTTCCGCTCTCCGGGAGTGGTGAGCACCGGGTGGTGATGCGCTATCGTCCCAGCATTGTCCGCATGGCTGCCATGATCAGCGCCGCAACCTGGGCGGCTGTCGTGATCGCGTCGCTTCTGAGTGCCGTCCTTCACCTTCGGCGGACTCGTGGCTGAGCGTCTGCTGGTGGTGGTGCCGACTTACAACGAGCGTGTGAACCTCCCGCTCGTCGTGCCTGCCATCCTGCACCAGGATCCGCGGATCGAAGTCCTGGTCGTGGATGACAATTCGCCCGATGGTACCGGGCAGCTGGCCGATGAGCTGGCCGCCTCCACCTCCAGAGTGCACGTGCTCCACCGCCCGGCAAAGTCCGGACTGGGGAAGGCCTACCTTGCCGGGTTTCGCTGGGCCCTGGAACACAAATACGACCTCATCTTCGAGATGGACGCCGACTTCTCGCATGACCCCAAGTTTATCGGGGATTTTGTCAGAGCCGCCAACGAGGCCGACGTCGTGATCGGCTCCCGGTACCGGACCGGCGTCAATGTGATCAACTGGCCCATTTCCCGGCTGCTGCTTTCCATCGGCGCCAACGAATACGCCCGCTGGATTACCGGCCTGCCGGTGGCCGATTCTACCGGTGGGTTCAAGTGCTTCCGGCGCGAGGTGCTCGAGGCCATTGATTTCGAAAAGGTGCGCTCCAACGGGTACTCCTTCCAGATCGAGATGAGCTTTCGGGCCTGGAAGAAGGGATTCCGCCTGGTGGAGATTCCGATCGTATTCACCGACCGGGTCGAAGGACAGAGCAAGATGAACAAGCGTATCGTCCGGGAGGCCATCTGGATGGTCTGGTGGCTTCGGCTCCAGTCGCTCATCGGCCGCCTGTGAGGGGAACCCTCTTCTACAAGATGACCGGCTCGGGCAATGACTTTGTGATGCTCGATGGCCGGGCCACGGTGCCCGATGCCTGGCCTCCCGCCCGGGTGCGAGCCATCTGCGATCGCCGCAACGGGGTAGGCGCTGATGGGCTGGTCATTCTGACGCCCGCTGCGGCGGGGGCGGTCCGGATGTCCTACTGGAACTCGGACGGCTCGCACGGGGCCATGTGCGGGAACGCGGCGCTCTGTAGCGGCCGGCTGTCGGTGGACCTGGAGCTGGTCGCACCAGGCGAGTTCTGCCTTCTCACCGACGCCGGGCCGGTGCGTGTCATCTCGCCCGCTCAAGCCGACGAGGCCGAGATCAGCCTGCCCGACTGCGACCTTCCGCGACATCTGTCCGGTTTTCCGGGGGAGCCGGGCGAGCTCTGGTTCGCCCTGGGAATCGTCGGCGTGCCGCACCTCGTGGTCAGGGTAAATGACATCGAATCGGTGGACGTGGAGGATCGGGGGCGTAGGCTTCGGTCGGACCCGCGGGCCGGTCCGGTGGGCGCCAACGTGAACTTCGTGAGTCCTCCCAGAGAGTCCGGGAGCCCGTGGCTGATCCGGACCTTCGAGCGAGGCGTGGAGGGAGAAACCTTGGCCTGTGGGACCGGAACGGTGGCGGCTGCGCTGGCCTTGGCGAGCAGGGCCGAGGCGGAGTTGCCCCTAACCTTCCGGAGCAGGGGAGGACCCGAGCTGAAAGTTCGGGCTGAGCGGGATGGGAGTAGGGCTGTAGAGGTGTGGCTGGCGGGTCAGGGTCGGTTGCTATTCCGCGGGGTATGGGAGGGTAAGTAGCTGCGGTAGCCCACGTGGAAATCTTCTGTATATCCTTACGCAATAACAACATAGTGAGATTGACCGGGGAGTACTCCACAGTTCTCCACAGTTTTCCCCAGGTGGACTTAACATAACATATCTTATACGTCGTTTCATTCAGCCCAACAAATAGGGGTCTCTTCCCGAGACCCCCGGCTCGCTGTTGAGCGTTCCCCTACCCCCGCAGTGGGCCCGCGGGGTCCTACATCTTCCCGTCGGTCACTTCTGCCAGACGGACCTCCGCCTCAGTCACGCTGGGCGCCTTGGGATACTTCTGCAGCACGGTCCGATAAGCCTTGGTGGCGTCCTCCAGCCTCCCGCCTTCGCGAAAGGCGCGGCCCGCATCCACCAGGTACTTCGCCTTGAGGTACTCGACGTCCGAGACGTTGGAGGCCTGGGTATAGGCGTTGGCCGCCTCGATCCATTTCCTGGAATTCTCCAGCGCTGCGGCCAACAGTCCGGTCGCGGGCGCGACATACTTAGGCTCGGGCTTGCCGGCCAGGAACTCTCTGAGCCCGACAGCCGCCAGCTCACTCTGGCCGTTGACCATCCGCACCTGGTTCAGGGTGATCACGGCCTCGCTGGCCGCATCGGTGCCCTTGTACGCCGAGATCAGCCTCTGAAGCTCGCTGGAAGCCAGAGGCAGATTCCCCGCCTCTGCGGCCGTCCTCGCTTGATTGAGGCTGCGCGCGGCGAATTCCTCCTTCCGCCTCCCGCTGGCCATAATGAACCACGCAGCGAGCGCCAATACTGCAAGAACCGCGATCCCGGCCAGAAGGTACCGCTGGTGCCGTTGGTACCACGGTGTCGTGGCCACAGGAATTGGAGTTGGGCCTGCCCTGGTCGGTTCCACTGTCGTTGCCATGTGTGTCCAGCAATAAGGTTCTTGACGAGATGCTGCGGCCTCGACGGCACCGCCCGCATGCCCCCGGCGTGACTCGAACACGCGGCCAACAGTTTAGGAAACTGCTGCTCTATCCATCTGAGCTACGGGGGCTAGCCTAATTAACGAGCTCGTATGCGCTTAGCCTGCGCAGCTAAGGTACTTTCTAACCCAACGGCGGCCCCAAGAGCTGCTCTGGTCGGAAAGTGACATTCTGCCCAGCGGGGGAAAATGACCCCCTGCACTGGCCTGGGCAACCCCGCCGCCAACGCGAGAGCCGGTCCTCGGGGCCTTGTGGCTTCCCTGCCCCGCACGTTTGAGGCGGACGTAGCCTTGCATGTCACCCACGAGACAGACGGCACGAGTTCGAGCCCAGTCCGAGCGCCCCACGAGGTGCGCGCACGGGTACCGCTTCGGTCAGCTGCGGGCTACGACATGGCAGAGGGCGCCGGAGAGGCGCTCTCGCCCCTTGAGCACCCCGATCTCGAGCAGGAAGCTCCACCCAGCCAGCTCAGCGCCGAGCCCACGCGCAAGCTGTCCAGCGGCCCTGGCCGTGCCACCGGTGGCCAGCACGTCATCTACCACCAGGACCAGGTCTCCGGAGGTCAAGGCATCTCTATGGGCTTCGAGTGAGTCGCTGCCGTACTCGAGATCGTACGATTCCGTGGCTCGCTCCCACGGCAGCTTTCCCGGCTTCCGGGCAGGGACGAATCCAGCTCCAAGCGCAGCAGCAACCGCTCCACCCAGGATGAAGCCCCTGGCTTCGATGCCCATGACGTGGGTCACGCCGCGATCGCGAAACGGTCGGCACATGTCGGAGACCACATCTCGCAGCAGTAGCCCATCCCGGAGGACCGGGGTGATATCCTGAAAGAGGATCCCCGGCTTGGGGTAATCCGGAATAGCGCGCAGGCTTTGCTGGACCCGCTCGGCAACCGTTGTCATCGGACTAGTGGTCATCAGGCTACTTGATTGAGGTGAGTGCGCGACTACATGACATCGAAGCCCTTCGTTGTCGGGATGGAGCCTGGCTCGGTGGATCGCTCCACCCGCTCGACCTGCGCACTCGCCGGGCCACTCCGGAGCATCCGCTCGAGCTCGGGGATCGCGTCCTCCGGTCCATCCACCACTACCTCGACACTGCCGTTCGGCAGGTTACGGGCGTGACCGGTGAGACCCAGCGAGCGGGCGTGTCGGGCGACGAACCAGCGGAAGCCGACTCCCTGCACCATGCCGAACACCTCGAATCTGGTGCTCACGCCGGCCGGCTTCGGCGAGCTCTCAGCGCTTCGACCACGATGGGCAGCACCGACAGTGTGATGATAGCCAGGATCACCAGGGTGAAGTTCTCCCGCACCACGGCGATGTTGCCGAAGAAGTAGCCCCCGAGCACGAACAACCCAACCCACAGGACCGCGCCCACCACGTTGTACAGGATGAATCTCGGATAGCTCATGGCGCCGACGCCCGCGACAAAGGGAGCAAAGGTGCGAATGATCGGGACGAAGCGCGCCATGATGATCGTCTTGCCTCCGTGCTTCTCGTAGAAGGCGTGAGTCCGGTCGAGGTATTCCTTCCGGAGAAAGCGAATGTCGCCGCTGAACGCTCGGGGACCGACATAGGCACCGATCCAGTAGTTCACGGTATCGCCCGCGATAGCGGCGACGATCAGCAGCAGCACAACCAGCCAGAGGTCGAGCGCGCCGAGTGCCGCGAACGTCCCCGCCGCGAAGAGCAGCGAGTCGCCGGGCAGAAATGGGGTGATCACGAGCCCGGTCTCGCAGAAGACGATCAGAAACAGGATCAGGTGGGTCCAGGTGCCATACTGGGAGATCAGCTGCCCCAGGTGGTGATCCAGGTGCAGAAAGAGATCGATGATGCGAGGCAGCAGATCCATGCACAGTCTCCGGGGGGTCTATTCCTGGCGAAAGCCGAACTCGCCGACCAGCGGCACGAAACGAACGTCGGCGATGGTACTGGTCCGTACCCCGTCACCATGGCGCTCTACCAGGGTCAGGGTCTGGGACGCGCGATCCCCCAGCGGGATGACCATCTTTCCCTCGGGCGCCAACTGTTCCACCAGGGGAGCCGGCACCTCCGGTGAGGCAGCAGACACCAGGATGGCGTCATAGGGAGCAAACGGGCGCCATCCCAGGGTCCCGTCTCCCACCAGGACCGTCACATTGCGAACGCCCGCCGCCGCGAGGGCCGTCCGCGCGCTCTGGGCCAGCCCCGCGAATCGCTCGACGCTGAACACCATACTGGCCACCAGCGCGAGTAGGGCCGTCTGGTACCCCGACCCGGTTCCGATTTCCAGGACTTTCTCCTGCCCCGTGAGCGCGATCAACTCGAGATACCGCGCCTGCACATAGGGCTGGGAGATGGTCTGCCCGCTGCCGATCGGCAGGGCGACATCGTCGTACGCCCGGTGGCGCACGCTCTCCGGCACGAAAAGGTGCCGCGGTACCATCTGAATGGCGCGCAGCACCGAAAGATCTCGCACTCCCTTGCGCCGGAGCGTCTCCACCAGTCGGCTCCGATAGCCCCCGTAGCTGTCGCCCTCCCCTACCCCTCCAGCGACCATCCCCGAACCGTCTCCAGCAGCGAGTAGTTGGTGAGATCCATGTGCAGTGGCGTAACTGAAACGTAGCCCTCGGCAACAGCCAGGTGGTCGGAGTTCTCCCCGCCGGTCCAGGTGATCGTCCCGCCCCCGATCCAGATGATCTCCCGGCCCCAGGGATCCTTCATCCGGGTCAGCGACTCGGAAAAGTAGCGGCTGCCCAGCTTGGTCACCTGGATCCCCTTGACCTCCGACGCCGGGATCCTGGGAAAGTTAATGTTGAGCAGCATCTGCTCGGGAAAATCCTGCACCCGGGTGATTCGCTGCACCAACTCCACCAGCAGGAGCCGATACGTCGCCATCGTCTCCGGCTGGTTTCCCGCGAAGGAAATCGCGATGCCGGGTACACCCAGAGTCACCGCCTCCATGGCGGCCGCTACCGTGCCCGAGTAGAGCACGTCTTCACCCATGTTAGGGCCGTGGTTCACGCCGGAGAAGACGAAGTCCGGCCGCTCGGGCATGAGGGCCTGGATAGCCAGCATGGCGCAATCCGTCGGGGTGCCATCGATCTGCCAGCCGCCGTCGGGACGCCGGGCAGGCCGGAGCGGGCGATGCAAGGTGAGCGAGTGAGAGGTGCCGCTCTGCTCCCGATCGGGAGCGACCACGGTAACGTTGCCGACTTCGCGGCATGCGTCGGCCAGCAACGCCAGCCCGGGCGCCAGCACGCCGTCATCGTTGGTCACGAGAATGTTCACAGCGGGGGAGCGGGGCAGCGGGGCAGCGGGGCAGAAGCCGCACCCGACCTGGTCATCGATTGGGGGTTCCTACCCACCCTGAGCTCCTTCACCCTGGGCATCACCACCCTGCCCCACTGCCCCGCTGCCCCGCTTAGGTGCCGCTTTGCCGTCGAGGATCGCGACAACGTCCTCGAGGGTCATCCGGACCTCCTGCGCCATCTCCGCTTCGAACGCCCGTCGGGCGGAGACCCGCAGCTCGCCGGTCCGGCGGTAGTGATCGATCTTCTGCCGGGCGCCGTCGATGGTGAATTTCTCGGTGTAGAGAAGGTGCTTGACCAGCATGATCAGCTCGACTTCGCGCCCCTTGTAGACCCGGTTACCCGACCGGTTCTTGGCCGGGTTCAGGAAGCGGAACTGGCTTTCCCAGTAGCGCAGGACGTGTGGCTTCAGGTCGGTCAGCGAACAGACTTCGCCGATGGAGTAAAACTCCTGGACCGGTCGGGTGGTGGTCATCTCCACTGCTCCGACTTGAGTTGGCGTGCCATGAGCTCGGTGATGCCCTCCCGAGCGGGTTTCCCCGAGAACAGAACTTCACAAACCTTCTCGATGATGGGAAGCTCGACCCCCATTCGCTTCCCCAGCGCGGCACCGGCCTTGGAGGTGTTGGCTCCCTCGGCTACGCTCACGTGCGCGGCGCGATACTGCTCCAGCGTCTGCCCCTCGGCCAGCGCCACCCCCAGTGCGCGGTTCCGGCTCAGGCTTCCGGTGGTTGTCAGGATCAGGTCTCCCATACCGGCCAGACCGGCAAAGGTGAGCGGACTGGCACCCAGGGCAACCCCCAGCCGCGTAATCTCGGCGAGCCCCCGGGTGATCAGGGCGGCCCGAGGATTGTGCCCCATGCCGAGCCCCTCGAGAATACCCGCGGCGATGGCGATGACATTCTTGAGCGCGCCGGCCAGCTCGACTCCCACCACGTCGTCATGCGAGTAGACCCGGAATCGTGGCGTGGCGAAGATCCGCTGTGCGTCCCGCGCGGTGGCCTCCTCCCGTGCCGCCGCCACCACCAGCGTCGGCTGGCCCTGACATACCTCCAGGGCGAAGCTGGGCCCCGACAGCGCCGCGAACCGAACGTCGGGGAGACACTCCTCAAACACGTTCGACATGAGGGCCAAGGTATCGGTCTCGATTCCCTTGGTGGCACTCACTACCAACGTCCCCGCTCGCACCCCGCCCTTGAGTCCCGAGATCACCGATCTGACCGCATGACTCGGAGCGACTGAGACGATCACCGCCGCGTCGGCCACCGCTTCCCGCGGGTCGGCGAATGCGCGAAGCCCTGGCGCCAGGGGAATGCCGGGCAGGAACATCGGGTTCTCGTGCCGCTGGTTGACCGCCGCCACCACTTCCGGCTCGTAAGCCCAGAGCCGGACGTTCTCTCCCTTGACCGCCAGGAGATTGGCCAGCGTCGTACCCCAGCTGCCCGCGCCAAGCACGGCAATGGGCGTCATGGTCGGGGTGCGCTCGCCGCCTTACGGCCGAACCGGTTCTCCGTTCCCTTGAGGAGACGCTGAATATTGCGCCGGTGGAGAAGGATCACGCCCGCGGCTATCGCCGTAGCGATCCAGAGAAGCGCCGGTGAAGTCGAATCCTCCAGCAAATAGACCGCCACCGGGAGGACCGCAGCCGCCGCGATACTGGCGACCGATACATAACCGGTGACCCGGACCAGGACCGCCCAGACCACCGCCGCTACCGTCAGGGCCAGTGGGGCGAGGCCCAGCATGACACCCGCCGCGGTGGCCACGCCCTTGCCTCCCTTGAATCCGACGAACACCGAAAACACATGTCCAAGGATTGCTGCCACACCGCATCCAAGGGCGAACAACTGGGAGTTTGACACCTGGGGAGCGAAGACGAGAACCGGGATGGCACCCTTGGCGATATCGATTGCGGCAGCTGGAATCGCGTATTTCCAGCCCAGGACCCGATAGAGGTTGGTGGCGCCGAGGTTCCCGCTGCCGTGCTTGCGAAGATCGATTCCGGCAAAGAGTCGGCTGAGCAGATAGCTGGTCGGTATGGCCCCCACAAAGTAGGAAGCGAGGAGCCACAGGACGGCTTGAGGCATCAGCGTCGAGATCCTCGACTGGTGAATTTCAGCCGCAAGGGCGATCCAGTGAACGGCCAGGCCTCCCGAAAGCCGTTCGCCAGGTACCGCTGATACGACTCGGGCACTTCATCGGGCCGGTTGCTGACGATGGCCAGCGTGGGAGGGGCGGTGGCGATCTGCGAAGCGTAGAGCAGCTTGACCTCCTCGCCGGGCTTTTGGGGTGGCGCGTTTCGCTCGATCAGCGATGCAAGGACCTTGTTCACTTCCGCGGTGGGTACCCGCCGTTCGCGGTCCGCCGCTACCTCCAGGATCAGATCGAGCACCTTCCGCACCCGCTGCCCCGTCAGCGCGGACACGTAGAGGAACGGCACGTAACGGAGAAACGGCGCCTTGGCCACCAGCGCTTCCTGACCCTGCCGGGCGGTGTTGGCGTCCTTCTCCTGGATCAGATCCCACTTGTTCACCAGAACGATCAGGCCGGCACCGTCCTCCCAGGCCTGCGTGGCGATGCGGAGGTCCTGGTTGTGCAGCCCAACTGCCGCGTCCACCACGAGTACAGCGACCTGGGCCCGCTCGATCGCGCGTTCAGTCCGGAGTGTGGAGTAGAACTCCAGATCATCTTCTACTTTAGCCTTGCGGCGTAACCCTGCGGTATCTATGAAGTTGAGTGTCTTGCCCTCAAAGCGCAAGACCGAATCGATCGCGTCGCGTGTGGTACCTGCCTCGGCTGCCACGACGTGGCGCTCCTCGCCCAGGAGCCGGTTCACCACCGACGACTTCCCGACATTCGGCCGCCCGACCACGGCGACGTTGATGGTGTCTTCATCCTCGCCCGGATTGTAGGGTGGAAGCCGCTCGACGATGGCATCCAGGAGATCGCCACTTCCCTTCCCAATCGCCGCGCTTACTCCGACCGGGTCGCCGAAGCCGAGCGAGTAGAACCCATACTGCTCGGTGCTCTGCTCCAGGTTGTCCAGCTTGTTCACCGTGAGGAGTACCGGGCGCCCTGCCTTCCGAAGGTGATCCGCGATGGCCCGATCAACCGGATTGAGGCCCTCGCGGCCGTCCACCATGAACACCACGACGTCCGCCTCGTCCAGCGCAAACTCCACCTGGCGCCTGATGGCGCGGTCCATCGAGTCGTCAGAGTCAGGCAGGAGCCCGCCGGTGTCGACCACCCAGAAGCGGCGGCCCTGCCAATCGGCGTCGCCGAAGTGGCGGTCGCGAGTGGTGCCCGGCAGTTCCGATACGATGGCTGGACGGCCCCCCATGATCCGATTGAAAAGGGTGGACTTGCCCACGTTCGGACGGCCAACGATGGCAACGGTCGGCTTGCTCATGCGGCCACCGGGGCCTGGAGCACATCGGTAAAGTCGCGGGAGAGGCGCACCGCTGCCGGCATCGAGAGAGCCAGCACCTCGAAGCTCATGTTGTCGATGAAAAGTCCATCGTCATTCACCGACTCAGCCGGGAGCAGCACCAGATCGAAGTCGCGGCGGCCCTTCAGCGCCTGCTGCATCGCCATACCGGGGAGCAGTCCAGCGGTCGTAACCGTCGGCCCGAAGAGCGAATTGATTACCGGGATGAGCTCGAACTCCGCGCCCGTCACTCGGGCCAGGGGTTCGAGGACCATAGGCATGAGCTGGCCCATGGCGGTACCGGTCACCACCGCGATGCGCTTCCCTTCCCAGCCACGCAGCTCGTCCGACACCGTCTCGATCCGCTGTTGGAGCCAACGCACCGAGCCAACCCCGTTCTCGACCTGATCGAAACCGTCATAGATCTCAGCGCCTGGGAGCTCGACCCCCGCCCTGACGTAGAGCTCGTCGGCACCGAAGGCCCAGTTGATGCCCCGCTCGGCCCGGGCGATGGCGGCCCGCTGGTCGATGAGCTCGATCGCCGCCCGGCATTCCCCCGCAGTGGGCTCCCGGACCAGGTGGTGCTTGGAATACTCGGTGAGACCCACCGGCACCACCGAGCAGCCAATGATCGCGGGGCCGAATTCATAGAGCTCGGTGAGCGTCTGCCGCAGGACCGGCCCGTCGTTCACTCCGGGCGACATCACGATCTGGGTGTGAAATTCGATCCCATGGTCCGCAAACTCACGCAGCTGAGGGATGACCTCAGGGGCCGTGGGGTTCCGCAGGAGATAGCGCCGGATGGTAGGATCGGTGGCGTGAACCGAGACGTACAGCGGTGACAGCCGGTAATCAATGATGCGCCGGACGTCGTGAGGCTTGAGGTTGGTCAGCGTCGCGAAATTGCCATACCGGAACGAGAGGCGGTAGTCGTCGTCCCGGATGTAGAGCACGTCGCGCAAGCCATCGGGCAGCCCATCCACAAAGCAGAAGTCGCAGCGGTTGGCGCATCGCCGAATCCGGGCCGGCTCGAGCTCCACCCCGACCGGCTCGCCCAGGGGCCGCTCGATCTCGAACTCGATCTCCTCCCCGCCGGGCTGGCGCACGTGCAGCAGGAACTCCTCCTCGGCGGTCAGGAACTCCCAATCGAGAAAGTCTTCCAGCTCCCGCCCGTCAACCGACAGGAGCTCCGTGCCTTCCTGGAGCCCCAGCTCGGCTGCGATTGAATCGGGATGTACCGCCGTTACTCGAATCATCAGGCACCACTCAGATCTAATCGGAGGCTAAACGCCCCTGAGACAGCCCGGGAAGATCTCTCTCTCCGACGCTAAATTCAAGACCTGTGGTCACTTCCCGGCTAGTATCGAAGTGGCTTCTAAGCAGTTGCTGTTCGGTTGTCTTCTGAGACCGCAGTTCCCATACTTCGACCAGGCGTTCAACGATTCTGGGGGGAGAAATGAAGCCAAAACTGAAGCGACTGGAGGATCAGGTCGTGGTGATAACTGGCGGCACCAGCGGGATCGGGCTGGCCACCGCCAAACGGGCGGCGGAACGGGGAGCCCGGGTGGTGCTGTGCTCCCGGAATGGGCCCGAGCTGCGGGAGACGGTTACCGCCATCGAGGAGCGCGGCGGAACTGCCCGATCGGTGGTGGCGGACGTCGCCAATCAGGTGGACCTCGAGCGGCTGGCATCCACCGCCATGGAGGAGTTCGGCACCATAGATACCTGGGTCAACAACGCGGGCGTCTCGTTCTACGGCAACCTGGTGGACGTGTCCATCGACGATATGAGACGGCTGTTCGAGGTAAACTTCTGGGGGACGGTCTATGGTGCCCGCGCCGCCATCTCCCGGCTCCGCGCCAACGGGGGTGCGCTGATCAACATCGGCAGCGTCGTATCCGACCGGGCCGTGCCGCTGCAAGGCGCTTACTCCGCCTCGAAGCATGCGGTGAAGGGTTTTACCGATGCTCTTCGAATGGAGCTCGAAGAGGAGGGTGTGCCCATCTCGGTCACGTTGATCAAGCCATCGACCATCGACACACCGTACTTCCAGCACGCCAAGAACTACATGACGGTCGAGCCCAAGCCACCGGCGCCGGTGTACGCGCCGGAGGTGGTCGCCAACGCGGTGCTGCGGGCCGCTGAGCATCCCGTCCGCGACATCACCATCGGGGGCGGTGGCCGATTGATCAGCGCCCTGGGCACCGCCATGCCTCGGTTGACTGACTTCTATATGGAGCGCTCGATGTTCGATGCGCAGCGCTCGGACACCCCTGCCACGGAGCGGTCCGGCAATCTGTACGCTCCCGCGGCCGAAGGCCGGAAGGAGCGGGGTGGGTACCGCGGGCACGTGATGAAGTCCAGCGTCTACACCAGGGCAGCGCTCTCGCCTGGCAAGGCGCTCCTCGCCGCCGGCCTGGGCCTCGCCGTGTTCGCTGGGATCAGATCCTGGGCCTCATCGGACTGAGACCTACTGGACCCGGATGATCTTCCCGGCTGACGGCACCCCGTTCCGGTTCAGGATGAAGAGTTGGTAATGCCCCGGCGGCGCCTGCCGCGGCAGCATCGGCGCCTTCACATCGACCTTCCCACCGTTGATCTCAAAGCTCAAGGTGTTCGCCCGCTGACCGGCGTCGAAGGCGTGGGTCACCGAGCCGAGGCGGATCCAGCGGACCTCGGTGATCTGGGCCGCATTGGGCGTGGCAACTGAAAAGGTCTCCCCGTAGCCGACCGACGTCGGCGCCGAGGTGATCGTCGGACGCGCGCCCTTGAACAGGTAGGGTGGCTGGAAGATCTCGTGGCTCCGCTCCGGCGGAACCGGAACCGCTCCGGCCATCGCGTCGCCGCTCGCCCCGTGGAGCACGGTTCCGTTGGGCAGTAGCATCGAGACGGAGTGATAGACTCGCATGACGCTGTTGCTCGCCAGGGTGGTCCACTGCCCTGTCTCCGGGTTCCACAGCTCGGCCGCCTTGACCGCGTTTCCCTCGCTGATGTTGACGAACCCACCACCGCTGGTGCCGCCGGTCGCGAGCACCTGGCCGTCGGGCAAAACCGTGGCGTTCATGTGGCGCCGCCGGTTTGCCATAGAGGCGGTGCTCTGCCAGGACGGGGACACCCTATTGAGATCGATCACCTCGGCGGTGGCCGTGGGGGTGCCGGTTGTCGCATCAGGCGTGGGCCAGCTCAAGTACCCGCCTCCACCCACCACCAGGATCTTGCCCGTGTCGTACATGACGGCGGAACCGTAGTCTCGATTGAAGCCAAAGCTGTGCGATGGGCCCGAGGTCCATCTCCCGCGGCCACCACCGGCGCCCGTACCATCCACATCGAACCAGCGGGACTGGACCCGCTCGCTGGCGTAGAAAATGAGTCCGTTCTTGGGATCGACGAAGTTCCGCGGGTAGTAGGGGATCTCCAGGGTGCCGGCACCGGGCAGCTCGTGCCAGGCTCCGCTCTCCCAGATCTCGGGCGTTCTCACCACTGTCTTCGCCTCATTGCGTCCGGCCATGGTGAGCACCCGGCCGTCTTCCAGCACCGTGACGGTGGGGTACCAGCGGCCATTGGCCATGTCGGGCCCCTTTTGTGGGGCGCCACTGCTGGCGGAAAAGAAGTAGGTGGTCTTGATCCCGGCATCGTCCTTATGGTGTCCGCCCGACACCATCAAGCGACCGTCTGGCATCAAGGTATGCCCGGCGCAGAAGAGCATGTCATCGACATGGATTTCGGTGGCAGTAGAGGGAGAGCTTGCAGACGGGTCCCAGATCCGCGGCATCCCCATGGTGTCGGCGACATCGGTCTTGCCCCAGGCGAAAATCTTTCCGGTCGGCAGCAGCGTCATGTGAAGGGGCACGATGTCCCAGGGCACGACCGGGCCCCACTTGCCCGACGTAGCTTCGCGCGGCAACGCGGACAGCGTCACCGGCGAGGAGGTCACGCTCGCCGTGCCGGCGGTGAACTTCAGGGTGTGGTCGCCGGTTCCCTCGATGCCCAGGTCTCCGAACTTCGCCAGTCCGCTGCTGTTGGTGGTGGCGGTAACCTTCCCTTGCAGCGTGCCGCCGCCGGATGCCAGGCTGGCGGTCACCTCGACCCCGCCCGCCGGGTTGTCGCCATCCTTCACTTCGACCGCCGGCTGAACCGCCGGATCGAACACCTCGCCGCTCAACGCAGACACCGGCGGATTGGCCGTGATCGCAATGGTCCCGGTTCCGGTGCGGCTGGTGCAAACGATCGTAAATGTCACCGCAGCGGTGTTGCCCGCCGTCACCGAAACGGTCTCGGGGTTGTTCCCTTGAACGACACAGTTCTCCGCCGCACCCGAGAGGCTCACGCTTCGAACGCCAGCCTGCACTCCAGCGATGGTAACGGCGGCGTTCGCGCCAATGGGCTGGCTTGATCCACCGTCGATGGCAACCACAAATCCATCGGTGTCGGGGTCGGGGCCACTCGTGGCGGTGGTGACTTCGATGCTTCCGGTGCTGGCCTGGCAGCTCAAGGTAAATGTCACCGACACCGCACCGCCGCCCGGCACCACGACGCTCCGTAGGTTGTCCCCAGTGAGCGTACAATGCTCCGCTATGCCCGAAAGCCGAACCGAATGCGTGCCGGCGCCGAGATTGTTGATTGGGGCAGTCGCGTTGGGACCGATGGGCTGTTCAGCATCACCGTCAACCGTGAAGGTGTACCCATCGATATCAACCCCGGGGCCACTGGTCGCCGTGGTGATGTAGATGGTTCCGCTGTTCGGTGGCGGCGCCTGGCAGGTGACGGTGAACCCGGTCTCGGCCGAGGAGCCTGCCGTGATAGGGAGGGAGCGGGGATTGTCACCTTCGACCTGGCAGTTTCCAGCCACCCCGCCGATGCCAACCGTGTGCGAGCCCTGGGTCAGCCCATCGACAACCGTCTCACCGTTGGTCGCGAGCGCCCCGTGGGTACTTCCATCGATGATGACGGCGTATCCATCCGTGTCCGGGGAGGACCCGGTAGTCGTGGAGGTGACGCGGAGGCTTCCAGTCGTAGCGCCGCAGGCGACAGCAAAGGTCAGGCTGACCGTCTCGCCAGCCGTAACGTTGATGGAACGCGGATTGTCACCCTGCACGGCACAGTTGGTCGAAGCACCGGCCAACAGGACCGAGTGGGAACCCAGCGCGACCTCGGGAAAGCGCAGCGTGGCGTTCGGGCCGAGCGGCTGGGGAGCGCCGGCGTCGATCTGGAGGGTGTAACCATCGACGTCCGGCTCAGCACCGGTGGTGGAGCTGATCACTTCCAGGGTGCCGGCGTCGGGCCCGGCCAGGTTCTCTCCGCTACAGCCTACGCCGATCCCCGCTATAACGAGGAGGGCCGAGCCGGCGACCTGGTAGCCGCGGAACCTGGAAAGCGCGCTGTGGGTGCCCATCCGGGTCTATTGCACCCGAATGACTTTTCCGGCAGACGGCACGCCGTTTCGGTTCAGGATGAAGAGCTGGTAGTGACCCGGCGGGGCCTGCCGCGGCAGCATCGGAGCCTGTACGTCGACGTTCCCCCCATTGATCGCGAAGCTCAGCGCATTCGCCCGCTGGCCGGCGTCGAAGGCATGGGTCACCGAGCCCAGCTTGATCCAACGCACTCCGGTAACCTGGGCCGCGTTCGGGGTCGCAACCGAAAAAGTCTCGCCGTAGCCGACGGTGCTCGGCGCCGAGGTGATGGTCGGACGCGCGCCCTTGAAGAAGTAGGGCGGCTGGAAGATCTCATGGTTCCGCTCCGGTGGGACCGGCACGGTCGGAGTGGCCATCGCATCGCCGCTGGCACCGTGCAGCACGCTACCATCGGGGAGAAGGAGCGACACGGAGTGGTAGACCCGCATGATGCTGCTGCTCGCCAGGGTGGTCCACTGCCCAGTGCTCGGATTCCACAGCTCGGCAGCCTTAACTGCGCTCCCCTCGTTGATGTTGACGAATCCACCGCCGCTGGTGCCGCCGGTCGCAAGCACCTGGCCGTCGGGCAAGATCGTGGCGTTCATGTGGCGCCGCCGATTGGCCATCGGGCCGGTGCTCTGCCAGGTTGGGGAGGTCGCATTCAGATCGATGATCTCTGCCGTGGCCGTGGGGGTGGCGGTTGTCGCGTCCGGCGTGGGCCAGCTGCTGTTCCCCGCTCCCCCCACCACCAGAATCTTCCCCACGTCATACATGACCGCGGAGCCGTAATCCCGATTGAAGCCAAAGATGTGCGATGGACCCGCGCTCCAGCTGCCGCGGCCACCCCCAACGCCGGTCCCATCCACGTTGAACCAGCGTGATTGGATGCGCTCGCTGGCGTAGAAGATGAGCCCGTTCTTGGGATCGACGAAATTCCGAGGGTAGTAGGGGATCTCCAGGGTGCCGGCACCGGGCAGCTCGTGCCAGGCTCCGTTTTCCCAGATCTCAGGCGTTCTCACCACTGTCTTCGCCTCATTCCGCCCGGCCATGGTGAGCACCCTGCCGTCTTCCAGCACCGTGACCGTGGGATACCAGCGGCCGTTGGTCATGTCGGGCCCCTGGTCTGGGACGCCATCGGCCGAGAAGAAGTACGTCGTCTTGATCCCGGCATCGTCCTGGTGATGCCCACCGGACAGCATCAGTCGACCATCCGGCATGAGCGCGAGTCCGGCACAGAAGAGCATGTCGTCCACCTGAATCGCGGGAAGTCCCGACGGCGGCCCCGCTGCCGGATCCCAGATCCGTGGCATCCCCATGGTATCGGCGACGTCAGTCTTGCCCCAGGCAAAGATCTTTCCGTTCGTCATCAGGCTCATGTGCAGCGGCACGATGTCCCACGGAACCACTGGCCCCCACTTGCCCGACGTGGCTTCAGCAGGCAGAGCCGACAGCGTTACCGGCGAGGAGGTGACCTCGGTCGTTCCGGCGGTGAACTTCAGGCTGTGGTCGCCGGTTCCCTCAATGCCCAGGTCTCCGAACTTCGCCACGCCGCTGGCATTGGTGATGGCGGTGACCGTCCCTTCCAGCGTGCCGCTGCCGGATGCAAGCGCGGCAGCAACTTCTACCGCGCCGACCGGATTCCCGCTGCCGTCCTTCACAATGACTTCCGGCTGCACCAGGGGATCGAATACCTCCCCGGTCAGTGCCGCTACCGGCGGGTTGGTCGAGATCTCGATGGTTCCCGCACCCCCACCATCTTCTGTGGCGGTCGACACGAAGGTCACCGGCGAACCCGTCAGGCCGGCTGCGGTTGCTGTCGTCCCTTGGGCCCCCGCGGTGGGACCGAGAACACGGGTCACGGAGGCAGTGCCGTCGGCTCCGGTTGTGACCGCTGAGGCTGACACGCTGCCCCCGCCCTGGGCGCTCCAGCTCACGCTGACGCCAGCCAGTGGATCGCCGTTATCGTCCGTCACACGCACCACGAGTGGTTCTGCAAGCGCCTCGCCCGGAGGTGCCTCCTGGTTGTTGCCACTCAATAGCTCGATCACGCCAGCTCCATTCGGGGGAGTGACGTCACTGCAGGTTAGAGAGCCCGCCGCGAGAACGAGAGCGAGAACACCGGTGCGCAGCTGCGAGGTCCGAGTCATGATCACCAAGAGCGCCCGATCATCGGGCGCCGCCAAGAAGGTTCAAGATCGATCGTCAAGCCGGCAGGACATGCAGGTCCTGGGCCGCTGCTTGACTGGATTGAGCGGTTGCAACTCGTTCTATTTGAGTCGGTTACAAACATCAAGCGTACCGGCGTTGCGTGCGCGCCACGAGAAGCCTAACCACGTCAACGCCGGTCCTGCCAGAGCAACGCAACATCTTCCCGACCCACGCATCCCGCTGTGTTGCGGAACACGATCGCCGTGACCAGGGCGAGGCCGAGCGGTTTGAAACGGCGGGTGCGGGCAGGATGGCAGTGGTAAGGCGAGACTGGCGACTGGTACCTGAGAGCGGGCGACCGGACTCGAACCGGCGACGTCCAGCTTGGGAAGCTGGCATTCTACCACTGAATTACGCCCGCGGAGTAAGGGCGGAAATGTAAGGCGGTCGATGGAGAGGCGGAAGGTACTTCTACCGCCCTCCGGCCTTCTCCGAGGCGTCCAGGAAGCTCCGAAGATCGGGCTCGCTGATGGCCGGCTCTCCCGGCGAGACGTTGTCCAGTCGGCCCTGCCGCATCCATCGCTCCAGCTCGCCCACCAGGTCGAACAGGTGATCGAACGAATCCACCACGAACAGCAGCGGCTGGTAGCGGTCGATCTCGAAGTACTGGTTGATGACCCACTCGAGCTGCATCGGGTAGCGCTGCACGTCCGGCGAATCGATGGAGTGAGCGATCTCGCCGTAGGAGCTGAGCAGTCCGCTGCCATACACTCGGAGATCTCCGCCCTGGCGCATCAGGCCGAACTCGATCGTGAACCAGAAGAACCTGGCCATCGCCTTGAAGATGCTGGTGACCCGGCGAATCTTCTCCTTTTCATCCCGAATGTCGGCCACGATCTCGGCCGCCGTATGCGCGCAGTCGCCGAACCGCACCAGGGTGTCGGCAAAGGCCCGATCGGTATGCATCGGAACGTGTCCGGCGATGTCGTGGAAGATGTCTGGCTCGGGCAGATAGTCGAGGGTGGAGCCGTCTCGAATGGTGATGGTAGTGGGAAACTCGCGATTCCGGAGGCAATCGAAGAAGAGGAAGGACGGGATGTAGCCGCTCACCGGCTTGGCCTTGAACCCGGTGAGCGGGCTAAGAAATCGGTTGACGTCCTCCAGTCGCGGCATCCGGGTGGGATCGAGGCACAGGCTGTCGATTCCCTGAATGAAGCGGGGGTTCGCGTACCGACGCCACCGGTCTTCCATCCGGGAGAAGAGCCGGCGCCAGGCGTCGTGGTTGGCTTCGGAGTAGAGCTCGTACGGCTGATGGATATACAGCCGCCCTTCCTCCTGGGCCTGTTCGATGAACGGCGCCTTCGTCGTCGTCAGGCCGCTGCCGGCCGCGTGCCCCGCTCGAACTCCCGCCATCGAGTCCCCCTTACTTCTGTTTGTACCTCCAAGCCGCGATACCGGTTCCTTCAGCCTTGACCGCGACCGGCTGCGACTCTCCCGGCTTCAATGCCGGAAGTTGGACCTCCTGGTTGGCTACCACGGCTCCCTTCGCGTCCAGAAACTCGAACACCAGGGTGTAGGGCTTGGGTGCTACCGGCTTGCCTTGTGCGGTCTGCGCCTCACGCCCGGTTGCCGTTCCCGTGATCGCCGCCGCCGCCGCGGTTGGTGCAAACTGGGTGACCTTGACGGTGGTCGGGGTCCCAATCAGAAGTACCGCGGTCTTGTTGGCCTGGGTCTCTTTCTTGGCCAGACGCTGGCCATTCGCCAACATGCGGACCGCGTCGTCATTCAAGGGCTCGATCGCTGCCAGGCGCGCGGCGGCGTCAGCCAGCTTGGGACTCTTGAGCCCCACATACGCATTGGACAAGCCGTATAGCGCGTCACGATTGTTCGGCTCCGTGGCCAGCACCTTCTCGAAGCCCGCTGCGGCCTCGGCATATTTCTTTTCGTTGTACAGCGCAATCGCCGCGGCCATCTCCGCTCCGGCGGCGGAACCTGCTGCTCCGGCCGCGCCTGCGGCCGGCGGTGCGGCTCCAACTTCCTTCTCGATGGCCGCGGCCTTGTCGTTCTCCCCAATCGCGCGGTAGGAGGAGGCAAGCGCTCGCTTCACCTCCACATCCTTGGGAACCCAGCCGACATACTTCTCCAGCACCGGCACGGCCTCCTTATGGCGGCCGTTGCGCTGTAGCAGCGCCCCCCAGTTGCGGGTGGCCAGGTTGCGGTCTTCCACCGAGTTGGTTTGTTCAGCGATCTCCGACGCCTTCTGGAAGTTGACGATCGCGCTGTCCGTCTGCCCCGCATTGGCGAAGATGACCCCGGCATTCAGGAAGGCGAGGGGCTTGTCGCGATAGATGCTGTTAGCCAGGCGGTACAGAGCCAGCGCCGAATCGTGCTTCTCTTCCTTTGTGAACGTGATACCTGCGTTGACCAGGGGTACCCAGCCCAGGTAGCGCACGTCGCTGATGTCCTTCTTGCAGGCGGGTAAGAGCGTCTCCGCCTTGGTCAGCGCGCTGTCCGCTCCGGCGAGATCGCCCTGTTGCAGGTAGATACGTCCGAGATAAAACCAGAGGGCAGGGTTCTTGTCCTGCTGGTTCTGCTCCACCGCCTCCAGCAATACTTTCTTCCCACTTTCCAACGCCCGAGTCCGATTCTCCGGTACTGCGGTTTCGATGCCCGTCTTCAGGTAGGTGGCCCCACTCTGCACTTTGAAGTGGCCCGCCTTGAGACCGCAGGTTGGGGGCGTGTATTTCGTTGGCATTTCCTTGACGACGCGATCGTTGATGACCGTCTGAGCCCGTACCGGCGCGCCGCTGAAGAGCAGGAACAGGAGAGCGGCAGCCACGATTCTCGTTTTCACTCGTTATGACTCCTTTTTCGGGGCCACCGGCCCGGCATTGTCGGCACTCACCAATCGGAGAGCCCTGGATTGCAAGTCCCTTGCCACCTCATGCGCCGGCCTGCCAGTTCGGCGGGCCAGCGCCGCCACATCCTCGTATTCCGGCTTGACCCGAGGTCCGTCGGGCCCATCCAGCACCTTGACGCGCACGGAGGCTCCGTCCGCAGTCATGACTTCCACCTCGCGCCGGGCAAGCGTCACCCGCTCCGCGCTATATCGCCGAATTCCCGCCGTGGTGCTGTGACGGAACAACGCTTCCGTCACTCTGTCGGCTTCGCCGGGGGCGACGGTGGCCTCTATCCTGAACCCCGCTCGCCCTTTCTTCATCTGCGTCGTCCACAACTGGACGTCGAGCGCTCCTGCCAAAAAGAGCGCCTCCCGTAATGGATCGAGAAACTCCGGGCTGAGATCGTCCAGATCAGTGGACACCAGGACCACCTCGCCGGCTTCGAGGGCGGCCGTGGCGAGGATCAGCCGGAGCGCATTGGGATAGTCCTTGGGGTCCCGGCCCCCTGCTCCCCAGGCCCCTGCTCCACCGGCCCGCCAACGGGCCGGCGGCGGGCCGGCAGACAGCACTCTCAAGAGCACCGCCCCCGTTGGGGTCGTGGCTTCGCCCACCACCGGTCCGTTGGGTCCCACCTCCAGCCCCTCGAGCAGAATTGCCGTGGCCGGGGCTGGAACCGGCATCACGCCATGCGCGGCGCGCACCCAGCCACTCCCGACGGCGAGCGGACGATTGTAGATCCGGGTGATGCCCAACTGCTCGAATCCCTCGATGGCTCCCACGATGTCAACCAGGGCATCCACGGCGCCAACCTCGTGCAGCGGGACCTGATCCGCCGGCAGTCCATGAACCCGCCCTTCGGCTTCGCCTAACAGCTGAAACGCACGCACCGCCCGTTCACGCACCCAGGGCGACAACCGGGCTCGTTCCACGATGGCGATCAGCTCTCCGATGTGGCGATGGGGTTCGTGCTCCTGCGCCTGTTCGTGCGCTTGGTCGTCGGGGCCGTGGAAATGTCCCGGCTCTTCCCGGCGCCCGTCGGGGAGACACACGTCTACCTTGGTGGCTTTGACCCCACAGCGATCTACGATAGAGACCTGGACCGTGACGTCCGGGAAGCCGAGGCGAGCGGGAAGCGACCGGAGCCACTCCGGGGCTGCACCCGCAGCCAGGAGTGCCCCCAGCAGCATGTCACCGCTGATGCCGGACACCGGATCCAGGATGGCAAAGCGTCCATCAGGCATAGACTTAGAAATATAGGCGGAAAGGCAGTCAGGCGGAACGGCGCCTGGGTCAAGCGGCGGCCTACCGCCTCAGTTCCCCCTCGTACTTGCCGCCTTCCCGCCTACCGCCCTGTCCCCGCCCTCAGATGATCGAGGATCCGCTCCGCAAGCCCTTTCGAGAACCCCGGCACCGAAGCCAGCTCCGCCACCGAGGCCGATCTGACCCCGGCCAGGCTGCCGAAGCGTTCCAGCAGCCGGCTCCGTTTGGTGGGACCGACGCCAGGAATGTTGAGCAGCTCCGAAGTGATCGTGCGCTGGTTTCGCCGCTTCTGGTTGTACGCCAGGCCGAATCGGTGCGCCTCATCTCGGGCCCGCTGAAGCAGGCGGAGCGATGGACTGCGGCGCGGGAGGCGCAGGCTCTCCGAGCGGCCGGGCAGAAAGACCTCCTCCTCGCGCTTGGCCAGGCTCACGATCGGCAGCGCCTCCAGCCCGAGCTGGGTGGCGGCCTCCACGGCGGCGCTGAGCTGCCCCTTGCCGCCGTCGATCACGATCAGGTCCGGATAGGGGAGACTCTCATTGCGCCGTCGGGTCAGATAACGGGTCAGCACCTCCTGAATGGCGGCGTAATCGTCCTGCTGACCCAGCCCCTGGATCTTGAACTTGCGGTATTCGCTCTTCCGGGGCCTTCCCGCTTCGAACCACACCAGCGAGCCGACCGTGTCCCGGCCCTGGTTGTGTGAGATGTCGACGCAGATGAAACTGCGAGGGACGATGTTGAGCCCCAGATCGCGGCCCAGGGCGTAGACCGGATCCTCGGCCCGCTCCTCCGTTTCGAATGATTCGATGCGCAGACTCTCCAGCAGGTGCCGGGCGTTCTGGTCCGCCAGCTCGAGCCAGCGCTGCGCGGTGCCCCGGCGCGGCACCAGCCAATTGGTATCGGGTAGAAGCTCGCGCAGCGTGTCCCACTCGTTTGGCGGCATCGGAATCACCAGCCGCCGCACACGACCCTCGACCGGCACGTAGTAGCGCACCAGGAACGCGCTTAGCACCGCGGCGTCCTCTTCCTCCTCCACGCCCTCCAGAAATCGGTGCTCCCGGCCGAGCACGCGCCCGCCTCGAACCCGGATAAGAACCCCGACCGCATCGTCACCGTCTCGCGCGTAGCCGATCACGTCGGCGTCACCGGTTCCCATCACTTCGACACTTGCCGGCTCGTCCAGCCGATCGAGCCAGCGAAGTGCGTCCCTCATCTCCCGGGCGCGCTCGAAATCTTCCCGGCCGCTGGCCTCCAGCATCGCTTGCCGAACTCGTACTCGCACATCCTGGGTACGGCCCTCCAGAAACTCGACCACATCGGTGACCATGCGCTGGTAGTCGGGCATGTCGTGCCACCCCATGCAGGGAGCGCGGCAGCGTCCGATGTAGAAATCGAGGCAGGGTCGCGCGCGGCGCTCCTCGGGCAACCGGTCCTGGCAGCTCCGGACCGTGTAGAGGCGCCGGATGATCGCCAGCGTCCGCCGCAGCTGTCCGACATCGGTGTAGGGACCGAAGTAGCGGGCCCCGGGAATGTCGCGCTTCCGGGTCACCAGCACTCGAGGAAATGGATCCGCCAGCGTTACTGCGATGGAGGGATAGCTCTTGTCGTCTTTCAGCCGGACGTTGAACCGGGGGCGGTACTCCTTGATAAAATTGTTCTCGAGAAGGAGCGAGCCGGCCTCGCTCGGCACCACGATGGTGTCCACGTCGGCGATCAGGCGCTGGAGCAGCTGGTTCCTGGGGCTGTCGGGAAAATCGGAGGCGAAGTAGCTGCGTACTCTGCTACGGAGCCGCTTGGCCTTCCCTACGTACAGCACCTCCCGGTCGCTACCCCGCCAGAGGTACACACCGGGTCCCTCCGGGAGCGTGTCGAGCTTCCGCTGGAGTTCCTCTGGGATTGGGGGAGTAGTCACCGGTTCTCGCTTACAGACTCACGGAAAATTTCCCAGGCTCGCTTGGCGAGTACGAGGACTCTACTTGTTGTCGTTGCCTCTGTGCCCTTTCTGCCTCTGAAGGTGAAACAACGGCTACTTAGAGCAGGGGGACTCAGGGCTTTCTGCGCCAGTCCAGTCTGCTCAACAGCCGCCAGGCGTGGGGCACGCCTAGAGCGGCGGTAATGGCGAAGTAGGCGGCGCCGTACATACCCAGGGAAAATAACGCCACGACCAGAGGGTGATGGCCCTCCAGTGCCAGTTTCACCACCCAGGCCGCCGCTGCCGCCGCCAAGGCGCCTCCCCAGAGCCGGGCGACGAATGAGAACGGCGTTCGAGTCGATCCAATGCGGTTGAACAGCCCCCGCCGAAGCAGGTGAAATTCGACCCAACCAGCCAACCCGGCCGATGCGGTGAGTCCGGCTGCTCCCCAGCGGGGATCAATACCCAGCCGGATCGGCAAGGGGATGGCGAACAGGTATCCGAGCACAATCGTGAGCGCCACTCGAATCACGGCGAACCGGAGCGGAGATCGGGTGTCCTGCAGCGCATAATAGGTGGAGGCGTAGAGCCGTCCCCAGGTGGAGGCGAGCAGCCCGATGGCGGAGCCGGCGAGGATGGCCCAGACGTAGACTGTCATTTCCCGGGTGAAGGCACCTGTCTGGTACAGCGCGCCCGCCACCACGTCTCCCAAGGTCAGGAACGCCACGGCCGATGGAATGACGAGGAATGCGATCTGGCGCAGCCCGGCATCGAGCCGGCTGCGCAACTGTGCTGCGCGCTGGCTCTCGTTGCCACTGACTCCGGACATGGCCGGTAGCTCCGCCGCGGAGACCGACATGCCGAACAGGCTCACCGGCAGAGTGTAGAGCACCTGAGCGTAGGAGATAGCCGCGACCGCGCCCGTCGGCAGAAAGCTCGCGATCACGGTATCGATGTACGAGCTGAGCTGGACTACTCCCCGTCCCACAAAGACCGGAACCGAGTTTCGGAGCACGGTACGAACCGCATCCGCTCCCGCCCGGAGTGAGGGTGTCACCTTGCCAAGCAGTTGGAGCACAGTAGGAAACTGAATCCCGAACTGTAGGGCGCTGCCGAGCACCGATCCCCACGCGGCAACCTGCGCCAGCCGGTACCCCGCGCTGGTATCGCCAAAGGCGAGCAGTACGCCGATTATGGCCAGGTTCCACACCACCGGCGCGGAGTAGGAGAGGAAGAAGCGGCCGTGGCTGTTCAGTACGCCGAGGCACCAGGCCGAGAGAACCAGGAATCCAGCCCCCGGAAAGAAGATCCGGGCGAGGCGGATGGTCGCCTCGCGCCTCTCACCCTCGAAGCCGGGAGTGAAAATCGTGACCAGGACCGGCGCGAGGAGGACCCCGAGCACGACCACGATCGAGGTGGCGAGCGCGAGCAGGCCCCCGATCGCCACCGCTACCCTCCGGGCCTCGTCCCGATCCTGTTGTTGAAGCCGTACGTAAACCGGAATGAAAGAGGCCGACAGCACCCCCTCACCGAAGAGATTCTGAAGGAAGTTGGGAAGCTTGAATGCCGCATTGAAAGCATCGGCTGCGGCGGAGGTACCGAAGTAATGGGCGAAGACCCGGTTCCGGACCAGTCCCAGAATCCGGCTCAGCAGGATGCCCGCGGCCACCATGGTCGCGGGGCGCGAGGCCCGGCCCGGCCGTTCGGTCAGGGAGTCCTGGGAGGTGGCAGGGTGGAGCGGGGCGACTGATCTTCGAGCAGGCGTTGGAGGAACGCGTTCTCGTCCTGCAGAACCTGGACGCTTCGCATCAGGTCGTCCACTTCCGCTTCCAGGAGATCCACCTTCTTGGCCAGGTCATCCAGGGCGGCCGGTGTGGCCTGGGGACCCTCGAGGCGGCGCGCCAGGGCCCGGCCGATGGGAGAGTCGACCACGATTCCCATGATGGGGATCAGCAGTGCCACGAGGAGGATGAGCGCGATGATCGACATGATCGAGTCTATGACGGATTCAAGGCGCCCTCAAGGGCGGAGGCATACCATCCCTCGATAGCCTCGCTGAGCTCGGTCAGCAGCGAGGGTCCATAGCGCGCCACAAACGGCGCCACGGTGAGAATCCGCTCTTGAGGTTGGTTGTCGGGCAGCACCATGAGACGAGCCTTGGTGATCTGGCTCAGTTCGATCTCCTGCCGCCGCTTGAGATGCTGCAGCAGCTTCCGCTCGATGTCATGCACGCCGCTGAGCCCCTGGTTTCTGGCCCCTTGGACCGGCCGTGCCAGGGTGGGGTCGATCTCGGTGGCACTGCGGCCGAGCGCATCGTACCCGGCCTCGAGGTCGGCTCGCAGCCGTGCGATGGCGTGGGCGGCCTCATCGGACAGCTGTGAGCGTACCAGCTTTGCCTCCAGGGCACCGGCCGGCGCCAGCAGATCGTCGAGCTCAATATTGAATTTTTGAAGCACCCGCTCCACCCGGGGCTCGACCAGGATTCCGGACCAGCGAGGCAGCGCCACCTGGCGTGGGATCCGCATGCGCTCGTAGACCGGCGGGGTGAGGGCGAGATAGCCCAGCTCACCGGGACCCGCCAGGTAGGCGACGGTCGGCAGCAGCGCGCTCTCGATCACCGGTCGCAGGAGCACATTGGGCGAGAGCCGCTGGGGCTCGGTCGCCGCGATGTTCTGGAGTGCCGCCAGATCAAAGCGCTCCCGGCCGCGGCGGGTCATGAACCCGCCGTCATCGATAACCAGACGATCCCGTCCCTGCCCACCCTCCAGCATCACCAGCGTCGCTCCGTCGCCGACGGCTACCCCGGGGTCGGCACCACCCAGGCGCAACTCCTCCGCCCGATGCCCCAGGTCCCGATCGAGCTCTCGAGCCAGCCCGAGGGCACGAACCAGGTGGCGAGCCGCAGCGCGCTTGACCGCCGGATGGGTGCTGTCGAGAACGGCAACTCCGGTCGGTGCCAGCAGCTCAGCGAGCGCCCCGCCGAAGCTCCCGGCCACCGTGGCCGTGGGCTGATAGTGCCGTCGTAGCCAGGAGACGGTGCGATCGCGGAACTCTGACGCCGGCAGGTCCCCCGCCAGCGACTCGAGGATGCGTTCCACCTCCGGGCCCAGCAGCTGACGGTACATCGGAGTGAGGGGTGCCTCCGGCGGCCGCGGCGGGAGCGCCGCCCTTACCAGGGCTCCGTCGGCAGTGATCCAGCTCGCCTGACTCGCTTCGGCGAAATCGTGATCGTCGCCGGCTACCCAGAAGACCGGGACCACCGGACGCTGCCACTGCCGCTCCAGAATTCGGGCCAGGGCCGCGGTCGAGAGGGCCTTGTAAATAGTGTACAGCGGGCCGGTGAGGAGCCCTGGCTGCTGGCCAGTGGTGATGGCGATGGCGCCGGGCTCGTTGAGACGTGCCAGGGCGGCTTCCCGGGCTGGCGACGCCAGGATGGCGTCTGCCAGGGCCGGATCGAAGTGTCCATCACGGGGTGTGAGAGGCTCCACGGTTGGCGCGAGCGGAGTCGGCACTATGCGGAGCGTCATTCGACCTGTCCCACGAGAATGGTGCGAGGCGAGCCCGAGGTGAGCGGTGCCGCATCATAGTCGCCGAAACGGAATCGTACAGTCACACCGGCCGCTGCCATCATACCGGCCATCTGCTCTGGCTCGAACAGGCGCACCCGTTCCCGGAAGTGGCGTCCCTCCGATCCCCGGATAGTCTTACAGACGTAGCGTCCGTCGGGGGAGACCGACCGGGAGACCTGAACCGTTGACCCCGCGACCTCGAGCGTCTCCTCCGGCACCAGCTGGCGCCGCACGGCAGCCGGGTTCAGGAAGTCGATGACGAACCAGCCGCCGGGCCGAACCGTGGCGACCATTTCACCGAGCGCCGCGGCATGCTCGGCATCCTGTTCGAAGTATCCAAAGCTGGTAAAGAGATTGACGGTGAGGTCCATGGAGCCGGCGCGGATCGGCAGCTGCCGCATGTCGGCACGCACGAGGGGAGCGGTGGTGACCTGATGTGCCAGGCGGAGTAAGGTCATCGAGAGGTCGACCCCCGTGCACCGGGCGCCGGCGCTCTGAAAGGCCCGCGCATGGCGCCCCGCCCCGCAGGCCACGTCGAGCACGCGCCACCCGTTCTGAAAGGGCACGGTTCGGAGGATGAGATCGACAGCCTGCCCCGCCTCGGTGTCGTCCCGATGCGGGTAGAGCCGGAGATACTCCTCGCCGAACCATTCTTCGAACCATTCAGTCATGTGAAAACGTAAGCAGTAAGCGGTAAGCAGTGAGCGGGAGTACCCCCGCAAGAGGAACGCCGCAACGCCCCCGATCCACCCGCTGGCTGCTCACCGCTCACCGCCTTTGTGATACGGCTTCCCCTGCAGGATCGTGAACGCCCGATAGAGCTGCTCACCGACCACGACCCGGGCCAGCTCGTGCGGGAGGGTGAGGGGGCCCAGGCTCCAGGTGGCCGCTGCCCGGGAAATCAGTGAGGAGTCGAGGCCGTGCGAGCCCCCAATCACGAATGTCAGCGGCCGTGCCGCCAGCAGCCAGCGCTCCACCTGCTTTGCCAGGTCGGCGCTGGTCCACCCGGCGCCGACGCGCGCCAGCGCCACCACATTGGAGCCTTCGGTGATGCGGGCCCGGAGCCGCTCTGCTTCCTCCGCCCGCTGGGCCGCCACCGTCGGCGCCCGGCTCGCCTCGCGCACCTCGTGCTCCCGGAAGGTGCCATAGCGCTGGAGACGTCGCGCGTAATCGTCGAACGCCTCCCGGTAGTAGGGCCGAAGCTTGCCCACTCCGATGACCGCAATTTCCACCTGCTGTTACTGCCCCGCTGTCCCGCTGTCCTGCTGCCCCGCTGTCACGCGTACATCCCTCTCAGCCGGTGTACCGCTGCCACCCGCTCGATCGCCTGCATGTAGGCGCCGATGCGCATGTTGATGCCATGCCGGCCGGCCATCCCGGCAACCTCGTCGAAGGACTGCACCATGATGCGCTCGAGCCGTTGATTCACCGTCTCCTCGTCCCAGAAGTAACCGCCCCGATCCTGGACCCACTCGAAGTAGCTCACCGTCACCCCACCGGCATTCGCGAGAATGTCAGGGATCACGAATACCCCGTTCTCCTCCAGGATCTTGTCGGCGCCGGCGGTCGTGGGGCCGTTGGCACCCTCGCAGATGATGCGCGCCTTGACGTCGCCCGCGTTGTGGCTGGTGATGACGTTCTCCATTGCGGCGGGAACCAGAACATCGCAGTCGAGGGTCAGAAGCTGGTCGTTGGTGATCTGCTCAGCCTCGGTGTAGCCACTCAGGAAGCGGTGCTGCCGTACGTGCTGAATCACTTCCTTGATCCTGAGGCCCTTGGCGTTGAAGATGCCGCCGGACTTGTCGCTGACGGCAATCACCTTCATCCCCTGCTGCTCCATCAGCTGGGCCGAGACCGATCCCACGTTGCCGAACCCCTGCACCGCTACCCTGCTGCCTTCGACCGGCATCCGCAGCCTGTTGAGCGCCTGGCGCGTCACCAGCATGCAGCCACGACCGGTCGCCTCCCGCCGTCCCAGGGACCCGCCCATTTCCACCGGCTTGCCGGTGACCACCGCGGTCACCGTGTGGCGCTTATGCATGGAGTAGGTATCCATGATCCAGGCCATCATGCGCTCGTTGGTGTTCATGTCGGGAGCGGGTACGTCGGAGTCAGGGCCCAGCGTGTCGATGATGGCCGAGGTATACCGCCGGGTAACGCGCTCCAGCTCGGCATTGGACATCGTGCTGGGATCGCAGACCACGCCACCTTTGGAGCCGCCGAACGGGATGTTCACCACGGCGCACTTCCAGGTCATCCAGGCCGCCAGCGCCTTCACCTCGTCCAGGGTGACGTTCATGTCGAACCGGATGCCGCCCTTGGCTGGCCCCCGGGAGGTGTTGTAGAGCACCCGGTAGCCGACATACACCTCCGTCTCGCCATTGTCCCGGTGGATCGGCACCGAGACGATGATCTGTTTCTCCGGGCTGCGCAGAACCTTGTAGAGCCCGGGATCGAGACTCAACCGCGTCGCCGCGTAATCGAAGCGCGACATCATCGCCTCGAATGGGTTTTCCTCGCTGAGGAACTTGTCCTTGTCGGGACGAATGAGGTCTTGATTCGGACGAGAGGCGGTGGTCATAGAGTTCCGGTACGCTCCGAGAAGTTGGGTTACAGTCCATCTACCGGCGTCACGACGGCGTCCAGCGCGGCGACGATCCGCTCGCCACCTTCTTCCCACTCCAGGTCGAGCATTGCCACCAGCGGTTCCGGCACCGAGTTGGGCCAACGGTTCCGGAGTTTGACCGCATCCTTCTGGGTAATCACGACGTGGTCGGCCCGCCGGGCGGCGTGCGCCAGCCAGGCGACATCCTCGTCCCGGTAGTCGTGGTGATCCTTCCAGGTTGCAACCTGGACCGCCGCACCGGTTGCCTTGGTCTGGGCCACGAATGCATCCGGATCGGCGATGCCCGACGCCGCCACGACTCTCTTACCGGCCAATGCCGACGCGGGTTGGCGGGTACCACTCACCATGCCCTCGAGGTAGCGCATGCCGAGGTGAGCAATCGCGATCGGCCCCTGCACCCGTCCCTGGAGGTCAGCCACCAGCGCCAGCGCGGCCTCCGGTGTAGCCCGCTTCCGGGTAACAATCACCGCGTCGGCCCGATCCAGGGCGCCCAGACCTTCTCGCCAGGGCCCCGCGGGGAGCGGCCAGCGCACGGCCCGGGTGGTCTCGGCGCTGACCACGGCGATGTTGAGGTCGCGACGCACGTCCAGGCGCTGGTACGCGTCATCCAGGACCAGCACCTCCGCTCCCCGTGCCAGGGCCCGTTCAGCCCCCGCGGCTCGATCGGCGTCGGCGATCACCTGTGCCTCAGGCACGGCGTGCTGGTGAACCAGCGTCTCGTCACCGCCGTAACCTCGGAGCAGAATGCCCGGCACCAGTCCGCGAGATACGTAATGACGAGCGATCCAGATGGCTATCGGCGTTTTACCGGAGCCGCCGACGGTGAGATTACCCACCGCGACCGACGGCAGCGGCAGGTCGTGAACGGTCATCCAGCCGCGACGGTAGGCCAGCTCCCTGGCGGCCATGGTCCCACGCCAGAGCCCGGCCGCGGGCAGCAGGGCCAGGCGCACCAGCCGCGCGTCCGGCCTGCGGCTGGTCCAGAGCCAGCGGACTACCCTATGAGTGTCACCCCGTCGTGTCATGGGCCTGTCCTCGAGACTTCGTCCAGACCCTCCGCGGCCCGTGCCAACCCCTCGGCCAATCCCGCCTCGCCCTTCGAGACCTCGAACGGGCGGCCGTAGGTAATCGTCACCCGCGAAAGAGGCTTGGGAATCACGAACCGATCCCATGAATGTAATCGCCAGGCCCGGTCCGCCTCCGCGTGAATCGGCACGATCACACCACCCCCTCGCTGCGCCGCGGCCACCACGCCCGGTTTGATCTCGCGGAGGGGGCCGCGGGGACCATCGGGGGTAAAGGCGACCGCCCCTGACGCCCGGAGCTCGCGCACCGCACCCAACAGGGCCCGGGCGCCACCTCGGGTGCTCGAACCACGAACCATACGGTACCCCAGCGAGGCCGCGAGATCCGACAGATACTGCCCATCCCGCGCCTCGCTCACCACGAGCGCCACGCCGGTGTTCCGGTGGTGCCACAGCAGCGGAAGGAGTACCTCGTGCCAGAGAAGAAAGACATGCGCCCGCTTCGCGTCGCGCAGGACCCGCCAGCGCTCCTCGTGTATCACGGTGATGCGCCAGGAGGAAGCCAGCGCGCGCACGGCCGGCACGGCGACGGCCCGAGCGACGGAGGGTGGTACCCTCAGTGGCCCGGCTCCAGAAGCTCGGCCGCCAACGCCACGACCCGCGTGGTCGCGCCGGCCTCTCCCAGCCGCTCACGCACCAGCGCCAACCCCTCCCGCTGAGCCAGGGTGCGAGGATCGTTGGGCTTGAGCAACGGTCCCACCAGCGAGGCCAGCTCCCGCGCGGAGGCGTGCTCCTGGAGGAGCTCGGGCACCACCTCGCGTTCGGCCACCAGATTGACCAGGCTGATCCACTTCACGGTTCGAACCCGTTGGAACATGGCGTAGGTGAGGGGGTGAACCTTGTAGGCTACGACCATGGGGGTGTCCGCCAGAGCTGCCTCCAGCGTGGTGGTCCCCGATTTGGCGAGTGCCGCGTTGGCCGCAGCAAAAAGCGGCACCGGATCTCCGCGCAGCACCTCGATTGGTCCGGGATCGGGGTAATGGCCTTCGGGGATTCCGCCCACCAGGACCCGGTCGCAGAGGCCCTCTTTCAACAGCCTCAATCCGGCATCCCGGAACGGCTCCCACAGCCGCCCGATCTCTTGCGCCCGGCTTCCCGGAAAGATGCCCAGCACGCGACTGGATGGGGCGACCCCGAGCCGGGCACGAGCCTCGTCGCGCGTCGGCCAAGGGCCGCGATCCACCAGCGGATGTCCGACATACTCGCTTCGGAGACCCAGGCCGCCGAAGAACATCTGCTCGAATGGGAGTACCACCGCGAGCCGGTCCACCGCCGCGGCGAGCCGTCGCGCCCGGCCTGGCCGCCAGGCCCACAGCTGTGGCGCGATGTAGTACAGGACCTTGGTGCCGGTGGCATGCGCGGCCTCGGCCACCCGGACGTGAAAGCCGGGATAGTCGACCAGGATGACGAGGTCGTACCGCCCCACTTTGAAATCATTCCGGAGGGATCGCAGGAGCCGGTAGTGGGCCCGGATCTTGGTCACGACCTCGACCAGCCCAAAGGCGGCGAGCCCTTCCATCCGATAACGCAGCGTGGCGCCGGCCTGAGCCATCTGCGGGCCCCCGAGGGCCTCGATGGTGGCACTGGGATAGCGTGCCCGGAGTGCACGGACCACACCGGCTCCGTGGAGATCACCCGACGGCTCGCCAGCGGAGAGAAAGATGCGAGGCGCGCCCCGCTGAATCATCAGTGAGTTGTGCTCGCGAGAGGCACGGTTCGCACCGCGTCGGCGACCCGCAACGCCAGCTCGAGTGCCGCTCGCCCCTCTTCGCCGCGGACCACGACGTCGCGCTCGCCCCGAACCGCATGCACGAAGCTCTGGAGCTCGAGGGACAGCGCATCTGCTTCGGGCGCCGCCAGCTCGATCCGTTCCACCACGTCGGCCAACTCTCGGCCCGTGCCCGGCTGCCAGCCGGCTCGTACCCGCATGAATTCACCACTGCCGGTGGCAAGATCCAGGGAGAAGTATCCGTTGGGCTGAAAGAGGCGGAGCCGGCGCACCCGTTCGCGCGCCACCCGCGACGCGGTAGCCAGTGCTACGGCGCCGTTGGCGAACTCGACTCGGGCGTTGGCGATATCCAGGTGAGGCGAGAGGACTGGCAGCCCCGAGGCGCGAACCTCTGTAGCCACGCTGCCGGTGAGGTGCAGCACCAGGTCGAGGTCGTGGATCATCAGGTCGATCACCACCGCGACATCGGTTCCCCGCGGCTGGAACGGGGCTAGCCGCAGACTCTCTATGTAGCGAGGCCCATCGAGGTAGGCCTCCGCCGCTCGAATCGCCCGGTTGTAGCGCTCGATATGCCCGACCTGAAGCTGGACCCGGCGGCGGCTGGCCTCTGCGATCAGGTCGTCGGCTTCGGCCAATGTTGCCGCCAGCGGCTTCTCCATGAGAACCGGGATGCCACGCTCCAGCGCCCGGAGTCCTACCTCGGCATGGGCCGGGGTCGGCACAGCGACGGTGACCGCCTCCAGCTGGGCCAACAGCTGATCCATGTCGGCAAAGGCAACGGTGCCCAGCTCCGCTGCGACCTTCGTCGCCCGGGCTCGGTCGATATCGTGCACGCCCACCAGGCGTACGTCGCTGAGCCCGGCCAGGTGCCGGGCGTGGTGCTGCCCCAGCGCGCCCACCCCGAGGACGCCGACCGGCAGCCGAGGCGTCACGCCGGGACGCCTCGCTCGCTCGACTCGACAAATGTCAGGAAGCGTTCTACCTCGGGGAGTGCCGGCAGCTCGGTGCGGGCTCGCTCCATTGCCTGCGACACGTTCAGATCGGAATTGAAGATGAGCCGGTACGCCCGTTTGAGCGCGGCCACGGTTTCTCCCGAGAAGCCCGCCCGCTGGAGGCCCAGCGAGTTGAGCCCGTAGAGCTCCATCGGATTGCCCACCGCTTTCACGTATGGCGGAATGTCCTGGTTGACCCGGGACCCGCCGCCGACGAAAGCGTATGTGCCGATGGTGACGAACTGGTGGACGGCGTTGAGCCCGCTGAGGATGGCTCGATCGTGGATGGTGACGTGGCCGGCGCACTGGGTGGCGTTGGCGATCACCACGTCATCCCCGACGTGACAGTCGTGCGCGAGGTGCACATAGCTCATGATGAAGCAGCGCGCTCCGACAGTGGTCTTGAAGGTGGCCGCAGTTCCTCGGTTGATCGTGGAGTACTCGCGGATGATGGTGCCCGGCCCTATTTCGACCCAGGTCTCCTCGCCGCCGTACTTGAGGTCCTGCGGATCGCCGCCCAGGATGGCCCCGTCGCCGATTCGCACATCCTCGGCCAGCAGCACGTTGCGTTGCAGTGTCGCCCGCGGGCCAATCCGACAGCGGTCGCCCACCGTCACCTGGGGGCCGATGATGGCCCACGGTCCCACCGTCACGCCGGTACCCAGCCTGGCCGATTGGTCGATCAGCGCGGTCGGGTGGATCACCGATCCACCACCCGGGCCATCATCTCCGCTTCCGCCACCACCTGGCCATCGACGTAGGCCATACCCTTCATGCGGCAGGTGCGCCCCCGGTTCTGCAGCATTTCGAGCTCGCAGCGGAGCTGGTCGCCGGGAAGAACCGGGCGGCGGAACTTCACGTTGTCGAGCGACATGAAGTAGACCACTTTCTGGTCGGGATCCTCGATGGTGCCGAGCAGCAGCATGCCGCCCACCTGCGCCATCGCCTCGATGATGAGCACGCCCGGCATGATCGGGTGGCCGGGAAAGTGACCCTGGAAGAACGGTTCGTTGATCGTCACGTTCTTGATTCCGACGATCCGCTTGGTCCCCTCCACCTCGATGATCCGGTCCACCAGCAGGAACGGATAGCGGTGAGGGATCACGTCCAGAATCCGCCCGATGTCCATCACAACTCCTCCGTCTCGCTGTCCGGTGCGGGTGAGCCAGCGCGCCAGCGCAATGTTGCCCTGATGGCTCGGTTTGGTGGCGACGATGTGGCCCTGTACCCGGCCTCCGGTCAGAGCCAGATCGCCCAGGATGTCGCCGGCCTTGTGGCGCACGAACTCATCGGGCCAGCGTAGCGCCCCGCCCATCAGGCCGTCTTCGGAGAGTATCAGGGTGGATTCGAGCGCGGCACCCAGCGCCAGGCCCCGAGCCCGAAGAGCATCGGCTTCCCGAAGGAATCCGAAGGTACGGGCTTCCGCCAGCTCCCGGGCGAATCCACCGGGGGTGATGTCGTACGACCCGGTCTGCCGGCCGATGAGCGGGTGGGGCCATTCGATGGTCGTAGTCAGGCGCAGGATTTTGGCCGGCGCGACAACGTAGGATGAGTCGGCCTCGGAAACCTCGGATGCCGTCGTGACCCGATACACCACCGGTTCGCCCGGCTGCTCGGTGATGCCGCCCTGCTCCAGCGCGGTCAGATAGGGAGCGAACGATCCATCCCCGATCGGGGCCTCGGGGCCATCGAGGTCGATGGTGAGATCGTCAATCTGGAGCGCAGCCGCGGCGGCGAGCAGGTGCTCGACGGTCTGCACCACCGTTTCGCCTTGTCCCAGCACCGTGCGGCGCTCGGTAGACTGGACCTCGCTCAAACGAGCCGGAATCACCGGAGAGCCGGGGAGATCGGTGCGACGGAACACGATGCCCTGCCCCGACGGCGCTCCCTGGCAGGTGGCCGAAGCCGAGGCGCCGGTGTGCAGGCCGATTCCGCTCACCCGCGCGCTCTGGGCCAGGGTGCGTCTAGCCACGGGGGGCCTGCTCCGGCACCAGCCGTTCCAGCTCGTCCACGATGCCGGCGAGCCGGTACATGGCCGCCTGCGCCCGGAGGAACTGACGATGCGGCCGCGCCGGGTGACCGCTGAATGAGGCCCCTGCGGGCACGTCGCCGAAGATGGCGCTCTTGGCGGCGATGCGGGCCCGATCGCCGATGGCGAGGTGGTCGGTGACGCCGACATGCCCAGCCAGGATGACGTCGTTCCCCACCCGGGTGCTGCCGGCGATCCCGACGCCCGCCATGATGAGGCAGCGCTCGCCGATCCGGACGTTGTGCCCCACCTGGACCAGGTTGTCCACCTTGGTGCCGCGCCCTACCACCGTGTCGTCGATGCTGCCCCGGTCAATGCAGGTGTTGGAGCCGACTTCCACTTCATCCTCCAGGACGCAGCCGCCCACATGTGGGATTCGAGTGTGTCCTTTCCCGTCGGAGAGATAGCCGAAACCATCGCCGCCGAGCACCGCGCCGGCCTTCACCACCACGCGGCTGCCGATGCGGGTGCCCGGGTAGCACACCACCCCCGGCCCCAGTGTGGTGTCATCCCCGATCACGACCCCATCGCCGATCGAGACCCCCTGTGCCAGGCGGCAGCGTCCGCCGAGCTGTACGTTCCGGCCCAGAACCACATAGGGCCCGATGGACACGTCAGGACCGATAGCTGCCCCGGCGCCAATACGCGCGGTGGGATCTGTACCTGCTTCGGCGGGCTCGCTGGGGTACAGCGCGTGCAGAACCCGGACGAGCGCACCGTATGGGTCAGCCACGACGATTCGGGTGCTGGGCCCGGCTCCCGAAGCCAACGCCTCTGGCACCAGCACAGCGCCCGCCCTGGAGCTGTCCAGATCGGCCGCATAGCGGACTGAAATCGCGAAGGACAGCGCGTCGGGACCGGCCCGGTCGAGGGGCCTCACCCGGTGGATCCGGATACCCCCATCGCCAAGCAGGCGGCCACCGACCAGGTCGGCGACCGCCCGCGCGGTAAGGCTTCCGGATGTCACGAGATCAGCTGCCCGCTTTGAGCTGCTGAATCACACGTTGAGTCAGGTCGATCGACTTGTCCGCGGTGACGATGCCGTTGTTCGGCGCGCTCACGTCGAAGATGATCGCGTAATTCCCAGCCGCTCGAACCCCTTCGATGACGCTGTTGACTTTGCTCTGGATCGGGTCGAGCAGCTCGCGCTCCCGGGTTGCGGCTCGCTGCTGCAGCTCCTGGGTGCGCTGCTCCAGCTTCTGCTGCTGTCCCTGAAGATCCTTGCGCTTCGCGGCTCGCTGCGTCGGGCTCAGCATGACGGACTGCTGATCGAAGTCGGAGGCGGCCGAATCGAGCGTGGCCTGAAGCTTCTGCACCTCCACCCGGTAGGTCTCCAGCTCCTTGGTGAACGTCGACTCCGCCTTGACGTATCCGGGCGTCTGCTTGAGTACCGCCTGGGTGTTGACATAGGCAACCTTGCTTCCGGCCTGTTGGGCTGCCAGGGACTGCGGCCCTGCCACGGACACGGCGATCACAGCGACCCAGGCTACCACGACGGCAAGCTTCATGCTTCACTCCAGTTGAAAGGTGCGTCCTGCCTAAAAGAAATTGCCCAGCTTGAAGTGCAGCTGCCAACCGGGCGTTGGCTGGCCGAGGGCGTTCACCCGGTCGAAGCCATAGCCGAAGTCTATTCCGATCGGTCCCAGTGGCGAGATCACCGCAGCCCCGAAGCCCGCGCCACGAAACAGCCGGGTGGGATCCCACTGCCGCGCGCTCCGATAGACGTTGCCCGCATCGAAGAAGGAGCTGAGGTAAAGCGCCTGGCTGATCCGGGCGCCGGCCTCGATGGTGAAGGCGGAGTACGCCTCGCCGAAGGCGTCGGGACTGGCCGCGTTGTTTCCGCCGGCCGTAGGGTCGAACCCGTTCGGCGTGATGGAGAACTCCTCATAACCACGCAGGGGGACGCCATACTGCACTCCGCCCAGCGAGTACATCTCGGTAAAGAACGGTCCGGCATCGCCAAAGATAAAGCCGGACTTGGCGGTCAGGCCGAGCACGAACTGAATGCCGGCGCCGAGCTGCCCGCCGCCGCCCAGGGTCCCGAGCGGTGCATACCAGCGGCCCTCGAGATCGAGCTTGCGATAGTTGCCGGTGCCTCCGAGGAAGCCGCCGTTGAGCTCGCCGCCGACATTGGTGAGAGACCCGCCAGTGGCGAATGGGAGGCCGACCCGGGTGTCGCGGAGCACGCTCGCACCCAGGGTCGACCGGCTGCACGAGCTGCAGCGGAACCGGGCCTGGAGGTCGGCCGAGCCCTCGCTGTACTGGATGCGCTGAAAGGAGTACGAAGTAAACAGCCGGGTGTAGCGGGACCCCAGAAACGGGAAACCGAGCTGGAAGCTCGCACCGGTCTGCTTCCGCCGCCCCAGGTCACCGACGGTGTAGCGGGCCCGAGAGTCGAAGAGTGAGATGGTGCCAGAAATGCGGCTTTCGCGAATGGCGGGGTCGGTATAGCTCAGGGTGAAGTCGTTGATGTTCTGGCCAAACTGCCATTGCAGCTTGCCCCGCTTGCCCCGGCCGAAAAGGTTGGGCTCCTCCAGCCCCAGGAATCCGCCCACGCCTGTCCCCTGCCCCAGGGATGCTCCGAAGTTGATGTTGCCGGTACGCTTCTCCTCGACCCGGAAGACGATGTCCACATCGACGCCGTTGGCGGCCGGCTTGACGTCCGGGGAAGGAAGTGGCTGCTGGAAGAATCCCAGGTTGGAGACGTTCTGGTAGGAGCGTATCAGCCGTTCCCGGCTGAAAAGATCGCCGGGGAGCATGACGATCGCCTCCCGGATCACCCGCTCATGGGTTACGTCGTTGCCGACGATCTCGACCTTGTTGATCGTGGCCGGCGACCCTTCGCGGATGTTCCAATGCAGATCCACCAGGGGGTTGCCCACAGCCCCGGTGCGCCGGACCTCCTCCGGCTCGACCTGGGCGTAGATGTACCCGTTATTCGCGTACAGGTTCTGCACCTTCTCAGTGGCCTCAGCCCACTCCGAACGACTGAAGGCTCGGGGCTTCCCGGTCGGCGCGCCGGTGGGTCCGATCGGCCCGAACGGATAAAGCGTCGCCAACTCTTCAGTGGAAAAGCGCCGGTTTCCCTGTATGTCGAAGGTCCCGACCCGATAGACCTGTCCCTCGTCGACCGTCAGCCGCAGGACCGCCTTCCCGCCGGCGGAGTCCGATACCAGAGAGTCGTGAGTGACCTGGAAGTCCACGAATCCCTGGTCGGCATACCAGCCGGGAAGCCGTTCGCGCACGTCCTCCTCGACTGTACGCTCGTCATACTCGCCCTTCTGGAACCACCAAAAGCCTTCTGGACGGGTAGACATGTGCTTCACTACCGCCTTGTCGGAGAAGCGCTTGTTGCTGTCCACCACGACCTGGCTGATGGCGACCCGCTCGCCTTCCTCGACATCGAATACCACCCGGACCTTGCCCGACTGCTGGGGCAACTGCAGCACTTTCACCGTAGCGGCGTAGTACCCTTTCTCCTTGTACAGCGAGTCGATGCCCGCGCGCCCCTGCTCAACCGCGTTCCGATCCAGGGGGCGGCCCTCGCTCAGCTGCACGCGGCCCTTGACGTCACCCTCCGACAGCCGGTTCACCCCCCGGACGGCCCACTTCTCCAGAACAGGTCGCTCCTTGACCTTGATCACCAGGATGAGACGCCCGCCGACGCTGCGCTGCTCCACCAAGACGTCGTCGAACTGTCCGGTACGGAACAGCGAAGTGATGGCGCGCTGGATGTCCCGGTAGTTGATAGGCTGATGGACGATGATGCCGGAGCTACCGATGATCTGGGAGGAGCTAAGACGCTGGTTCCCTTCCACCCTGACGCTGTCGACCTTGGGCGGCGTGGGCTCCTGCGCGCGAAGCGCCGCCGGCGCTCCCACGAGGAGAATGCCGGCGGCAACGATCAGAAGGAAACGGCGCATCGGTAAGAGGCGGAGGGTGGGCGCGCCGGACCCCGGGCGGGACCCGACGCGCGGGCTTAGGCCTGGGTGCCGGTCAGCGCGCGGAATGCCAACCGCTCGCCGTCAGGAGCGACATCGACCACGATCTCGTCTCCCCGGCCAAAGTCGCCCATGAGGATCTTCTCGCTGAGAGGATCCTCGATGTAGCGCTGGATGGAACGCTTCAACGGACGGGCCCCGAAGTTCTGGTCGTAGCCATGCTCGACCAGGAACTCCACCGCGGCCGGTGTCAGCTTGACCTCGTCGCCCAGGCGGCGCTGCACCTCCTTCAGCAGAATCGTGACGATCCGGGCGATGTGCTCCTTATCCAGCGGATGGAACACGATCACATCGTCGAGCCGGTTCAGGAACTCGGGATTGAAGACCTTGTTCATCTCCTCTTTCACCGTATCCTGCATCTTCTCGAAGGTCCGCCGCGAATCGCCGCCGTGGAACCCGAGAGTCTTGCCCTGCATGATGTCGCGGGCGCCGACATTGGACGTCATGATCACGACGGTGTTCTTGAAATCAATCATGCGGCCGTAGTTGTCGGTCAGATGGCCTTCATCCAGCACCTGGAGCAGGATGTTGAAGACATCGGGATGCGCCTTCTCGATCTCGTCCAGCAGCACCACCGAGTAGGGCTTCCGGCGCACCGCCTTGGTAAGCGTGCCGGAGTCCTCGTAGCCGACGTAGCCGGGCGGGGCGCCAATCAAGCGCGACACCGAGAATTTCTCCATGTACTCCGACATGTCCACCCGGATCAGGGCCGACGCATCGGCGAACAGGAACTTGGCCAGCGACCGAGCCAGCTCGGTCTTGCCGACGCCGGTAGGGCCGGAGAAGATGAACGAGCCGATGGGCCGGTTCGGATCCTTGAGCCCGGCCCTGGAGCGCCGGATGGCCCGGGACACGGCCTTGATGGCCTCGTCCTGACCCACCACAGACTCGTGGATCTCCTCCTCCATCCGCATCAGCCGGGCGGTCTCGGCTTCCTGAAGCCGGGTGACCGGAATGCCGGTCCAGCGGGATACGATGAAGGCGATCGCCTCCTCGTCGATGACCGGACGGCGGGTCTGCCGCTCCTTCTCCCACTCCTCCTGCTTGAGCCGGATCTGATTCTGCAGGTCCCGCTCCTGGTCTCGGAGCGAGGCCGCGCGCTCGAAGTTCTGGTCCCGGACCGCATCCTCCTTCTGCACGTTCACCTTCTCCAGCGCGGTCTTGAGCTCCGCCACTTCGGCCGGCGGAACCTGCGAGGCCAACCGCGCCCGGGCGCCGGCTTCATCGATCACGTCGATCGCCTTATCCGGGAGGAACCGATCCGTGATGTAGCGCTCGGAAAGCTCCGCAGCCGCGCTGAGCGTGGCGTCGGGGATGCTGATCCGATGGTGGTCTTCGTACTTCTTCCTGAGACCCTTCAGGATCTCCACCGTCTCGGGAACTGAAGGCGGCTCGACCACCACGGTCTGGAAGCGCCGCTCGAGTGCTCCGTCCTTCTCGATGTACTTGCGGTACTCGTTCAGGGTCGAGGCGCCCACGCACTGCAGCTCGCCCCGGGCCAGCGCGGGTTTCAGCATGTTGGAGGCGTCGATTGCGCCTTCGGCGGCGCCGGCTCCCACCAGGGTGTGCAGCTCGTCGATGAAGAGAATGATCTGCTTGTTTTGGGCGATCTCGTTCATGACCGCCTTGAGCCGCTCCTCGAACTGACCCCGGTACTTGGTGCCGGCGATTACCGCGGCCATGTCCAGGGACAGCACCCGATGGTCGCGCAGCACGTCGGGGCAGAGCCCGTTGGCAATGAGCAGCGCCAGCCCTTCGACGATGGCCGTCTTGCCGACCCCGGGCTCGCCGATGAGGACGGGATTGTTCTTCTTTCGGCGGGCCAGGATCTCCATGACGCGCTCGATCTCCTTGGCCCGCCCGATCGTCGGATCGAGCTGGCCCTCTGCCGCGAGCTGCGTCAGATCGCGACAAAAATGGTCGAGTGCGGGAGTCTTGGACTTCTTCTCCGACTTGGGCGCCGAGCTGGGCTGGCTGCTGCCGCCGCCGGACGTGGTCTGGGGCATGTCACTGCCCAGCAGACGCAGGGTCTCCGCCCGCGACTGTTCCAGGTTGACACCGGCATCGGTGAGGACCTGGGCCGCGATACCCTTCTCTTCTCGAAGGAGTCCCAGCAGCAGATGCTCGGTGCCGACGTAGGAGTGATTCAGCTCCCGCGCTTCGGTCATGGCCAGCTCGAGCACCTTCTTCGCTCGCGAGGTGTACGGAAGGTCGGGGCCGGCCGCCGCGGCGGCTTTACCCTTCTTTACCGTCTCCTCGATTTTCTGCTGGATGTCTTCGAGATCGACGTTCAGGTTGGTGAGAACTGCCGCCGCCACCCCTTCGCCCTCGCGAATCAGGCCGAGGAGGATGTGCTCCGTCCCCACGTATTCGTGATGCAGGCGCGCCGCCTCTTCGCGGGCCATCTGCAGGACTTTACGGACACGATCTGTGAAATTGTAGCCGTTCATTGCGATATCCTACGTAGCTCCGAGGCCTTGCCGTCGCGGCTCATCCACGGCGTCCCACCTCGGATTCCAACACTTTGCGCACGAACTGTGCCCGCCGAACTGGCAGGTCGGGATCGGCCGGTGCCACCCCCTCAGCCACCGCCAGATGGGCCGGCTGGGTGTACACCAACAACTTGTTCAGCGTGTACATGCCGACATCGGGAATGAGATTCACCCCTACACCGAGTCGCACGCCGCTCAACAAGTTCATGGCCTCTTCGAACGACAGCGCCCGGGCGTACCGAAGCAGGCCGTACGCGCGCCAGACCTTGTCCTCGATAATGGCCGGTGCGTCCCGAAGTAGCACCTGCCGGGCCTGCTCCTCGTAGTCCATGACCTGCCGGACCATCTTGCCGAGGTGATCGAGCAGCTCATACTCGGAACTACCGAGAGTCGTCTGGTTGGACAGCTGGAAGAAGTTGCCGACGACCTCGCTTCCTTCGCCATACAGGCCTCGGAAGGTCAGTCCCACCTGCGCCAGCCCCTGCAGCACCTTGGAGATTTCCTTGGTGAGCACCAAGCCGGGAAGATGGATCAAGACCGAAGCCCGTAGCCCGGTACCGACGTTGGTTGGACAGGAGGTAAGGTAACCGAATTCAGAGTGAAATGCGAATGCAAGTCGTTGTCCCAATTCGGCGTCCAGCCGGTCGACCTCGGCATACGCGGCGTCCAGTGCGAACCCGGAATGGAGGCCCTGAAGCCGCAGATGATCCTCCTCGTTCAGCATCACGCCGAGACGATCCTGAACCAGCAACGAGGCGCCCGAGCGGACCCGGCCATCGCTGTCCAGACCGGCGAGCTCCTTGCTTACCAGGTGCCGCTCGTGCAGCAGCTGCCGGTCGCTTCGGTCCAGGCGGTCGAGCCGGAACTTGATGGCCCGCCGGAGCAGCACGGTATCCCGCGCGGCGGCCTCCACGGTGAGGAGAATGTCCTCCCGTTCGGACTCCGAGTTGCGTCCCTGGTAAACCCGCCCCGCCAGGTTCCGCGCCAGGCGGATCCGGGTCGAGAGGATCAGGTGACTGGAGGGGCCGCTGGCATCGAGCCAGCCGACCCCGCCGTCGGTGAGCAGGCTGAGGTCGATCATTCCATCACCCGCAGGCGATCGCGGAGCTCGGCCGCCAGCTCGAAGTTCTCGGTCTCCACGGCCACGCGGAGCTGCTCTCGCAGCTCGATGGCCGGATTGGGCGCGCTGGGCGGGCTACTTCCACCCGCCTCGGTATAGCGCTCGCCCATGTGGTGGGTCGAGCCGTGCAGCCGGCGCAGCAGGTCGCGCAGCGGCACCTCGAAGGACCGGTAGCACTCGGAACAGCCCAGCCTGCCGCTCTCCCGAAAATCCTGCAGCGACCCGCCACAGCGCGGGCAGCTGTCGCCGGTCCGCGGGGCCGGCGCCTCGGGCAGCTCCTCGCCCATGGCCGCGAGGAACGTCCCCAGCGGCGTTTTCGGTGCGGCGCCCGGGCTCTCCACCCCTTTCTCGGCGGCGCAACGCTCACAGAGATGCAGGGTGGTCACCTGCTCGTTGACGATCTGGGTGAGGTGAATGACCGCCTCACGCTCGCGGCACTGCTCGCAGGACATCAGGGCATGGACTCCACGCCGGAGAGGGGTACCAGGCGTCCGCCCTCGAGCGACAGCACCCGGTCGGCTCGCGCCGCCAGGGATCGGTTGTGGGTGACTACGATGAGCGCGGTCTCAAACTCCCGTGATAAATGCGCGAAGAGCCCATGCAGTCGCTCGCTATTGGCATTGTCCAGGTTGCCGGACGGTTCGTCGGCCAGCACCACGAGTGGATCGGCAATGAGAGCGCGCGCCACCGCGGCCCGCTGCTGCTCCCCGCCCGACAGCTGGGAAGGCCGGTGCGACATCCGGCCGGCCAGACCTACCGCGGCCAGCAGCTCCTCGGCCCGGGAGCGGGCCTTCGCATCGTCCTCGCCGGCGATCAGCAACGGCATCATCACGTTTTCCAACGCGGTAAATTCTCGGAGCAGGTGATGGAACTGGAATACGAACCCCAGCTTCCGGTTCCGAATCGCGGCCAGGCTCTCCGGGGTTTCATCGACATATGATTGGCCGCCCAGCCGGACCGTCCCGCCTGAGGGGCTGTCGAGCGCGCCCAGCAGGTGCAGCAAAGTGCTCTTTCCCGAGCCGCTGGCCCCCACAATGGCGACGAACTCTCCCCGGCTCACCATCAGATCCACGCCCGACAACACCTCGATGGGATTGCCGTCGCCGCCGCGATAGACCTTGCGGAGCCCCTGGGCCTCGAGGATGGCTGTCATTCGTGGCGGATCGCGTCCACTGGTGAAAGCGCCGCGGCGGAGCGCGAGGGGTAGAGGGTGGCGGCCACGGCGATCGCGAGACTGGTCAGTACGACCACTGCGACATCCTGCCACTCGATGTGGACCGGAAGGTGATCGATGAAGTATACGGCCGGGTTTATCCTGACCCAGCCGGAGCTGTCAACCACGTAGGAAACCGTCAAGCCGAGCACCAGGCCCAGCAGGGTCCCCACTCCACCGATCACCGCACCCTGGACCAGAAAAATCCGGGCGATGGCCGGCCCGGTGAGCCCCATCGCCTGCAGGATGCCGATCTCACGGGTCTTGTCGGTTACTACCATCGTGAGTGTCCCGACGATGTTGAAGGCAGCCACGACCATGATAAAAAAGATAACCAGGCCCATGGCAAGCTTTTCCAGCTGGAGCGCGCTGAAGAGGCTGGAGTTCTGCGTCTGCCAGTCGAGCGCCCGGTAGGGGTAGCCCAGCCGCTTCTCCAGGGCCTCGCCGATCTCCGGAGCCCGGTCGGGGTCGTCCACCCGGACCGCGATTCCGGACACGGCCTCGCCCAGCCCGGTGAACCGCTGGGCCATCTCCCGGGACATGACGACGAACTGGTTGTCGTACTGGAACATGCCGGTGTCGAAGAGGCCGGTAACCTCGAACTTCCAGAATCGCGGCACCGCCACCCCGAGCGCCGGGTTGATCTTGGCCTGGGTGACCGGTACCAGGGTGACGATATCACCCGGGTAGACCGAGAGCCGGGAGGCCAGACGGGAACCGAGGAGCACGCCTCCGTCCACGCCCGGCTTGCTTGCCTTGAATGACAGATCGCCTTTCGTAACGGCCTGGGGCAGCGAGGTGACCGATCTACTTCCAGTATCGGGATCGAACCCGACCAGGTTGACCCCCTCGCCGTAGTCCTGGCCCGCGGTGATCCCCGCCTGGCTTATGACCTCTGGACTGGCCGCGACCACGCCCGGCTGCTTCCGGATCTCCTTGATGACGCCTTGCCAGTCGTCCAGCCGGAGTCCGGAGCCGAAGGTGAGGATGCGGAGATGGGGGTTGGCCACCAGGATCCGCTCTCGCAGGTCATCGGCCAGCCCGTTCATCACCCCCAGCACCACGATCAGCGCCGTCACACCGACTGCGACGCCACCGGTGGAGATCACCGTGTTGAGGGATGCCGTTCGGGCGGTCCGCCGGCTCCGGAGATAGCGCCGCGCGATCCGCCACTCCAGCCTGGTGCCCGCGCGGATCTTGCTCCACTCGGCTGCAGAAGGCCACCGAAACCATGCGCCTAACTTTTTCATGAGTCCTCCGGACGCATGGCAGGAAAGATGATGACATCGCGAATCGAAGGCTTGTCGGCAATGAGCATCATCAAACGATCGATACCCAGACCGAGCCCCCCGGCAGGAGGCATCCCGTATTCCAGCGCCCGGATGTAGTCGGCGTCGTAGCTGTGCGCCTCCTGGTTGCCGGCGGCCCGCTGCCCCACCTGGTCCACGAACCGGCGACGCTGGTCATCGGGATCGTTGAGCTCGCTGAAGGCATTGACCAGCTCCCGCCCGCCCACGAACAGCTCGAACCGCTCGGTGAGTGACGGGTCGCTGCGATGTTCCTTGGCCAGCGGCGACAGCGTCTTGGGATAGTCCACGACGAACGTCGGCTGCACCAGCTGGGGCTCGAGAAACACCTTGAATACCTCATCCTGGAGCCGGGCGCCGGACAAGGCCGAGATCGCCTGCGGGTCGGCGTGGGCCTTGAGTGCGGCACGCATCTCGCCCTCGGTTGCGGTGCGCAGGTCGAGGCCGGTGCGCTCCCGGATGCCCTCGATGAACGGCACCCGCTGAAACGGTGGCGCGAAGTCCAGCGTGGTGCCGGAGCGTTCCAAGACGGTGGTGCCCAAGCAGTGCCGGACGACGCCGGACATCAGTGCCTCGGTGAGGCTCATCATGTCGGTGTAATCGGCGTAGGCCTGGTAGAGCTCCAGCATGGTGAATTCCGGATTGTGGGTCCGGTCCATGCCTTCGTTCCGGAAATCGTGCCCGATCTCATAGACCCGCTCGATTCCCCCGACCAGCAGCCGCTTGAGATACAGCTCATCCGCGATGCGGAGGTAGAGCGGCATGTCCAACGCATTGTGGTGGGTCACAAACGGCTGCGCCGCGGCACCGCCATAGAGTGGCTGCAGAATCGGGGTCTCAACCTCGAGGAACCCGCGCTCGTCGAGGAACCGCCGGATGAAGGCGGTGGCCTTGGCGCGGAGCACGAAGACCTGCCGCACATCGGGATGCACCGCCAGGTCGGCATAGCGCTGGCGGTAGCGCAGTTCGGGGTCGGTGAGGCCGCCGAAGGTGACGGCACCTTCAGACCCGGTCTGGGTCTTTCCTCGCGGGAGCGGACGAAGTGATTTGGCGAGCATGGTCAGCGTGTCTGCCTTGACCGTTACCTCGCCTTTCTTGGTCCGGAACAGGGTGCCCTCCACACCGACGTGGTCATCCAGATCCAGCAGTTCCACCAGCTCGTAGCCCGGACCCAGCGCATCGCGGCGAAAATAGACCTGGATACGTCCACTGGGGTCTTCCAGGTGAGCGAACGTGGTCTTCCCGTGTGAAGAAAGGTGGTCGATACGACCGGCGACCCGGACGCGGGGGCCACTCTCGCCCATTTCGTTGCGGTATGCGGCCAGGGCTTCTGCGCCGGTGTGGGTGCGCTCGTAGCGGTAAGCAAACGGCTGGACGCCCAGCGCCTCCAACGCCGTCCGCTTCTCCCGACGGGCCAGCTCGACGAACGATCGTTCCTCCACCGTGCTCACGCCGCCTTTCCTCCGAACCGCTTCAAGTACGCCTGGATGAAGGTGTCGAGATCGCCGTCCATCACTCGCTGTACATCGCCGACCTTTACCTCGGTGCGATGATCGTTGACCATGGTGTAGGGCTGGAACACGTACGACCGAATCTGATTGCCCCAGGAGTTGTCGGTCTTGGTGGCCTCGACCACCGCCCGAGCCGCCTCCTGCTCCTCCAGCTTTTTCTGATAGATGGCCGCGCGCAACATTTTCATAGCGGTGGCCCGGTTCTTCGTCTGGCTCCGCTCCTGCTGGCAGGAGACCACCGTGTTGGTCGGCACATGGGTAAGCCGCACCGCCGAGGAGGTCTTGTTGACGTGCTGCCCTCCAGCCCCTGAAGCCCGGAAGACATCCATCTTGATGTCCTCCTCCCGCAGGTCCACCTCGATGGTATCGTCGATATCCGGGTAGACGAAGACCGAGGCAAAGGAGGTATGGCGGCGCGCCTGGGAGTCGTAGGGCGAGATCCGCACCAGACGGTGAACCCCCTTCTCCGCCTTGAGGTAGCCGTAGGCGTATTCCCCCTTGATCTCGATCGTGACCGACTTGATCCCGGCTTCCTCCCCCGGAAGGAGGTCGAGGATGGCGACCTCGAAGCCGTGCCGCTCCGCCCAGCGCACGTACATCCGCATCAGCATCTCAGCCCAGTCCTGCGACTCGGTGCCGCCGGCGCCCGGATGGATGGTGAGCAGCGCGTCGCGCGCGTCCTCCGGCCCCTGAAGCATCGCCTGGAGCTCGAAGGCCTCAGCTGCGGCCTCGAGCTCGTCGGCTTCCCGGGCCAGGTCGGCCGACATGGACTCGTCCGGCTCCGCGTCCAGCAGCTCGGCCATTTCGAGCGCGCTGTCCAGCCGGCGATGCAGACTGTCGTAGGGGATCAGCCAGTTTCTGAGGGCCTTCATCTGCTGAACTGAACTTCTCGCGGCTTCAGAGTCGGCCCAAAAACCAGGCAGGGCCTGCTGGTCCTCGACCGCCTTCAGCCGCGCCGCCTTGGCCGGCAAGTCAAAGAAAGTCTCGGAGTTCAGCGACTCGGCGTTGCAGGTCGGTCAGACGATCGACGAGGTCCGACATGCCAACTACTCCATGCAAGGGGATGCGGAAAGCTAATGGGGGTGTGATGCAAAAAGTGAGAAGTGAGAAGTGAGAGGTAAGAAGGCCGCCCCGCCCCGATTTCTTGCTTCTACTTCTCACCTCTCACCTCTCACCTCTTACTTCTTACTTCTCACCTTCAGAAGATCTGGCGGCCCCCGGCGAGAATCTCGTTCAGGGCCTCGCGGAAGTACCCCGTTGACTCGGCGACCTCGCGCCCGACCTGATCGGCATACTCCTCCCAGCTCTTCTTGATCTCCTCCTCGAACAGCTCCTTCAGGTTCCCGTCGCGCAGGCCTTCCTGCCGCTTCCCGGGGTGGTAGACCACCATGTCGGAGATGAGCGCACGGGCCAGCCGCCGAGCCTTGAGGGCGGGGTCCTGGGACAAAAATGGATTGGCCGGTCGGCTGCCGGCGGGAGCTGGCGGGCGAGCGGCCGCCGTGGGGGCCGCGGCCGGCGGCGAGGGTGGTTTGGGCGCGGCTGCTGCGGGCGGCGTGGGTGACGCGGGCCTGGGTAGGCCCGAAGCCGCGGCTGGCGCCGCGGGCGAAGACGGTCTGGCTGGGGACGCCGGGGCTGAACCGGCGCCCGGCGTCGCGGAGCCAGGCTTCGAGGCTGGAGGTGCGGGCGATCCCGTAGCGCCTCGCGTGGCCGGAGCCGCCGGCCGCTGGGGCGTCGCGGGCCGCTGAGGAGGTGGCGTAGGTGCCGGCGCCGGCTCACTCCGCACCGGCTCGGTGCGGCTGGGCTCCGCTCGAGGAGGCTCTGTCCGCGGGGGCTCTGTCCGCGGGGGCTCTGGTCGTGGAGGCTCTGCCCGCGGGGGCTCTGCTCCAGGAGGTTCCGCGCGACTGGGCACTGCGCGAGGCGGCTCTGGTCGCGGTGCTTCGGCGCGAGGCGGCGCAACCGTCGGCGGCTGGGAAGGCGTGGTGGTCACCGCGAACACCGCGCTACAGACAGCGCAGCGTGCCCGGACGCCGGACTGAGGGACCTTGGCGGGGTCGACGCGATAGACGGTGGCGCAATTCGGGCACGTGACGTTCATATGATCCTCAGGCCTGTTCCCTGGAGGTCGGTCCGGTCCGCTCTTCCCCGGTGACGCCTTGCCGCCGATCGACCACGAACACCGACCCGGGCAGCGTCTTCGCGTAGCTCTTCATTTCGGTCGCAAGCTCGCTCACCTGAGCGGGATGCGCAAATTGGCGGTGCCGGTTGGTGACGATGCCGATTGACAGCGTCATCAGCGGCACCCGGTGCAGCTGACCCCGGCGATCCTTGCCAAAGAAATACCCTGCCCTGCGGTCCTGCTCGTTGTATTGCAATGGCACCAGCGAATCGAAGACCTCGAGGATTTCGCTACAGACCGGGCTGATCTCGTCGGCGGGAATGATGAAGATAAAATCGTCTCCCCCGATATGACCCACAAACCCCCGTGGTCCCAGGAGCCCTCTCACCACGTCATGCAGGATCCGCGAGAGAATGTAGATGACCCGATCGCCATCATAATAGCTGTAGCGGTCGTTGAACTCCTTGAAGTGGTCCAGGTCCGCGTAACAGACCGCGAACTCCTGGCTGGACTCGAGCCGGCGCCGGATCTCGCGCTCGATCTCCGTGGTACCGGGCAGTCTGGTGGACGGGTGAACCGACACGTCCCGCTCGGTGCGCACCAGCATGGCATCCATGCGGGATCGCTGCTCGGCCGGGGAAAACAGCCCGGTCAGGACCTCATCCGCACCGGAGGTGAACCAGGCTTGGACCTCTTCCGGGTGGTGGGTGCCGGCCAGCGTTGTGATGGGCACGATGGCGGTAAAGGCGTCGGCCTTGAGCCGCCGAACGAGCCCCACTCCCGTCGTTCCCGAGTTGTCCCCGTCCACGAAGAGGAGGCAGGGATGCCCCCGCAAAACGATTGATTCGACGTCGTCCGGCTGGCTAAGCGCCAGAACCGGGAACGTATGCGCGGCCGCCCACTGGCGCACCAGGGTGGGGACCGGACAGCCGTCCGGCGAAAAGAAAAGAATCGTCGGACGAGTCCGCACCAATCGCCTCTCGTAAGGAGTTACGTGTAGCTAACTTAGGCCTCCCGCAACAGCAAGTCAAACCGACGATGGACCCGGGCTTCCGTGGCTGCCTGGCCAAGCGCTACGGACCGTGGCTCCCACTCGTGGGTGGGGCTCCAAAATCGAACACTCAGCGGCGAAACAGCAGGATCAGGGCCACGGACGGACGGGCGGGCAGGCGGTGGGAAAGATTATCGGGATTGAGCTTGTCCTACCTCCGTCCGGCTGGCCGCCCGTCCGTCAGAGCGGCTTGGCTTCGTCGATCAGCATGATGGGGATCCCGTCTTCCACGGGAAAGACCAGACGGCATGAGTGGCAAACCAGGGCCTCGGGCGAGACCCGATATTCGAGATCGCCTTTACACTTGGGGCAAACCAGAATCTGAAGCAGCTCGGGGGCCAGGGTCATGCGTACTCCTTGTCGGGCTAGACAGTTTCGCGGTGCTGCGGGGGCACCGCGGCCGGACCTGCAGGTGGAGGGAACCCGAACCGGGCGAGCTCGCCAGAGTGTTTGCGCCAGTTCGGCAGCGCCTTCACCCAGGAGTCGAGATAGACCGGCGCGCCGATCAGCTCCTCGAGTCGTTCTCGGGCGTGGGCGCCCAGTGCCTTGATGGTCTGGCCGTTCCGCCCAATGACGATGGCCTTCTGTGACTCGCGCTCGACAAAGAGCGTGACTCGAATGTACATGGGGCGCTCGGCTTCGCGAAACTCCTCGACCTCCGCGGTGAAGGAATAGGGAACCTCATCGCTCAGCAACGCGAAGGCGGCCTCGCGCAGGTACTCGACCACGAAGAAGCGCAGCGGTTGCGTCCCGATCTCCTCCGGGTCGAACTCGAACGGCCGCTCCGGGAGCAACGTCCGGATGCGAGCGAGCAACCGGTCCAGCCCCGGGTCCCCACCTTCGGCCACCACCGGCGCCTCGAGCTCGAGGGCGGACCGGCGCAGCGGGGCCACGAGGTCCCCTTTGGTGTAGACCGTCAGGATCGGCACGCCGAGTGGCTGGGCAATGCCGGCCAGGCGCTCGAACGGCGGAGCGGGCGCCTCGGCTGCCGGGTGCAGGTGCAGAACCAGGTCCATCCGCGCCGCGGTGTCGAGGGCCAGGTCCCGCATCCGGGACTGCAGCAGGTAGCCGGGATCGAGGAGCCCGGGGAGATCGTGGAAGATGTACTGGGTGTCGCCCTGGGTGCGGATGCCGGTTACCGGCAGACGGGTGGCCTGGGGCTTGGGGCTGACGATGGCGAGATGCTGGCCAACCAGGGCATTCAGGAGCGTGGACTTGCCGACATTGGGGGCGCCGGCGAGGGCGATGTGGCCGGTCTTGGAAGGCATGTATCAAGATAGGTTGCCATCAGCTATAGGCTATTGGCTATGGGCTCTGGGCTCTGGGCCTGCAGGAGGAGGTCTGGGTCAACCTGGATAGACGTACTCGCCCTCGAGGAACAGCCAATGGCTAATAGCCTATAGCAGAAAACCCTACCGGGCAAAGCCCGATAGGGTTTTCACAAGAGAAGCTGGCGACGGCCTACTCTCCCACAACCTCGCGATTGCAGTACCATCGGCGCTACAGGGCTTAACTACCGTGTTCGGAATGGGAACGGGTGTGGCCCCTGCGCGCTAATCGCCAGCCGTTTTAGAAGGCTATGGGCTGTTAGCTATCGGCTGTTCGCTACTCGTTTGACGGAGCAGTAGACAGCTAATAGCTAAGAGCTTCTAGCCGACAACTAAGGAATGGATGGTTGCAAACCGATGCGAAGATGAAGAGATCAAACTTCACGGGCGATTAGTACCGCTCGACTGAAGCGCTTGCGCGCCGTACATCTGCGGCCTATCAACCTGGTAGTCTCCCAGGGCCCTTTAGGGACCTTATGGTCCAGGAGTGTTCATCTTGGGAAGAGTTTCCCACTTAGATGCTTTCAGCGGTTATCTCCGCGCGACATCGCTACCGGGCGATACCCTT